>NZ_JH470352.1:35086-116901 GCF_000239715.1 Actinomyces sp. oral taxon 849 str. F0330 | reverse complement strand
GGAACTCCGGCCTCCTGGTCTCCCAGGCCTTGGCCGCCTTCGCCGATGTCTGCGCCGACGCCCCCGACCCTAAGGGTCTGCGCCCCGTCGAGCTCGTGTACGCCTATGAGGCTATGGCGGACACCACCTGGGCCGCGGTCTCCCGCCCGGTGACGGGCACCCTGCTGTCCGTGGCCAGGGATGCCGCCACGTCTGCCCGCGCTGCCCTGGAGGAGGCGACCGCGAGCTCGCCCGCGACCCTGAGCGTCATTGCCGCTGCCGCCGCCTTCGGCTCCCAGGAGTCCGTCGTCGAGACGGCCGGCCTCGGGCACGGCCCGGTGGATGCCGGGGGTGCGGCCTTCATGCTGCTTCTCACCTGCCTGTTAGACACCATCGACTCGGTCCCGGACGCCGGCGGCGGGGCGGATAATGCGCTAGAGCTGCGCCAGGGCCACGAGGACGCCGACGAGCACGCCCCCTACACCGCCGTCGCCCGCCAGATGCTCACCGATCTGGCTGAGGGCGGGGCCCCGCACAGCCTCGGTTCCGAGCCGCTGGGCATGTCCACCGGTGAATTCGAGGTCATGTACCTGCTGGAGGCGACCTCGGTCCAGGCCGGGCAGCTGCGCCGGGACCTGGAGCGCATCGGCGACTCGGTGGGCGTCGTCGGCACTCCGGATGCCCTGGACGTGGGGCTCTACCAGGTCCATGTCCACACCGATACGCCGCGCGCCGCGCTGCCGCACGTGGGCCGAGCCCGTCAGATCTGCATCCACCACCTCCACCCCACGGCCTTGGTGACCTCCACCGACGAGCCCCCGTCCCCGTGGGGGCCGCTCGTATCCGACCCCACGGGCCACGTCGTCTCCTTTGAGCGCCTGGCTGCCCGCAGAGCCGAGCGCAAGGCCAAGTCGGTGCGCATGCACCCCTCCCAGGCGGCCGTCGCCCGACCCGCCCCGGCGGAGACGCCGCGCATCGCCGCGCGCTCACGGCAGGCCGGCGTCGGCGTCATCGCCTGTACACGGGCACCCGGCCTCATCGAGCAGCTTGCCCGCTCCGACGCCGCCGTTGTCCTCAATCCCGACCGGGAGGGGATCGCCCGTGCCGCTGCGGACCTGGGCTCCTCCCAGGTCATCGTGCTGCCCTGTGATGCCGCGTGCACCGAGGCGGCCCATGACGCCGCCCGCTTCCTGGCGGCCCGCTCCGCCGTCTCCACCGTCCGTGCTCCGGCAGGGACCTCACGGAACGCGGGCGCCGCTCGAGAGGCCGCCCGCGCCGGGCTGCAGTCGGGTAGTCAGCCGGAGCGATACGCGGCTGAGGGCATTCAGCTCCTCGTGTGCGACACCGACGACGAGGCCCGGGTCCTGGCCGCTACCGTCTCCCTGGCGGGTAGGAGCGAGGGCGCGGAGCTGGCCGACCTTGCTCGTCGGGCCTGGAGCGCCGCTGCGGGCCTGCGCACCATCGCCCTCAACGGCGCCCAGGCCGACGCCGACGCAGTGGCCCACGCCGTGGCGGCGGCGCTGCGTCCCTCCGATGAGCTCCTCACCGTCATTACGGGGCGCAACGCCGGGCGCGACGTCGGGGCCCTGGCCGCCAGCGCTGCGGTGGGCGCTCGCGGGCAGATGGTCGGTGAGGACGTGGAGGTCGCCGTCCACGCCGGCGGCCAGGAACGCCCCGATGTCCTGATCGCCATCGAATAGCCATTGAGAAACTAGCTCAACGCCGCTGCCCGGCCGCGGAGCCGCTTTGGCCCGTGTGCGAACCGGCTCGGGTCGTGAACGGATCCGAGCGGCCTTCGGCATAGGGTGGGCGTCGTGCCCAGCTCGCCTGATCGTTCGACCCGCGCGCCTCGACCCGGCAGTGCCGATGTCCTCGAGCGACCCGTCACCCGGCTGCTGGGCAAGCGCACCGCCGCTCAGCTCGCCAAGCAGGGAGTGGAGACCGGCGCCGACCTGCTGCGCCTCCTGCCTCGCCGCTACGATACCTGGGGGGAGCTGACCGATATGCGCACGCTCGCCAAGGGCGAGCAGGCAACCATCCAGGCGCAGATCGTGCGGGCCTCCTCCCGCCGCACCCGCTCTGGCCGGGCTCCGGCCATCATGGAGGCCACCGTCACCGACGGCGTCTCGACCATGGACGTCGTCCAGTTCGGCGCGGCGGGCCAGATGCGCGCCCGCGCCACCCGGCTGGCCCCCGGAACCACCGTCCTCATGAGCGGCAAGGTCGGTCTCCACCGTGGACGCAGGCAGCTGTCCAACCCGCGCCTGTACGTCCTCGACGAGCTCGACGAGGCAGAGCGCGATGCTCTGCTGGCCCGGCCCATGCCCATCTACCCGGGCACCGAGGCCCTCCCCTCCTGGTCGGTGGCCAAGGCGGTCAGAACCGTGCTGGACCAGGTGGGGCCGGACGACGTGCCCGACCCGCTGCCCGATGAGCTGCGGCGCTCGTGCGGACTTGTCGACGCCTACACCGCCTACCGGTGGGTGCACCGGCCGGAGGATGCCGACCAGTGGAAGGCCGCCCGGAAGCGCCTGCGTCACGAGGAGGCCCTCATCCTTCAGGTGGCCCTGGCTCAGCGCCGTGCCCTCCATGAGGCCACCCGCACCGCGGTGGCCTGGCCCGAGCCGGAGGCGACCGGCTCCCTGAGAGCTGACCTCGACGCCGCCCTGCCCTACGAGCTCACCGTCGGACAGGTGCGGGTCGGCCGGGAGATCGCCGCCGACCTGGCCCGAGCCGTCCCCATGCAGCGGCTCCTTCAGGGCGACGTGGGCAGCGGCAAGACCCTCGTGGCCCTGCGGGCCATGCTCCAGGTGGTCGGCGCTGGAGGACAGGCGGCCCTGCTGGCCCCCACTGAGGTGCTTGCCGCCCAGCACCACTCCTCCCTGGAGGCGCTGCTCGGCCCCCTGGCCCGCTACGGGATGCTCGACGGCGCCGAGCGCGCCACCCGGGTCCATCTGCTGACCGGCTCCACTCCGGTCGCTCAACGCCGCCGGATCCTGGCCGACCTTGCCGCCGGCGAGCCGGCCATTGTCGTGGGGACCCACGCCCTGCTGTCGGACACGGTGCAGATCCCCTTCCTCGGGCTGGTCGTCGTCGACGAGCAGCACCGCTTCGGCGTCGCCCAGCGCGACGCCCTGCGCGAGCGCGGGGGCGTCACCGACCCGGCCACCGGCCAGCGCCACACCCCCCACCTGCTGGTCATGACCGCCACCCCGATCCCGCGCACCATCGCGATGTACGGTTTTCGGCGACCTGGCCACCTCCGTCCTGGACGAGCTGCCCGCCGGGCGCGTCCCCGTCCCCACCCATCTCGTCCCGTGGTCGCGCACCCCCTGGGTGGAGGGCATCTGGCGGCGCGCCGCCAAGGAGGTCGCCGGAGGCGGGCGCGTCTACGTCGTCTGCCCGCGGATCGAGGCGGGCGACGACGAGCCCGGGCAGGAGGCTGCGATGGTCTCCGACGCCGTCACCGCCGCCGATACCGACCAGAACTCGAGCTTGCCCGAGCTCGAGGAGACCGGTCCGCGACCCGACCGCCCGCCGGCCGCCGTCGAGGAGTGGAGGCTACGCCTGGGGGCCGAGCCGGCCCTGGAGGGCATCGACGTCGGGGTACTCACCGGGCGCATGAGCGGTGAGGACAAGGCAGCCGCCATGGCGGACTTCGCTTCCGGCGCCACCCCCGTTCTGTTGGCCACCACCGTCATCGAGGTCGGGGTGGATGTGCCCGAGGCATCCATGATGGTCGTCCTGGACGCTGACCGCTTCGGCCTGTCACAACTCCACCAGCTGCGCGGACGGGTCGGACGCGGCGGCCGGGAGTCGATCTGCGTGGCGGTCACCGGCGTGGAGGTCGGCTCCACCGCCTTTCACCGCCTCAAGGCCTTCGCCTCCACCATGGACGGGTTCGCCCTGGCCGAGGCCGACCTTGACCTGCGCAGTGAGGGCGACGTCCTGGGAGCCTCGCAGTCGGGGCGAACCTCCGGGCTGGATCTGCTGCGCGTTACCCGCGATGCCCGGCTCATCGCCACCGCCCGGAGCCAGGCGGAGCGGATCGTGGCGGCCGACCCGCAGCTGCGCGAGCACCGGGCCCTGGCCGCGGCGATCGCCGAACGCCTCGACGAGGAGTCCCGGGCCTTCCTCGAAAGAGCGTGACGGGCCGGAGTCAGAGAGGCTCGGCGAACCAGAGCGTTGTCTCGCCGTAGCGCTTGTCCGCGAATCGCCCCAGTCCCTGTGGCCACGCGGGCTCCGGTGAGCGCGTCGAGCGCTCGACGACAACGACAGCGCGAGGGGCCAGCCACGGGTCCTCGCTGCGGGTCAGGGGGATGAGGATCGCGGTGAGCCCCTCCTCGGCCAGCTCGTAGGGCGGATCGATCAGCACCAGGTCCACCGGCGCCCCCGCCGCGCCGGTCAGGAAGGCGGCCGCCTTCGCGGTCACCACCCGCAGCCCGCGCAGACCCAGCGCCCGGATATTGCGTCGGCAGATCTCGGAGGCCGTGCGCGAGGAGTCCACGAGCGTGACGTCGCCGGCCCCCCGGCTCGCCGCCTCCAGGCCCAGGGCTCCTGAGCCCGCGCACAGGTCCAGCACCCGGGCGCCGTCGAGCACCCCGTAGTGCTCCAACCGGGCGAAGAGGGCCTCACGCACCCGCTCGGAGGTGGGGCGCGTCCCGGACCGGGGCACCTCGATCCTGCGCCCACCCACGGTTCCGGCCACGATCCTCGTCATGAGGCAGACCCTACCCGGCCTGCCCCCGCCTCTGTTCCCACGGGGCGCTCAGCCCTCCTCAGCCGGGGCGTGCTGGCCGTAACCGGTGTCCCGGATCTTGCGTGCGACTGCCGCGATCTGCTCGTCGGAGAGGATCTTGGGGCTGGAGACGGCGAGCGTGCGCAGGTAGAGCTCGCAGACCCACTCCAGCTCCTGGGCTAGGACGTAGGTGGCCGCCAGGTCGGGGCCAGTCACCACGGAGCCGTGGTTGCTCATGAGGGCCGCCGTGCGCCCCTCGAGTGCCCGCTCGACGTTGGCCGCCAGCTCGGGGGAGCCGTAGATCGCGTAGTCCGCCACCCGCACGTCGCTGCCGCCGAACATGCAGATGTAGTAATGCACAGCCGGAAGCGCGTTGACGCCCTCGAGGCTGGCAACGGCGGTGGCAGCGTAGGAGTGGGTGTGCACCACCGACATCTGGCCGGTCGCCCGTAGCGCGGTCAGGTGCAGGTCGAGCTCACTGGCGGGCTTGAGAGAACCCTCGAGCTGCTTACCCGTGGCGTAGTCGACCACGGCGACCAGGTCGGGGCGCATGTCCTGGTAGGGCAGCCCCGAAGGAGTGATGGCGACCAGGTCGCCCTCCCTGACGGACAGGTTACCGGCGGTGCCGACGACCAGGCCGTCGTCGGACAGGCGGAAGCAGGCCTCGGTGATCTGCTGACGGGCGTCGTGGAGAAGCATCGTGAGCTCTTTCCTCGGGACGTACCGCAGCGCGCCCCGTTGCGTCTGAAATGGTACCAACGCATCATTTCATGTTTGCGCTCTCATGTCTATGACTGTGACTTTTTGTTTTCATACTTGACACTACCAAATGGTTGGGGCCATGCTTTGTTTGCGCTCACATTCATGTGGGTCCTGGTCATCGTCGCCCAGTGAAAGGAACCTGTCATGCCCACCGCGTCCTACCCCGCCATCGGAATCCGCCCACTCATCGACGGCCGCCGTCGCGGCGTGAGGGAGTCCCTCGAGGACAAGACCGCTCAGCTGGCCAAGGATGTCGCCGATCTCATCTCCTCCCACCTGACCTACCCCGACGGCAGCCCGGTGCGCTGCGTCGTCTCCGAGACCGCGATCGGGGGAGTGGCCGAGGCCAACCGCTGCAAGGAGCAGTTCCGCACCGAGAACGTGTGCGCCGACCTGACCGTCACCGCCTCCTGGAACTACATCACCGAGGTCCTCGACCTCGACCCCTCGATTCCGCACGCCATCTGGGGCTTCAACGGCACCGAGCGCCCCGGGGCCGTGACCCTGGCCGCCGCGGCAGCCGCCTACAACATGCTGGGCATTCCCTGCTTCGGCATCTACGGCCATGACGTCCAGGACGCCGACGACTCCGGCCTGACCGACGACGTCGTCGAAAATATCCTGCGCTACGCGCGCGCAGCGCTGGGGGTCGGCCTCATGAAGGGGCGCAGCTACCTCTCGATCGGGACCGTCTCGATGGGGATCGCGGGCTGTCGCGTCCCCGAGCAGTTCTTCGTCGACTACCTGGGAATGCGCGCCGAGTACATCGACATGATCGAGATCGACCGCCGCATCGCCCACGGCATCTACGACCACAAGGAGTACGAGACCGCCCTGGCCTGGGCCCGCGAGCACCTCACCATCGGGGAGAACCGCAACCCCGAGGCCAACCGCTTCACCCAGGAGGAGTACGACGAGCAGTTCGACTACTGCATCAAGATGCTCCTCATCGGCCGCGACCTCATGGAGGGCAACCCCGCCCTGGCCGAGCTCGGCTTCGTCGAGGAGGCCGACGGGCACGACGCCATCGCGGCGGGCTTCCAGGGGCAGCGCCAATGGACGGACTACAAGCCCAACGGCGACATCCTCGAGACCTTCCTCAACACCACCTTCGACTGGAACGGCAAGCGGCCCGAGAAGGTCTTCGCCACGGAGGGCGACGCCGGCAACGCCGTCGCCATGCTCTTCAACTCCGTCCTGACCCACCGTCCCCAGCTCTTCAGCGACGTGCGCACCTATTGGAGCCCCGAGGCCGTTGAGCGGGTCACCGGATACAAGCTCGAGGGACGCGCCGAGAACGGGTTCATCGACCTGCGCAACTCCGGGGCGACGACCCTCAATGCCACTGGCGAGGAGAAGGACGCCGAGGGTAACCCGATCATCAAACACTGGTGGGAGATCACCGAGGCGGACATCGAGGCGGATCTGAAGGCCTCCACCTTCCACGCCGCCACCCGCGAGTACTTCCCCGGAGGCGGCTTCTCCACGCACTTCACCACCGCCGGCGGCATGCCGGTCACCGCGACCCGCCTCAACTTCGTGGCCGGTCAGGGGCCCGTCCTCCAGATCTCCGAGGGCTGGACCGTGGAGCTGCCCGACGACGTACGCGACCAGATCGTCTACCGTACCGACCCGACTTGGCCGACGACCTTCTTCGTCCCGCGCCTGACCGGCGAGGGCGCCTTCACCTCCGTCTACGACTGGATGGCCAACTGGGGCGCCAACCACACGGCCACGGGCTACGGACACTTCGGCGCCGACCTCATCACCCTGGCCTCGATGCTGCGCATCCCCGTTTACATGCACAATGTCGAGCGCGAGAGGATCCTTCGCCCCAAGGCCTGGGTGCCCTTCGGTACCGCTGAGCCCGAGAGCGCCGACTTCAGGGCCTGCGCCACCTTCGGTCCCCTCTACCGCTGAAGGACCGACGCCATGACGAGCACCGACGAGCACCACGCGCTCGCGCTCGATCTCGGATCCAGCTCCGTGAGAGCGGTTCTGGGAAGCTACCGTCAGGGAGTCATCAGCACTGAGGAGGTCTTCCGGCTCCGCCATCAGGCGGTGGATGACCACGGCACCCTCACCTGGGACCTCGAGCGCATCATGGACGGTGCTCGTCGGAGCATCGTCGAGGCGACTGAGCGTTTGGGGCGTCTTCCCGACAGTATCGGCATCGACGCCTGGGGAGTTGACTACGGCCTGCTCGACGTCCGGGGAGAACTGCTGCGCGCTCCCCGGGCCTACCGCGACGGGCGCATGGCCCGGTGGGCCGCGGACCTGGACCGGGCCATCTCCCCGGAGGCGGCCTGGCGGGAGACCGGCATTCTGTCCCAGCAGATCAACACGGTCTACCAGCTTTACGCGGACCTGAGGCAGGAGCCGGACCTCGTTGACCGGGTCGACCGCTTCCTGCCGCTGCCCGACTTGGTGGCGCACCTGCTCGGTGCCCCGGCCGAAGCGGGGCGGGCGATCGCCTCGACCACCGGGCTCGCCTCCCCAGGGGCGAGGCACTGGGCGCCTCGGGTCCTCGAGGCCACTGGGATTCCCGAGCGGTGGATGCCCCCGCTCGTCGACGACGCCACAGTGGCCGGGACGACGCCGGAGGGGATCACCATCGTGCGCCCCGGTGGACACGACACCGCCTGCGCCGTCCACGCGCTCGGGCTGAGGGGTGACGAGACTCGCCTGTTCATCTCCTCGGGGTCCTGGAGCCTCATCGGCGCCGTCGTTCCCCATCCGGTCCTGGACGAGGCGGCGCTGCGGGCAGGGCTGACCAACGAGGTCCGCACCGACGGCGGTATCAGACTCCTGCGCAACCTCACCGGCTTCTGGCTGCTCCAGGAGTGCCAGCGCTCCTGGGACGAGCCCGACACTGGTGCGCTGGTCAAGGCAGCCGGGGAGCGCGCTTCCCTCGGGGTTGTGATCGACCCCGACGACGAGCTCTTCGCTGCTCCCGGCGACATGCCGGCCAAGATCGCTCGCTGGTGCCGCGTCCACTACGCGGTGGAGCCCGAGGGACCGGCGCAGACGGTCCGGCTCATTCTCGAGTCGCTTGCCTGCGCGCACGCCTCCTACGCCCAGGGGCTGCAGGACGTCGTCGGTGACCTGCTGGACCCGGCTTCGCCGATCCATCTGGTGGGAGGGGGAGCGCGCAACAGCCTCCTTCCGGCGATGACGGCGGCGGCCTGCAACCGACGCGTCGTCGTGGGCACGCCGGAGGCCAGCGCTCTGGGCAACATCCTCGCCCAGCTCGAGGCCACCGGCGTCGTCGAGTCGGCTTCGCGCGGCGAGGTACTGCGCCGCAGCGTCCGCCTGGTCGACGTCGAGCCCTCCGACTCCATCGTGGACCCCAGCGCCTTGGACGCCATGCGGGAGCGGCTGCTCAACGCCACCACCGGCTGACCAATGGCCTCATCGACTGAAACTGATCATCAATCCGAACACCCACCTCACGAAAGGAGCAATGATGCTCCGCAACATTCCCGCCAACCTGTCACCCGACCTCGTCAAGATCCTGCTCGAGATGGGCCATGGGGATGAGATCCTCCTGGCCGATGCCAACTTCCCCGGACACCACCTCCACCCCAACACGGTGCGAGCAGATGGCCTGGGTATCCCCGACCTGCTCACATCCATCCTCACCCTCATGCCTCTGGATCGGTACAGCAGCTACCAGGTGGCCCTCATGGAGACCGTGGGCGACGACCCTCGGCCTCCGGTGTGGGACGTCTACGAGCAGATCTGGAACGAGGCGGAGAAAGACGCCGGTCCTGTGAGCGCCAAGACGATTGAACGCATGGCCTTCTACGACTACACCCCGAGCGTCTACGCCGTCGTCCTGACTGGGGAGACCGCTCTGTACGGGAACCTCATCCTCAAGAAGGGCGTACTGTGATGACTGCGGTCCAAGACTCCGTGGCTGAGGCGGACCCTGTCCAGAAGGCTCAATCCAACCGAGGGTTCATCTACCCCGGCATGGTGCTGCCCTTCTGCCTGCTGGTCTCCTGCTTCGCCGCCTGGGGCCTGGCCGGGAACATGACGGATCCCCTGGTCAAGGTGTTCCGCTCCGTGTTCTCCATGACAAACCTGCAGTCCTCACTGGTGCAGTCGGCTTACTACGGTGCCTACTTCTGTCTGGCGATCCCTGCAGCCTTCATCAACAGTCGCCTGGGTTACAAGGGCGGCGTCCTGATCGGACTGGTACTGGCGGGAACCGGCGGGCTTCTGTTCATCCCCGCGGCTTACGTCATGACCTACTCGGTATTCCTGACAGCCCTGTTCACCCTGGCCGCCGGCCTGTCCATTCTGGAGACCAGTGCCAACCCGTTCGTGATGTCCATGGGGCCGGAGCACAACGCCACACGGCGTCTCAACTTCGCGCAGGCTTTCAACCCCATCGGTTCCAACCTCGGGGTGCTGCTGGCCGCCCTGTTGATCCTGCCCAAGGTGAACCCGGCCACCGCCGAGCAACGTGCGGCCATGAGCCATGAGGCTCTGCTGGCCACCCAGAGCTCTGAGCTCAAGGCCGTGATGGGCCCCTATGTCGCCCTCGGACTCCTCTACATCCTGCTGGCCGTCATGATCGGCCGGGTCAAGGTAGCGGAGCGACCGGTGGAGTCCGCGGCGGGTGAGAGCGGTGGGCCGGGCAGGCTCATGCGTCTGCTTCACAACAAACGCTACAGCTTCGGAGTGGTGGCGCAGTACTTCAACGTGTCCGCTCAGACCTGCATCTGGACCTACACCCTGCACTACGTCACCAGTGCCTTGGGCGTCTCGGATAAAGTAGCCGGCTACTGGCTTCAGGCCAGTCTGATCGTTTTTCTGGTCTTCCGTTTCCTCATGGTGGGTCTTATGGGCCGGTACGACTCGCGCAAGCTGCTTCTGGTCATGTGCTCCCTCGGGGTTGCGCTCTCCCTGTTCGCCATGGTGAGTGTGAATATCCTGGGGGTGCTCGCCATCATTTCCCTGTCCGCGTGCATCTCCCTGCTGTTTCCCACCATCTACGGAGAGGCCCTGATGGGGTTGGGGGAGGACACCAAGTATGGGGCCGCAGGCCTGGTCATGGCCATCATCGGCGGAGCCACCATGCCCCTGGTGCAAAGCGCCATCATGGACCACACATCGCCTGCGGTGTCCTACATCACGGTTGCCGGGTGCTTCCTGGTGGTGGCCGCCTACGGACTCTACACACTGCGCTCGCCAAGGCCCATCAGTGCGGCCTGAAGGCGCTCTAGAGGACTCCATTGTCATCGTTGTCTCCTCCCACGTACCACGTGGGAGGAGACAACGATGAAGGGCTCAGTGAGTCCGCTCGGCGAAGTACTCGGCTCGTCGCGTCCCCCGAATCTGACAGTCTTTCGCAACGGGCCCCTAGGACTTGGCTGTTGACGACCTGACGACTAGCCGCGGCTCCAGGGAGACGTTGTGAGGAGGGGCGCCCTTGACGAGCTCGTCGGACAGGCTCAGCGCAGCTCGTCCCAAGGCGTCGAAGTCCTGCGTGATACTCGACAACGACGGAGTGGCCCAACGCGCCAGAGGGATGTCGTCGAAGCCGATGACGGCGACGTCGTCGGGGATCGTCACGCCGGCGGCGAGGAGCTCGTGACACAGTCCCAGGGCGATATCGTCGTTACCGGCAAAGATGGCATCTGGCAGGCTGCTATCGAGCAGGCGCCGAGCAACTCTGGCCCCGGCTTCGCCTGTCCAGTCGTCTGTCCCCACCCAGCGGCCGGGAACCCCTGCCTCGGAACAAGCTGACTGATAGGCGGCAAGGCGCTCGGAGGCGTCCTGCCACGTCAGGTCCCCGGTGACGTGGAGCGGGCGCGTGCGTCCCTGAGCGAGAAGGTGCTCCGTCGCCAACCTGGCTCCCAGCGCCTGGTTGATGGAGACGGTTGACAGTGTGGAGAACTCGTGCTGACCGGAGATGATGGCAACGACGGGGCCCCTGTGGCGTTGAGACGACAGGATAGCGAGGACATCGGCGCGCTGGGCGAGGACAACGGTGGTGGCCACGCGATGGCCGTGCAGGTGAGCGAGTGCTTGTCTCACAGATTCTGAGTCGCTGCCGTCGGCGGTGGCAAGGACGAAGGTGCCACCACGCTCACGAACAGCCCGGGCAATCGCGGAGAAGGTGGAGGCCATGCCGTGCGACAGCCCGGCGGTCAACAGAATTCCCACAGCGCCGGAGGATCCTGAGGCCAGTGAACGGGCGGCGAGATTCGGCTCGTAACCCAGCGCTCGGACGGCGGCCAACACCTTCTGACGCGTCTCGGGGCGGACCGACGGGTGGTTGTTGAGCACGCGGGAGACGGTCTGAGATGAGACTCCGACCGCGTCAGCCACGTCACTGAGGGTCACGCGTGTGGGCACAAGAAGAATATAGCAGCGCCTGTGCGCCGCTCCCGGATGCTTGCGGACGGCGGGCTCGGGACATGATGCGCTGCTGCAGAACGCGAAAGCGGGTGCATGCGGGGGAGATGCTCTCTGTCGGCCTGCGCCGGTCCTGAAGGAGACCGACGCGGCGCGCGTCCCGCACGGCGACACGCCCAGCCAGTAGCGTGACCGCATGAGCCTGGCCGTCTACCCCGGAAGCTTCGACCCCCTCACCCTGGGGCACGTCGACATCGCCGCCCGCGCGACCACGCTCTTCGACGTCGTCGTCATCGGGATCGCCCACAACGCGGCCAAGGCGGGGCACTACCTGCTCGACGCCGAGGAGCGCTTGGCCCTGGCCAGGGCCTCCACCTCCCACCTGCCCGGTGTGGAAGCGGACATCGTCCCCGGGCTCCTGGCCGACTACTGCCGTGGGCGCGGTGCGAACGCCATCATCAAGGGGCTGCGCAACGGCGGCGATCTGGACGCCGAGGCGCCCATGGCGCTGCTCAATCGGGACTTGGGTGCGCCTGAGACGGTGTTCCTGACCGCGTCGCCCATCCACGCCCACATCTCCTCCTCCCTCGTCAAGGATGTCGCCGGCTACGGCCGCGATGTCTCCGCCCTCGTTCCGCCCGCCGTCCGCCGCGCTCTGGAGGAGCGCCTTGCCGCCGAAGCGCTCCGGCCCGACCGCGGGGATGCCCGGCAGCCGGAGCGGCAGTACGACCGGCGCAGCGGTGCCCCAGGCCCCGTCTTACCCGGAACCCAGCCAGGCCGCTTCGTCGGCGCCGACCACACACGAGAGGACCTACCGTGACGACCAGCCGCGATGCCGGAGACGACCTGCTGCACATCCTCGATGAGCTCGATGAGCTCATCGCCAATGCCCGCTCCATGCCGATGAGCGCGTCCGTGATCGTGAACCGGGAGGCCGCTCAGCACCTCATCGAGCGCGCCCGCCACGCGGTTCCGAGCGCCGTCCACCGCGCCGAGAAGATCGTCGCCGACGCCGACGCCGTTCTGGCCGAGGGGCGCGCCGAGTCCGAGAGGCTCGTCCAGTACGCCCAGGAGGAGTCCGAGCGCCTGGTGGCGGGCGAGAACATCGTGCGCATGGCTAATGACCGGGCTGACAGCATCGTGGCCGCGGCCGAGGACAAGGCCGCCTCCCTGCGTCATGGGGCCGACGAGTACTCCGACCGGGCACTGGCCTCCCTGGAGACCGAGATCGCCAAGATCGCTGAGCAGATCCGCGCCGGCCGCGAGGTACTGGCCGACCGTCTGGGCGGCGGCGCCGACCAGTCGGTGGAGGTTCAGGAGCCCGTTCGACGCCGCTCCGGCTGGTCCGTGGATCCCTCGGCCCGCTGAACCTGCAGTGCGGTGGCCTCGGGGTACGCTCGCGCCAGGCACCTCAACCATCATCCCGCCCACCACCGGCTTACCGCCGTGGACATCACGGTCCACTGCGGCCACCCTTGGAGAGGGCGGGGTCAACATTCTGTGGAGGAACCCATGTCAGGACTCGTCGTCGACATCGTCGACCTGCCCCGCGCCACCGGCTCGGTCAAGAACCTGCAGATCCGCACCCCCGCCCCCGCCGACCTGGGCACCGAGGTCATCGGCGTGCCCGAGGGCAGCGAGCTCGCCCTCGACGTCACTCTGACCTCCATGGACGACGGAGTCCTGGCCCACGCAGACGCCGATCTTCACATCCACGGCGAGTGCGTACGCTGCCTGCGCGATCTCGACGAGGACCGCACCGTCAGGATCGACGAGCTCTACCTCTTCCCCGAGGCCATCGAGGCCCAGCGGGCCGAGGGCGATGAGGAGGCGGACGACCTCCTGTCCGTCGGGGAGACCACGCTCGACCTCGAGCCCGCCCTGCGCGACGCCGTGGTCCCCGCACTTCCGTTCCAACCCCTGTGCCGCCCCGACTGCCCCGGGCTGTGCTCCGAGTGCGGCCAGCGCCTCGAGGACCTGCCCGCCGACCACCACCACGAGGTCCTCGACCCGCGCTGGTCCGCTCTGGCCGGCTTGCTGAGCACCGGGACCGACCTAGAGGACAGCGGCGAAGACGGTGAGAAAGACCTACAGGACGGTAGTCAGGAGGACCGGTCCTGATGGCCAAACGCCGCAGCGCCCCGCCCGCGCGCACCGACACCGAGGCGCTCGTCTACCGCTGGGGTCCCAGTATCGACGCCGAGCTCCTCGACCTGGCCCTGACCCACCGCTCCTACGCCCACGAGAACGGTGGCCTGCCCACCAACGAGCGCCTGGAGTTCCTGGGTGACTCCGTCCTGGGGATCATCGTCACCGAGCATCTCTACCGCACCCACCCGGACGTCCCCGAGGGCCAGCTCGCCAAGATGCGTGCGGCCACGGTTTCCGAGCCGGCACTGGCCGCCGTCGCCCGTGATCTGGGGCTGGGGGAGTTCATCAAGCTCGGCAAGGGGGAGGCGCTCTCAGGCGGACGCGACAAGGACTCCATCCTGTCCGATACGGTCGAGGCCCTCATCGGCGCCACCTATCTCACCCACGGCCTGGAGCAGACCCGCACGGTCGTCACCCGGCTCGTCTCCCGCTTTCTGGATTTGGCCCGTACCCGCGGCGCGGGACTGGACTGGAAGACGAGCCTCCAGGAGCTCACCGCCGCCCACCAGCTCGGCAACCCCGCATATGAGGTCACCGGCACCGGCCCCGACCATCAGCGGGTCTTCACTGCCAGTGCCATCGTCGACGGAGAGGTCATGGGACAGGGCACGGGCAGCTCGAAGAAGATCGCCGAGCACGACGCCGCCGAGGCCGCCTACGCCGCCATCCTGGCCGCCCGGGGCGACGGCGGACTCGACCTGCCCGGCGTCAATGAGGCCCTGCGCGCCGACCTGCGCACCCAGCAGAGCTGATGCCCGAGCTGCCCGAGGTCGAGGTGGTGCGCGCCGGGCTCGCCCGGCACGTGGCCGGACGCACCGTCATCCGCGTCGAGGTTCTTGACCCGCGACCCCTGCGCCGTCAGGACGGGGGAGTGCAGGCCTTCGTCGACCAGCTCACCGGACGCACCATGACCGCGGCCGTGAGGCGCGGTAAGTTCTTGTGGCTGCCCCTGGACGATGGACGGGCCCTGTCCGCCCATCTGGGCATGAGCGGTCAGCTCCTCGTGCGCGGCGGCGCCTCCGGGGGAGCCAGCTCCGCGTCCGGCTCGGAGTCGAGGGCCGCAGCCTTCCTGGCCGCCCCGGACGCGCAGACCGGCGGACGCCCGGTGGACCTGAGCGCCACCGAGCAGCCCCGCTACGTGCGGGACCTCTCGGCATCCCCGCGCCACCTGCGTGTACGGCTCCATCTGAGCGCCTGCCCGAGCGCCGACGTCGGCGGTGCCGACACGGAGCGGAGCTCGCATGAGGAGACGGTCCTCGACCTGGTCGATCAGCGCATGCTGGGCGGCCTTCGCGTCGTCGACCTCGTCCCCACCGTCGACGGCGCCCCCGGCGGCATGGGCAGTTCCGAGCCACTGCTGCCGGCCGACGCCGCCCACATCGCCCGCGACCTGCTCGACCCCGCTCTGGAGCGCACCGGCCCTACCGGGGTGGTGAAACGGATACGGGCCTCCAAGCGCGCCATCAAGACCCTCCTGCTCGACCAGGGGCTCGTCTCCGGCATCGGCAACATCTACGCCGACGAGGGCCTGTGGGAGGCCGGGGTGCACGGGCTGCGCTCTGGGGCGGCCCTCGGCCCCCGGGTCGTGGCCCGGATCCTCCAGTCCACCGCGGAGGTCATGACTCGGGCACTGGACGTCGGTGGCACGAGCTTCGACGCCCTCTACGTCGATGTCGAGGGGGCCTCAGGATTCTTCGCCCGCGAGCTGAGGGCCTACGGGCGCCAGGGACGGGACTGTCGGCGCTGTGGGACCACCATGCTCCGCGAGACCCTGGGAGGGCGCTCCCACACCTACTGCCCCCGCTGCCAGATCCGGCCGCGGCCGCCGCGCCGAGGAAACGCCCGGCGCACACCGGCCGTGTGCTGCGGACCCCACGAGAACGGCGCCATGAGGCGGCAGTCCGTGTGACGTAGGTCCCCGCATCCTGGTAATGTCATGAGCATGTCACACACCTCCTCCTCGGAGATCGTCCGCGTCATGATCGTGGACGACCACGAGATCGTCCGCCGCGGCATCGCCGAGATCATTGACCGGGCCGACGGGCTCGACGTCGTCGCTGAGGCGGGCTCCCGGGCGGAGGCGGTGCGTCGGGCCGAGCTGGTTCGCCCCGACGTCATCCTCGTGGACCTCCAGCTGCCCGACGGGACCGGTATCGAGCTCATGCAGGAGCTGCGCGAATCGGTGCCTCAGGCCCTGCCGGTCGTGCTGACCTCGTTCGACGACGACGAGGCGCTGGCCGAGGCCCTGGCCGCCGGTGCCCGCGCCTATCTGCTCAAGACCGTTCACGGCGCCGAGATCAGCGATGTCGTACGGGCCGTCGCCTCCGGCCGCGTCCTGCTCGACGAGCGCACCGTCACGCGCCGCCGGGCCGACCACGACGATCCCACCGCCGACCTGACCAATGCCGAGCGCAAGGTGCTCGACCTCATCGGCGACGGCCTGTCCAACCGGGAGATCGGTGAGCGCCTCGGGGTCGCCGAGAAGACGGTCAAGAACCACATCACCTCCCTGCTGGCCAAGATGGGCCTGCAGCGGCGCACCCAGGTCGCCGCCTGGGTCGCCGGCCAGCGCGCCTCGGGCTGGCGCAACGGCTGACCGGCTCATCCTCCCGCGGCTCCGCAGCAGGCTCAGTGCAGCCGGCCGCCCTTGCCCAACGGCACCCGCCAGGTGAAGCAGGTGCCGCGGCGCTCGCCGTCGGAGCGGGCCCGCGGACCGATGACGAAGCTCCCGCCGTGACGGCGGGCCCGCTCGGCCATATTGGCCGTTCCCGAGCGGCGCGTCACGGATGGGTTCACCCCGACGCCGTCGTCGCGGCAGACGATCTCCACCACCGGGCTTCCCCGAAAGGGCTCGGCGTCGCCCGAGGCGTGGCCCTCGTCGTCCCCCGGTCCGCAGCAGCGCTCCGAGCCGGGCAGCACCCCTTCGATCTTGACGTCCACCGTCACCGAAGAGGCGTGGGCGTGGCGGGCCACGTTGCTCAGGCCCTCGCGCACGACGGCCACCATGTCGTCGGCGATGTCCGGGCCCACGACGGCGTCGACCGAGGTGATGAGCCGGTCCTCCTCGTCGCGATCCACTTGGGCCAGGCCCCGGCCGTCGACGCTCAACAGGAGCGAGGGGGCGTAGCCCAGGGCGTTGCGGGCCAGGGAGGCCTCTCGCCGCAGTCGCTCGACGACTCCGACTTCCTCGTCGCGGTCGCGCAGGGAGCGCACGATGGAGCGGATCTGCCCCACGGAGTCATCGACCGCCTCCAGCGCAGTGCTCAGGACGGAGCACACCGTGTCCAGATCCGCATCGGCGCAGGCCTGCTCATCGCCGTCCCGGGCGGCGGCCAGCCGCTCCCGGGCAGCCGAGAGCTGCATGCCGGTGGCGAAGAGCTGCTGGATGGCCAGGTCATGCAGGTCCCGGCCGATCCGGGCCCGCTCGTCCAGGAGCGTGGCCATCTCCTCGGCGTGCTGGGCGTCGGCCAGCTCGAAGGCCATGGTGGCCTGGCCCGCCACGAGCTCGGCGATCTCCAGGTCCTGGGCAGTGAACGGGGCGGCTCCGGGGGAGCGCAGTAGCAGCATGACGCCCACGCCCCGCCCCCGGTGGATCATCGGGGCGTAGAGGGCTGGTCCGAAGCGGGCCAGCTGGGACACCAGGAGATCGTCGTCGTGCCAGGCCTTCTCCAGGGAGGCCACGACGAGACCCGTCTGGCGGGCCAGCGCGGTCAGTGCCCGCCCCTCGGGTGGGAAGAAGGTGCCGACCAGCTCCCCGGCGTGCTCGCCGTCGGCGATCTCGCAGATCCAGCGCTCTCCGATGCTGGGCAGGATGAGGGCGGCGGTGTCGGCGTGGGCGACCTGGCGGACCCGGTGGGCGATGAGTGTCAGGGCGTCGTCCTCCTCGGCGCCGGAGAGCAGCAGCGTCGTCAACTCCTGGGAGACGGCCATCCACTGCTCGCGATCGCGGGCCTCGCGGTACAGGCGGGCGTTCTCCACGGCCACCGCGGCGGCCTGCGCCAGAGTCAGGACGGCGTCAGCGTCGGAACGTGTGAAGCCCCCGGGCTTGTCGCACAGGTAGAGATGCCCGTAGACCTGGCCGTGCAGACGCAACGGGGCTGAGAGCAGACTGCCGGTCTCCTCGTCCTCGATGGCGCCGGTGAAGGCTGAGGCCCGTCCCAGGTCGTTGTCGATGACCAGACCGGTGCCCTCGAGCCCATCGAGCAGGGCATCTTCGCAAGTGCCGGAAGCGGCGGCGCCGGCAGGGGCGCTTGCCATCTGGGCGAGTTCATCGAGGGTCGCCGTGGGCACCCCGCTGCACAGACCGGTGCCCGAGCCCTCGGGAGAGGCTCCGGCGTCGATGGTATCGATGGCATCGATGTCCATGTCAGCGTGGCTGAGAACGGCGATGGTGCCCCAGGATGCGCCCGTAATGGAGCAGGCCGACTCCACCAGGCGGCGCAGTGCGTCGGGAACGCGCAGGGAGCCGGTCAGCTTCAGGGCCGCCTGGATGAGGGCGACGGTGGTCTCGCCCAGACTCGGCTGGAGGACGGAGGCCTGCCGACCTCGGGTGGAGAGGAGCTGGTCGGCGTGGACGGCGTAGGCCAGGCGTCCCGCCGGGGCGGCCTCGGAGGACGGTGCCGCCGTCTCATCGGCCTCCCGGGCGGGCTCGGGGGACTCCTGGAGGTCGTCCCCGGGCACACCGGGAAACCGGGAGTCCTGCGGGAGAGCGCCTACTGGGTGCTGCGGGTGGTGTGTGGTCATCGTGCTCAGCTCGTCCGGCTCGCATGCTGCCTGTCCTGATCCTCCTGGGAGAGCGACCACCGGTAGGCCTCGGAGACGTCCTGGAGGCCGCGGTGACTGCCCCTGTGCAGGATAGTCGCCGGCGCCTGCTCCGCGTTCGTCTGCGGTGGGCGTCCCATGACCAGGACCTCGTCGGCATGGGCCAGCGAGCTGAGGCGATGGGTGACCAGGAGCGTGCCGCGGCCCTGGCGGGCCCCCACCGTCAGCAGGTCGGCCACGAGCCGGTCCGCGGTGGTGGCGTCGAGGTGCTCGCCGGGCTCGTCCAGGAGCATCAGCGGGGCGGGGGCAGCCAGCGCCCGCGCCAGGAGCAGTCGACGCCGCTCGCCGCCTGACAGCGTTGCGGCGTCTGTGCCGACGACGGTCTCCACGCCGTCGGGCAGCGCCTCGAGCCAGTCCCCGAGCCCGGCTTGATCCAGCAGCTGCCTCGCCTCGGCGGGAGTGACGTCCCCGCGTGCCACGCGCAGGTTCTCCAGAACGTTCGTGTGGAAGACGTGCGCGTCCTCGGCGGTCAGGCAGACCCGGGCCGCCGCCTGTGAGCGGGCGACCTGCCACGGCGGGACTCCGTCGAGCGTGAGCGTGCCGCCCCGGGGCTCCAGCAGCCCCGCCAGTGTGGCCAGCAGGGTCGACTTCCCGATTCCCGACGGCCCCACGATCGCCACCCGGCTGCCGACCCTCAGGTCCAGGTCGATACCCTCGGCCACCACCGGCCCGCCCGGCCAGCCCACCGACAGGTTCCTCGCCCGCAGGCGCGGACCGTGCGCCGACGGCGTTGGCAGCTTCCGGGCGTCGGGACAGACTGCGGCGCCGGCACTGGCACTCGTCTCGGCAGTCTCGATGAGCTCCACGATCCGGCAGGCGGCGCCGGCCGATCGCACCAGCTGTACGCTGGCCGGTCCGAGCGCGGAGATGGCTTCGAAGGCGGCCAGCGGCACCAGGACGATCACCGCCAACCACACCGGAGCCAGCCGCCCGGCGGCCACGGCGCCCACCCCTATCACCAGATTGCCCACGACCGCCATCCCCATGGCTGCCACGTCCAGTGCCGCGGCGATCGCCGCGGGGACTGCGGCCCGATCGCGCAGATGGACCAGGTTCTCCTCCCGGGAGGCGACCTGGTGCATGGAGTCCGCCAGACGCCCGCAGACCATCAACTCCGGTGCTCCCTCCAGCACCGCGAGTACCTCGGCGGACAGCTCGGTGGCCTGCCGCTGACGGGCCTGCTCGGCCATCCGCGCGGAGCGGATCGTGGCCAGCGGCGCCCCCAGCCCGGACAGCAGCAGACAGGTCGCCAGGATGAGGCCGGCCGGCCAGTACACCAGTCCGACCCCGACACTGGTGGCTGCGCCTAGGACCGCCGCGACCGTCGCGGGCAGGTAGGCGCGCACCACGAGATCCCCGACCGCGTCAATGTCGCTCCCCACCCGCGCCAGGACGTCGCCGCGGCGCAGCCCCGCAACAGTGTCCGTGCGGGCCGCTGCCAGTGCCTCGTAGAGGCGGGTGCGCAGAGCGCCCATGCCTCTCAGGGCGGTGTCGTGGGAGACGAGCCGTTCGCAGTAGCGCAGGACCGAGCGCGAGACGCCGAAGAGACGCACCGCCACCGGAGCCACCCCCAGTGCGACGACGTCGGGCATCTGAGAGGCCCGGGCGATGAGCCAGGCCGCCACCCCGGACAGGGCCACGGCCGAGGCCATCCCCGCGGTTCCGGCGAGCACGGCCAGCATGAAGCGCGAGCTGTCCACATTCAGCAGGCCCACGGCCCGGCGCAGCGCCCGGCGCTCGCGGGGGGATAGAACGGGGGAGAGGACTCTGGCCACAGGGCTCACCGGATCTCCTCCCGCAATGCGGCTGGCTCTACTGGCTCGGCCGGCTCTGCTTGCTCTGGCTGCATCGGCCTGCTCTCCACCACAACGGCCTGCTCGGCCAGGGCGATGAGCGCCGGACGGTGAGCAATGACCACCACTGTTCGCCCCGAGGCGTGTAGCGCGCGCACTGCGGTGAGAACATGCGCCTCGCTGGCGGCGTCGAGGTGCGCAGTCGGCTCATCCATCACTACCAGCGGCGCCGTCGAGTACAGGGCCCTCGTCAGTGCCAGCCGCTGGCGCTGCCCGACCGACAACCCCGCACCGCCACTGCCGACAGTGGTCTCCCATCCCTGTGGAAGTGTTGCCACCACCTCATCGAAACCGGTGGCCCGGGCCGCTTCCGCAAGCTCATCGGGTACGCCGTCGCCAACGGAGGCGCCAGGTGCCACGTTGTCCAGGACCGTGCCCGGGGTAATCGTGGGACGCTGGGGGACCCAGGCGATCTGCTCCCACCAGGTGGCCGGATCGATCTCGCTGAGGTCGACGGCGCCGCCCTGCGGGGCATGGCCGGAGTCCGGCACGATCCGAATGTGACCGCGGTCGGCGGGCATCAGGCCGAGAAGGATCTGCGTTGCCGTCGTTTTGCCCGCACCCGATTGCCCTATCAGGGCCACGAGGCCGCCGGGCCGGATCGTGGCGCTCAGACCCGCAGGGGCCCACGTGCCACGGGCGGCCACGGATACGGCATCGAGCTCGATCCCGGCCGTGCGCAGGTCGGGGGCCGGCAGGGTGCCGCGCTTAGGGACGGGCGTCTCAAGAACCTCGAAGACGGACTCGGCGGCGGCCACCCCGTTGGCCGAGGCGTGGAACTGGAAGCCCACCTGCCGCAGTGGCTGGTACACCTCCGGCGCCACCATGAGCACGAGCAGGCCGGTGAATAGGTCCAGGCGTCCGGCCACCAGCCGGAACCCGATCTCGACGGCGATGATCGCCACCGACAGCGTCGTGATGAACTCCAGGACCGCCCCCGACAGGAAGGCGATCCGCAAGGTCGACATGGTGGTGCGCCGATAGGCACCCCCCAGGGAGCGCACCCGCTCGGCCGGCCCCCGCTCGCGCCCCAGCGCCTTGAGGGTGGGTAGCCCAGAGATGAGGTCGAGCACCTGGTCTCCCAGGACCCGCATGGTCTCCAGCCGTTCGTGGGACACCGATTGGGTCATCCGACCGATGAGGATCATGAAGATCGGGATAAGAGGCAGAGTGCACACCACGGCCACCGCGGCCGGCCAGTCCTGGGCGATGAGAACCAGCACCGTGGCCGGTGTGACCGTGGCCGCCAGTACCAGCTGGGGCAGGTACCGGGTGAAGTAGGGCTCCAGGTCGTCCAGTCCACGGGTCACCAGGGTGGCGGTTTCGGCGCCGTGCAGCGCCTGCCACCGGGGTCCCAATCGGGCGGCGTGCTCCAGGACCAGGCGGCGCAGCTCGACGATCGTCCCCGTGGCGGAGCGGTGGGCGTGAGCCTCCTGAAGGAGGACCACCAGCGCCCGGGCCACCACAACTGCGCCCAGAGCCATCACCAGCCCCCTGGCCGATGTGGGACTAGCTCCCTCGGAAGTGACTCGGGAGACCGCGCCCGAGATGAGGAATGCCTGCGCCACCACCAGCACGGCGGTCACCATGCCGGTCACGGCCGTGGCGGCTATGTATCGGCGGGCCGAGCGTGCGTAGCGCATCAGCCGGGGGTCGAGGGGCTTCACCCGCCCAAGGATAGGGGAGTAGGTCCAAAGGCCCGGAACCCCTGGCCGATGTGAGCGACTGTTCAGTACCCGAAATGCGCCTCTGGCTGGGCGGAGTCGCGCACCAGTGTGGGGTGCAGTCCGCCCTGGTCGGGGTTGATGCTCTCCACGCTGATGCGGGAGGCGAACACCTTGTAGCTCCAGATCGTGTAGGCCAGGACCCCGGGGACGAACACGGCCGCGGCGACGGTCATGATGAGCAGCGTCGTGTCGGCGCTCGCGGCCTGCTGGATCGTCAGCGAGTAGGCCGGGTCCACCGAGGAGCGCATGACATTGGGGACCATCGCCGCGAAGATGAAGACGGCGGCGAAGGCGATCCCCACGAAGTGCAGGGCGAAGGCACGTCCCTGACTGCCGGTGCGGCCGGCCAGCAGCGAGCCGATGAGCCCGGCTGCGGCGATGGCCAGCGGGATCCAGGACAGGGCACTGCCGGAGTAGGCCAACTGCGCCCACAGCGCCCATGCGGCGGTGACGGCGGTGGCCACCGGAGCCAGCCTGCGGGACAGACCCAGCGCCCGCTGCGAGAGCTCGTCGGTGGTCTTGAGGGCTACGAAGAGCGCGCCGTGGTTGAGGAAGAGCAGGCAGGTGACGACGCCCCCCAGCAAAGTGAAGGGAGTCACCATGGTCGGCAGCCCCCCGGTGATCTGGTGGGCGGCGCCGGCTACGAGCGAGTCCGCCGGAACCTGCTCGGCCGGCACAACGGCGCCGTTGGAGATCTGGACGACCTCGATATGCATTCCCTGAACCAGGTTCGCGAAGGCCACGCCCCATAGGATGGAGGGAATCCAAGCGCTGATCGTGTGGACCCAGTCCCAGCGGTCGCGCCAGGTCTGGGAGTTGACCTTGGGCCGCCACTCGATGGCGCACACGCGCACGATGAGGCACAGCAGGATGATGAACAGGACGATGTACGCCCCGGAGAACAGGGTGGAGTACCACTCCGGGAAGGCCGCGAAGGTGGCCCCGCCTGCGGTGAGCAGCCAGACCTCGTTACCGTCCCAGTGAGGGCCGATAGTGGCCAGTGTCGCGCGCCGCTCCCGCTCATCGCGCCCCAGGATCTTCAGCAGCATTCCGACGCCGAAGTCGAAGCCCTCCAGGGTGAGGTAGCCGATCCACAGGACGGCGATGAGAATGAACCAGAGGATGCTCAGTGTCATGGGTGTCTTCCTTCCTCGGCTCAGTAGGCGAAGGACAGAGCGGGGACGCTCGTGGGCGAGTCGCCGGACTCGCCGTCGGAGCCGTCCGCGTCAGTGCTGCCGGCTTCCGCTGCCTCGCCGGCCCTGGCAGGTTTATCGACCTCGTCCGGCACCGGGGTGCGCACGCCCTCGCGGATGTAACGGCGCAGCAGCACGAACCAGACCACGCCGAGCGCGGCGTACAGCAGGGTGAAGATGACCATCGAGGCCAGCACCGTGGTCGAGGAGACCACGGAGGAGACTCCATCGGCGGTGAGCATGTAGACCTGGGAGACCGGGTCGGACAGGTTGGGAACGATGACCCAGGGCTGGCGCCCCATCTCGCGGAAGATCCATCCGAAGGAGCAGGCGATGAAGGGCAGCCACATGGTGGCCAGCGCCGCCTTGCCCAGGAGTGGGCGGGAGATGAGTCTGCCGGAGCGGGTCAGCCACAGGGCCAATGCTCCCAGTCCCATCGAGGCCATGCCCAGGCCGATCATGAGTCGGAAGGACCAGAAGTTGACCATGACGTTGGGGCTGTAGTCGACGGCGTTGCCGCGGGCATCGGTGGTCCCGTATTGCTGCGCGTAGGTGTCACCGGCCTCCCGGAGCCCGGTGATCTCGGCATTGAAGTCATTGGTGGCCATGAAGGAGTAGATGCCGGGAATCGAGATGAACCGGACCATGCCGTCCTCATTCTTGCAGTCCCCGAAGGCGGCCACGGTGAAGGGGGCACCGGCTTCGGAGTGGCACAGGCCCTCGGCGGCAGCCATCTTGGCCGGCTGGTATTCGGCGACCAGCTGACCCTGCATGTGGCCGGTACCGGCGGTGACCAGCCCCGCGGCCACCATGGCGATGGCTCCGAAACGGGTCACGCGGCGCCACAGCTCACGGGCCTCGAAGTCCTGCTCGGCGCGGGCGGCCTTGGTCATCCACCACACGGAGACGCCCAGGATGACGGCGCCGGCGACCAGCAGCGCCGAAGAGATGACGTGCAGGACGGTGGCCCACACCAGCTCGTTGGACAGGAGTTTGAGGAAACCGCTCACGCCGTCGAGCTCGGCGCGCCCCGTCTTGGGGTTGACGATGGCGCCCACCGGGTGCTGCATCCAGGAGTTGGCGGTGAGGATGAAAAAGGCGGAGAAGTTCGTGCCCGCGGCCACGGCCCACATGCACAGGTTGTGCAGCCTGGGGCTCAGGCGGTCCCATCCGAAGATCCACAGGCCCAGGAAGACGGACTCCATGAAGAAGGCCAGCAGGGCCTCGAAGGCGAGGGGGGCGCCGAAGATGTTGCCGACGAACCTCGAGTACTCCGACCAGTTCATGCCGAACTGGAACTCCTGGACGATACCGGTGGCCACGCCCAGTGCGAAGTTGATCAGCAGGATCTTGGCGAAGAACTTGGTGGCCACCAGCCACTGCTTGTTGCCGGTCCGGCGCCACAGTGTCTCCATGAGAGCCACCAGCGGGGAGAGCCCGATGGTCAGCGGAACCAGGATGAAGTGGTAGACGGTGGTGATACCGAACTGCCAGCGCGCCAGATCCAGGGAGTCCAGCGCCATAGGAGAGATGGCCATCAATGCCACCTTTCGAAGACGACGATGAGATCGATAAGGTGTTCTGTAGAACGTCCTACAGGTCAATAATTATATTATAGGACAACTCTGACGCAGTGTCGTGAAACAATCGGGTTTCGATGCCTTGATCCTGCGCTTGGAGCTCCTCTGTTTTCCTTGTCTTGACTGCTTTTCGATGAAGCTGGCGGAGGGTCTTTCGGGTGCCGTCATTGACAACCGCCGATCTTGAGAGTGGGACTGAAGGCCCGTAAGTAAAACTTCGAAGAAGGTCGAAAGCTGATTACGGTCTGAGAGTTTGCTGACTATATAGTGAGATGAGGTGTGGGCGAGACATCGGCCACCATGGTCATGACGAGTCGCGCAAGCGCTTATCGCCGTATGTGTGGGATACTTCGATCCGGCTTCGGGTACTCCGTACCGGTACCCGGGGTCGCGCCTTCCGACCGACCCTGTCCGAGGACCTTGCGCCGCCTGAGACGCGCCGCTGCGAGCCCGGTCTGTGTGGACGTCGGGCAAGGCATGCGCCCTGCCGGGCGCACTCGCAGACTTTTTCGCTGCTCCCGCTCGGGAGCACAACCGCGCTGACGCGTCGAGGGTACGACGACGGCGTCGGCCCCGGAGAGTGCAAGCCCCATGGCACATCGCACCACATCAGAATCAACAGAATCGCACGAGCAGGACCAGGCTGCCGCCGACGCCGTGAGCGCCCCGGCTCCGCGCCGTCGCCGTAAGGTCACCGCCGCCTCCGCCGCCCCCGCCCAGGCTCCCGCTGCCGAGCAGCCGGGCTCGATGAGTCCGATGAGCACCGTCGGCTCCGTGACAACGTCGGGTTCTGACGAGTCCGACGGCGAAGGAGGCTCCGAGTCGTCCGACTCGCCGATCGCTCCGTCGGTGCCCGCTCGTCGCCGCCGCAAGGTCACCGCCGCCTCCGCCGCCCCTGAGGCGGCGCCGGCCGCTGAGTCCCGTCTTGCCGGTGCTGGAACCGCAGAACCCGATGAGTCGGAGCCGGAGGGGACGGAGCCGAACTCCGCGCAGGATGGAGCGCAGGCGCATGTTGAGGAAGACGACGAGACTGATGAGCAGACCCCCGGTGCAGAGGAGCTGCACATCGATGCCCCCCGGGAAGATCAGGAAGAGGAAGTAGCCCAGACGCCTCGTCTGCCGGCCGCCTCTCTTCTGTTCCAGGCTCCCGATCCCAGTCGGGCCCGTCGTCGTCGGCGGGTCACCGCTGCGACAGCTGCTCCCCAGCATGCACCGACCGCCTCGCGCCACCAGGGTGCGAGCGGCTGGGGCGAAGCGGACGACGATCCCCGAACAGACTCTCGAATCAAAGCCGATAACCGGGAGACGGGCGGCGAGGACGAGGCGGAAACCGACTCGTCCCGAGGCGGTCGTGGCGGGCGCAGTCGTCGTCGACGGGCGGCCGCCGGTGCAGGAGCGCCGCAGGAGGGACGCGGGGGCACTCCGGCCGAGGAACCCGGCGACGATGCCACCGAGTCGTCTGAGTCCCCCGAGTCTCCCGAGTCCGACGGGGTCGATGAGGCCAGCGAGTCCCGGGCCGGCTCATCGGATGGCGTCCGTGAGGGCGGGGGTCGTCGCAGGCGCCGCCGCGGTGGGCGCGGTCGGCGCTCGCGTTCGCGCGCAGAGGCCTCCGAGCGCGGTGAGTCCGACGGCCAGGACACCGGGGGCTCGTTGAGTTCAGACCGGGAAGATGGCGGCGGTGAGGTCTCTTCGGCGCGCGAGATCGCAGTAGATACCGCCGTGGGAGTCGTCTCCGGATCGCGCCGGCGCCGGCGCCGGTCCCGTACCCGCTCCGAGGGTGGCGACCTGCGTGACGAGGTCATGGCGCTCAAGGGTTCCACCCGCTTGGAGGCCAAGCGGCAGCGCCGTCGTGAGGGTCGGGCGGCCGGGCGCCGTCGGCCGATCGTGACCGAGGCCGAGTTCCTGGCTCGCCGTGAGTCCGTGGAGCGTCAGATGATCGTGCGCGAGTCAGACGGCCTCAACCAGATTGCCGTCCTGGAGGACGGGCTCCTCGTGGAGCACTACGTCTCCCGGCACACCCAGACCTCCATGGTCGGCAACGTCTACGTCGGCCGGATTCAGAACGTCCTGCCCTCCATGGAGGCCGCCTTCGTGGACCTGGGCAAGGGGCGCAACGCCGTGCTCTACGCCGGTGAGGTCAACTGGGACGCCGCCGGTATGGAGGGCCGTCCCCGCCGGATCGAAGATGCTCTCTCCAGTGGCGACACCGTCCTGGTGCAGGTCACCAAGGACCCCATCGGTCACAAGGGCGCCCGTCTCACCAGCCAGATCACTTTGGCGGGCCGTTACCTGGTCCTTGTCCCCGGGGGCACCATGACGGGGATCTCGCGCAAGTTGCCCGACACCGAGCGCAGTCGCCTGAAGAAGATTCTCAAGCGGATCGTGCCCGACTCCGCCGGAGTCATCGTGCGCACCGCCGCCGAGGGGGCCACTCAGGAGCAGCTGACCACCGATGTCGAGCGGCTCGTGGCCCAGTGGGAGACCATCGAGAAGAAGGCCTCCTCCGTCATGAAGGGCAGCGGCAGGGCCCCCGTCCTCCTCAAGGGCGAACCGGAGCTCGCCGTGAGAGTCATCCGCGACGTCTTTAACGAGGACTTCCGCAAGCTCATCATCTCCGGCGACAAGGCCTGGTCGACGATCTCGCAGTACATCGACGAGGTCAGCCCGGATCTGGCCGAGCGTCTCGAGCACTGGGTCGGTCCCGATGACGTCTTCGCCGCCCACCGCGTGGACGAGCAGCTCGCCAAGGGCTTCGATCGCAAGGTGTGGCTGCCCAGCGGCGGCACCCTGGTCATCGACCGCACCGAGGCGATGACCGTCATCGATGTCAACACCGGCCGCTTCACCGGTGCGGGCGGCACACTGGAGGAGACCGTCACCCGCAACAACCTCGAGGCCGCCGAGGAGATCGTGCGTCAGCTGCGCCTGCGCGACATCGGCGGCATGGTCGTCATCGACTTCGTCGACATGGTCCTGGAGTCCAACCGGGACCTCGTCCTGCGCCGGCTCGTGGAGTGCCTGGGACGCGACCGGACCCGTCATCAGGTCACTGAGGTCACCTCGCTCGGCCTGGTTCAGATGACCCGCAAGCGGGTGGGGCAGGGCCTGGTCGAGGCCTTCTCCACCACCTGCGAGCACTGCAAGGGCCGCGGTTTCATCGTCCACGACGAGCCCGTCGAGAACCAGCAGGTGGACATGTCGGCCTCGGCCTCCCGCGGCGCAGGGCGCTCGCGCGGTCGTAAGAACCGCGAGGAGCAGGCGGCCGTAGGCGGCGGTAAGAAGGGCGCTAAGAAGGATGCTCAGGAGACTCGGGGGCCCAAGGCCGCCAAGGGAGGCTCCAAGGGATCTGGAAGGCGCGATGTCCTCGGCTCGCCCGAGTCCGGAGCCGACGACGAGGCTCGCGCCGCGGTCCGCGGTGCACTGGCCCAGATCGCGGCCGCCGCAGAGCAGGCCCATAAGGATGTCAAGCAGGACAATCAGACGCCTCACGAGGCTCAGGGGGCCGACGGCTCGCAGGGGATCGGCGAGGAACGGGCCGAGAACGCAGCCGACCTCGGCGATGACGTCGACGGGCAGAACGTCGCTCGGACCTCCCGGACCGAGGACAAGGAGACCAGAACCGGAGGAAAGAAGTCTGCTGCCAAGAGGTCGGCGGACAAGGCCGATAAGAAGTCGGCGAAGAAATCTGTCAAGAAGTCTGCCAAGAAGTCGGCGAAGAAGACTACTAAGAAGACCGAGGAGACGCCCGAGGAGCCGGCGGGCGGGGCGGCTGAAGAACCCGCCGACGGCGAGCCCGTGAGGAGAACGAGGAGAAGGGCCGTCGCGAAGAGCTCCTCGCCGTCGCCGGAGAGTTCTTCAGATGGCCCGACGACCTCTGCCTAGCACTCTCACGGCCTTCGTGCCCAAGAACACAGGGGGTAGCACGGGCCGGAGGTTGGTGCCGGCGACATGATCGCCTAGAGTTATCTGCCGGTGCGTCTTGCGCCATTGCCCAGGACAGGGCCCTCCCGGTGAGGCTGATCGAAGCCGTACCGCGCGTGAGAGCCTTTCGAAGAATCTACAGAGATGAGCATTCAAGTGGTCTACGCGATCGTCAAAGCCGGCGGCCGTCAGGAGAAGGTCTCCGTCGGCGACGTCGTGGTTGTCGACAAGCTTGCTGGTGAGATCGGCGACGAGGTCTCCCTCGCTCCCGTCATGCTGGTGGATGGCGACAAGGTGACCACCTCTGCCGCCGACCTGGCCAAGTCCTCCGTCACCGCTGAGATCATCGGCGACGAGAAGGGCCCCAAGATCAACATCCTCAAGTTCAAGAACAAGACCGGCTTCCGCAAGCGCCAGGGCCACCGCGCTCAGCTGACGGCCGTCAAGGTCACCGCCATCAAGTGACCGTCCCGGCGTCAGCCAGTACACGGACATCCTGAACGCACACGCTCGAGAAGAAAGAAGCCTCAACCATGGCACACAAGAAGGGTCTTGGTTCCTCCCGTAACGGCCGCGACTCCAACGCGCAGCGCCTCGGCGTCAAGCGCTTCGGCGGCCAGCTCGTCAAGGCCGGCGAAATCCTCGTCCGCCAGCGCGGCACCCACTTCCACCCCGGCCGCAACGTCGGCCGCGGCAACGACGACACCCTGTTCGCCACCGCCGCCGGTAACGTTGAGTTCGGCACTTTCCGCGGCCGCCGGGTCGTCAACGTCGTGCTCCCCGAGGCCTGAGCCCCGGGTACACCCCACGTCATCGCGAGGGCGGACGGCACCTGCCGTCCGCCCTCGCCCTATCTCCGGACTCACAGGAGACCCCATGCCCAGCTTCATCGATCGAGTGGTTCTCCACGTGGCCGGCGGCGACGGCGGCAACGGCTGCACGTCCGTGCACCGTGAGAAGTTCAAGCCCCTGGCCGGACCCGACGGCGGCGACGGCGGTCACGGCGGCGACGTCGTCCTGGTCGTCGATCCCCGGGTGACGACTCTGCTGAGCTACCATCGCTCCCCGCACCAGCGGGCCGGCAACGGCACCCCCGGCATGGGCGACTGGCGTCGTGGCACCGATGGCAAGGATCTCCTCCTGCCCGTGCCCGAGGGCACCGTCGTCAAGGATGCCGACGGCCAGATCATCGCCGACCTCGTGGGCGAGGGCGCCAGCATCGTGGTCGCCGAGGGCGGCACCGGCGGGCGCGGCAACTTCTCCCTGGCCTCCTCCAAGCGCAAGGCCCCCGGCTTCCACCTCCTGGGCGAACCCGGCCAGGCCGGGGACGTCACCTTAGAGCTCAAGACCATCGCCGACGTCGCCCTCGTGGGCTACCCCAGCGCCGGCAAATCCTCCCTCATCGCCGCCATGAGCGCGGCCCGCCCCAAGATCGCGGACTACCCCTTCACGACCCTCGTGCCCAACCTCGGGGTCGTCGAGGCCGGCGACGTTCGCTACACAATCGCAGACGTCCCCGGCCTCATCCCCGGCGCCTCCCAGGGCAAAGGACTGGGCCTGGACTTCCTGCGGCACATCGAGCGCTGCGCCGTCATCGTCCATGTCCTGGACTGCGCCACCCTCGAGCCGAACCGCGACCCCCTGTCCGACCTGGACACCATCGAGGCCGAGCTCGCCGCCTACTCCGAGCGCCTCAGGGACCAGGAGGACGATCCCCTCCTCACCGGCCGGATCCCCCTCATGGAGCGGCCTCGCATCGTGGTGCTCAACAAGGTCGACGTCCCCGACGCCGCCGAGCTCGCCGAGTTCGTGCGCGCCGATATCGAAGCCCGGGGCCTGCCTGTGCACATCGTCTCGGCGGTCGCCCACACGGGGCTGCGGCCCCTGTCCTTCGCCTTGGCCGGCGAGGTTGAGCGGGCCCGCGAGATGGCCCCGCGGGACGTTCGGCGTGATGGCGAGGCCGACGGAACTCGTCCGGTCATCCGCCCCGAAGCGGTCGGGCGCCGCGAGAAGGAGAGCGTCGCCCAGGTGCGCCTGCTGGTCCACCCCAGCGAGGGACAGGTCTACCAGGTCCGCGGCCAGCGCCCCGAGCGCTGGGTGCGCCAGACCGACTTCTCCAACGACGAGGCCGTCGGCTACCTCGCCGACCGTCTGGCCGCGGCAGGCGTTGAGGACGAGCTCGTCAAAGCCGGAGCCCACGCAGGCGACACCGTCCTCATCGGCGAGGTAGACGGGGGAGTGCTGTTCACCTGGGAACCCTCGATGACCACCGGCCCCGAGCTCTTGGGAGCCCGCGGCACCGACCTGCGTCTGGAGGGCAGCCGGCGTCGGACCAACGTCGAGCGGCGCAGTCAATACCACGAGATGATGGACGCCAAGGAGGCCGCGCGCCAGCAGCTGCGCGAGGAGGCCGCCGAGGGCCTGTGGACCGATGCCGCCACCTGGCACGAGGGCGACGAGGACTGACGGGCGGGGACAGCATGAAACCACCAGCGGCTGATGGCGACAACGCCCATCGCGACGGCTTCCACTCGGGCGGGCGGCCTGATCGCCTGCCCGAGGGCGCCCGCGTCGTGGTCAAGGTCGGCTCCTCCTCGCTGACGCGCACCGACGGCGGGCTCGACCTCAATCGCATCGACATCCTGGCGGGCCTCATCGCCGGAATGCGGCGGCGCGGTCACGACGTCGTCCTGGTCTCCTCCGGGGCCGTCGCCTCGGGCCTCGCGCCACTGGGGTTGGACCGGCGCCCCGACGAGCTGCGCCTCCTGCAGGCGGCCGCCTCGGTCGGACAGGGCCGGCTCGCCGCCCGCTGGGAGACCGCGATGAGCGCCTACGGCCTGGTGACCGCCCAGGTTCTCCTGACTGCTCACGACGTCGCCATCCGCAGTCACTACCGCACGGTGCGGGCCACCTTCGACTCCCTGCTCTCTCTGGGGGCCGTGCCCATCATCAACGAGAACGACGCGGTGGCCACTAGCGAGTTCAGCCTCGGCGACAACGACCGCCTGGCCGCCCTCGTCGCCCACCTGGTGACCGCCGACGTCCTCGTGCTACTCACCGACGTCGACGGGCTGTGGACCGCACGGCCCGGAACCCCCGGCGCCCAGCCCATCCGCCACGTGCGCTCATCCGGCGACCTCGAGGGCGTCAGCGTCTCCGGGCGCGGTTCCTTCGTGGGCACCGGCGGCATGACCACCAAGCTCCAAGCCGCCACCATCGCCTGCGCCTCGGGCACCACCACCCTCATCGCCCGGGCCGACGACGCCGCCCGCCTTCTGGGCGAGGTCCGGGTCCCGGCCGACCTGGGCAGCTGGTTCGATCCTACCGGACCACACCGCTCCAGTCGCCGGTTGTGGATGGCCCACGCCTCCCAGCCCGAGGGACGCCTCCTCATCGATTCCGGCGCGGCCCGGGCCCTGACCGTGGGCAAGAAGTCGCTCTTGCTGCCCGGTCTCACGGGCGTCGACGGCGACTTCGAGTCCGGGACCGTGGTCGACGTCGTCGGCCCCGAGCGCACCCTGGCCCGCGGGATCTGCCGCTACGCGGCCGCCGAGCTGCGCGAGGTCCTAGCCGCCCGGGCCGCAGGCGCGCCGGCGCCCGACCATGTGGCTCCCGTCGTCCATCGCGACGACCTCGCCGAGCTGCCCCGCACCGCCGGAGTCTGAGGACGCTGCCTCAAGAACAGGTGTGACCCCCAGCGATTCGAGTGATCGATAGGACACAATGGTGGGGTGAGTTACTCGTTCCCGCAGCAACCTTCTGCCCAGCCGCTCACCGGAGCGAGGATGCATCCACCACCACTGTCCCCCTATCCCTACGGTAGTGGTCCCTCCCCGTACGCGCCCTTCCACGCCGCCCCACCGCCTTCCCCCCGTACTGGTGTGGAGAAGGCAGCCCTGATTCTTACGATCATCGCCCTGCCCGTGTTCTACGTCGTCACGATCGTCAGTTCCGTAGTCCTCGCAAGCATGACAGGGATGCCCGGTTCTGCCGTTGGTCAGACGGTTATCGCGGTCATCGTCAACCCTGTTCCCTACCTTCTCCTCGTCGGGTTGATCCAGTTGACCCGGCGTCGCCCCTCCAGTGCACCGCTCTCGCTGATCGGTGTCATGGTTCCGATGCTCGGGCTCAATGTGGCTCGCCTCCTGATTAACGACAGCTTGTCACCCGGGCCTGTGACGGCGGGTCTCAACATCGTTCTTGCCGTGCTTGTCGTGGTCACCGGCCTCGCGGTGACCGCAGCATCGACTCACGGCCCTCGTCCTCGACCAAAGGCAGTCACCACGGGGATCGGGTCCTCAGTGTTTCTGGGGGTCAGCAGTGCCCTGTCCTTGGTACAGGCTCCGCTCTTCTTCATGCTCGCAAGCCGGCGCGATCCCGGAGAACATACGCGCAGTCCTGAGCTGGGACTGTGGCTGGCGTGGGATCCTTTCACCGACACGCAACAGCGTGTCGGGCTCCCTTTCGCAGCAGGTCTCGTTGTGCTTATCGGCATCCTCGTACTGTCGATCGCCTCGATCGTGACGGGGGTGCGCAGGTCCAGTCGCACCGTATTCGTCATGGCAACGATCGGCGCCGCAGGCTTATTCGTTGTCTCCCAGGTGGGAGTCCTTGTTCTGAGGGCCGGCGTACTCAGCTTCTACGGCGTGCCCATGGTCGGCGGGCTCATTGGCTACGGGGTGGCTCTACTGCTGGTGGTCGCCATGGCTCTGCTCAGTCTGGCGCCATCGGTCCGTCAGTGGTTCTCCCGGCCGGAGACTCCTCCTGCTGGGGTCTCTTCTTCTATGGTGGCCCCATGAACGACGTCGACGCCCACGAGCTCGTCACTGCAACCGCCCGCTCAGCCCGTGTGGCGCAACGGAGCCTGGCCAGAGCCCCGCGCGCCGTCAAGGACGCCGCCCTGGAGGTCATGGCCCACAGCCTCACCGAGCACACCGAGGCGATCCTCGCCGCCAATGCCGCCGACCTGGAGCGCGGACGCGAGTCCGGGATGAAGTCCGGGCTCCTGGACCGCCTCGCCCTGGACGCCGGGCGTCTGTCCGACATCGCCGGAGCCCTGCGGGAGGTCGCCGCTCTGCCCGACCCCGTCGGCCAGATCATTGACGGCTCGGTCATGCCCAACGGGCTGCGGGTGCGCCGGGTGCGGGTGCCCCTGGGTGTCGTCGGCATGATCTACGAGGCCCGCCCCAACGTCACCGTCGATACCGCCGCCCTGGCCGTCAAGTCCGGCAACGCCATCATCCTGCGCGGCGGCAGCGCAGCCCAGGACTCCAACGCCGCCATCGTGGCGGCCCTGCGCAGCGCCCTGGACGCTCAGGGACTGCCTGCAGACCTCGTCACCAGCGTGGACGCCGCCGGCCGGGACGGGGCCCGCGCCCTCATGCGGGCCCACGGCCTGGTCGACGCCCTAGTGCCGCGCGGCGGGGCCGGTCTCATTCGCGCCGTCGTCGAGCAGTCCACCGTTCCGGTCATCGAGACCGGCTCGGGGAACTGCCATGTCTACGTCGACGCCAGCGCCGACCTCCAGGCCGCGGTCGACATCATCGTCAATGCCAAGACCCAGCGCGTCGGCGTGTGCAACGCCGCCGAGACGCTCCTGGTTCACATCGACGTCGCCGCCGACTACCTGCCGGAGGCAGCCGCCGCCCTGTGGGACAAGGACACGGTCCTGCACGCCGATCCCGCCGCCCACCGGATCCTGACCGAGGTCGCCGGTGGTGGGCGCCAGGAGCTCCTGGTCGAGGCCACCGAGGACGATTGGGACACCGAGTACGGGTCGCTGGATCTGGCTGTGCGCGTCGTGGAGGACCTGGAAGAGGCCGTCGACCACATCCGGGCCCACACCACCGGGCACACCGAGGCCGTCCTGGCCCAGGACGTGGGCGTCATCAACGACTTCATCGCGGGTATGGATTCGGCGGCCATCATGGTCAACGCCTCGACCCGTTTCACTGACGGCGGCCAACTGGGGTTGGGGGCCGAGCTGGGCATCTCCACCCAGAAGCTCCACGCCCGCGGCCCCATGGGCCTGACCGAGCTGACGACGACGACCTGGATCGTTGAGGGCAACGGGCACACCCGTCCCTGACCCGCGAGCGCAGGCTCGTCCGCTCTCCTGTGGATTCTGAGGCGTTTTCGGGTGCTTCTTGTGCTCTGCACCAATGTACTGACCTGTCGTTCGTGTTACGGTCGACAAAGGTCTTATTGTCCTAGTGGCCGTGTTGCGGCCCCGGGGCCGGAGACCGGAATACCTAGGGAAGGGGACTCTGGATGGGAAACCTGCTGCATCGTTTCGGTCGCGGCCGCGTTGTCGCCACCGTGGTCGTGGTGGTGACATCGGGCCTTCTGCTCGGGGTCACCCGTATGGTGTTCTTCCACCCCGCCGAGTCCGTGAGCGAGCCGGGCATTGTTATGACCGGAACCCCGGCCACCTCACCGCAGTCCTCCACATCGGCACCGGGCCAGATCCCCGAAGGCGCCGGCAGTGCCTCGCATGATCAGGGAGGCAGCGAGGCGGGTTCCTCGATCCCCTCGACGCAGGGCCACTCGCCCCAGGTGGTTGAACCCGATCCGCCTGTCGCTGTCGACCACGGCAGTCGGCAGTCGGCGCCCGCCGCTCCTAGCGCACCGGCCGCGGCCGGAAAGTCCGATGACTCCCGCACCGAGATCGATGATGACGACGACAAGAGTCCCGCAAAGATCGGGGCGACGGAGCGTGACGACGACGATCGCGACATTGACGACTGAATAGACGACCGACGTCACCGGTACTGGGTCGGTGCGCCTGGCCGGAAGGTCTGCTGCACGTCAGGTGAGCCGGTAACCCATACCGCGTACCGTCTCCACCCTGTCCCTGCCCAGCTTGTTGCGTAGGTAGGAGACGTAGACCTCCACCACGTTGGAGCCGGGATCGAAGTCCAGTCCCCACACGGCGCTCAGGAGCTGCTCGCGGCTGAGGACTTGGCCGGGGTGGCGCATGAAGGTCTCGGCGAGGGCGAACTCCCGCGCCGAGAGCTCCACCGTCCGGCCCTCCAGCGTCAGGGCGCGGGTGCGCAAGTCCAGGACCATGTCGCGGTGGGTCAAGCGCATCTGGTCAGCCCCGGCGGCTTCCGGACGCAGCCGCACCCGGATACGGGCCAGGAGTTCCTCGAAGGAGAAGGGCTTGGGCATGTAGTCGTCGGCGCCACCCTCGAGTCCGGCGACGCGGTCGGCCACCGAGGACCGGGCCGTGAGCATAATGACCGGTGCCGTCACCCCCTGACCGCGCAGCCGCTGGAGCACCTCGAAACCGTCGATGTCGGGTAGGCCCACGTCCAGGATGATGAGGTCGAAGTTCGTCTGGAGCGCGAGCTCCACGGCCTCCAGGCCGGTGGAGGTGGTGTGCGGGGCGAAACCGGCTGCTTTGAGGCCCTTGGTGAGGAATGCGACGATTCGGGACTCGTCCTCAACGATGAGGATGCTGCTCATGGTGAGTCACTCCTTGGACGCTGTCGGGGATTGTTCAGGGGATGAGGCACCGGCGTTCTCCGAGGCCGATGTCTCGGAAGAGGACGGTGCAGGGGACGTCTCCAGAGGGATCGCCATGGTGAACACCGATCCCTGGCCCACCTGGGAGCGTATGTCCAATCGTCCTCCGTGCGCTGCGACGATCGTCTCCACGATACTCAGTCCCAGTCCTGTTCCCGAGGCCATCTCCTGGGCGTTGGCGGTGCGTTTGAACCGTTGGCGCACCACTTCGATCTCCTCGGCGGCGATCCCGATGCCCTCGTCGCCCGCCCACATCCGCAGGTGTCCGTCCCGCACTGCCGAGCCCAGGCGGACGGTGCTGCAGTGCTCGGAGTACTTCACGGCATTGGCCACCAGCTGGAGCCAGGCCTGGGTGATTCGGGTGGGGTCGATCATGGCCCGGGTGAAGGCCACCGATTCCAGCTGCCAGCGGCGCTCGCCCAGGGCGAGGGACTTGTCGAAGACCAGCTCGGTGAGCTCGGCGACGTCGGTGTCCACCGGGGTGATGAAGTCGGTCTGGGAGCTCTTGGCCAGCAGGATCAGATCATCGATGAGCACTCCCATCCGGTCGAGCTCGTCAATGGCCAGCAGCTGGGTCTGGCGCACGTCTCCGGGGTCAGCGGGGTCGGTGAGCTCAAGGTGCCCGCGGACCACGGCGATGGGGGTACGAAGCTCGTGGCCGACGTCGTCGAGCAAGTTGCGCTGAGCCTCCACCGCGGTCTGGACCCGGTCCAGCATCCGGTTGACGGCTGCGGCCAGGGCGGTCAGGTCGTCTCGGCCCTTGACCGGAACCCGGGTGGTCAGGTCCTCCTCGCCGATGGATTCGGTGGCGCGCCGCAGCTGCTCGATGGGACGCAGGAGCCGCTCGACGCCGAACCAGGCCAGGCCGGTCACCAGGGCGACGGTGAAGACGGCCGCCGCGGTGTAGAAGGCCATAGTGCGCTGAAGCTGGGACTCGGCGACCTTGAGGTCGATGACATGCACGAGCGCCCCGTGTTGGGAGCCGCCCTGGACCGGGACGATGAGAACCCGGTAGTTCGATGAGGGGGTGCGTACCGTCTCGATGACCGACTCCGAGGCGGCGGCCTGGGAGGTTACCCGCTTGAGCAGGTCGGTGTCCTCCTCCGGGCGGAAGGAGACGTTGTCGGAGGAGACCCAGGTCAGCTCCGTGTCGGAGCTGGTCCCTACGAATCCGAGCTCGGCCTCACCGGGCCCCTCCGCGGTGCGCTGGATGTGGACGCGGAGCACCGCCGAGACGTCCTCCAAGGGTTGGCCGCTGGAGGGATCCGTTCCGTCCGCAGCCAGCTCGCGGATCCGGTCTCGACTGTGCTCGAGTCGATTCGTGGCGTCGGCCGACACGCTGGTGTGCCCCAGCGCCCACACAATCGCTCCGCAGGTGATGAGCGCGATACTCGCCACCAGCACGATCGCCCACATGACGCGGGTACCGATGGTGATGGTACGGGTGGGCATGAGAGAGGTCACGCCGTCATTGTGCCCGGACTCACCGGTCTCCGTCCGGCGAGTCCGGGCTCGGGCGGAGCCACCAGCGGTAGTGCTCAGCGTCCCACTCCTGCGTAGGTCCACCCGGCCTGGCTCCAGGCCGCCGGGTCCAGGGCGTTGCGTCCGTCGATGATGACGCAGTCGGCGACCCCGGTGGCGGCGTCGGCGGGGTCGAGGGTCACGAACTGGTCCCACTCTGTCAGCAGCAGCACGAGCTCGGCCCCCTTGAGCGCGGCACGGGGGTCCTCCTCCACTGTGAGATGGGGATGGGACCGGGCGACGACGGGCAGGGCCTGCGGGTCGCAGACGGTGACCTCCGCCCCGAGGTCGGCCAGGCGCGAAGCGACGTCCAGGGCGGGGGAGTCGCGCACGTCGTCGCTCAGGGGCTTGAAGGCGGCTCCGAGGACGGTGATCGCCTTGCCGGAAAGGCCGCCTCCCACGTGGGCGCGGGCCTGCTCGACAATCCGGTCGCGCTGCTCGCGGTTGATGGAGTCGACCCGTCCCAGCAGATCCGCCAGGTGCGCGGCCCCGTGCAGGTCGGCGCTGGCGCGCAGCGCCCGGATGTCCTTGGGCAGGCAGCCTCCGCCGAACCCAACTCCGGCCTGGAGGAAGCGCCTGCCGATGCGCGGGTCGTGACCGATGGCATCGGCCAGGACGGTCACGTCGGCGCCGGCCGTGTCGCATAGGTGGGCCATGGCGTTGATGAAACTGATTTTGGTGGCCAGGAAGGAGTTCGCTGCGGTCTTGACCAGTTCGGCGGTGGGGTAGTCGGTGACGATCAGAGGGATCCCCTCCTCCAGTAAGGGCTGGTAGACGGCGTCGAGAGCGGCCTGGGCCTCCTGGGCGTCGCGGGAGTCGGCGGGCATCCCGTAGACGATGCGGTCGGGGTGGAGGGTATCGGCTACGGCGAAGCCCTCGCGCAGGAACTCGGGGTTCCACAGCACTAGGGCGCGGCCGGCCAGGCGCTCGGCCACCTGCTGGGCGGTGCCGACCGGGACGGTCGACTTGCCCACCACGAGGCTGCGCCCGCCCTTGGGCAGGGCGTCATGGAGCATGTCGACCACGCTCCACAACTGGCTCAGATCCGCCTCACTGCCGGTGGCGGACTGCGGGGTGCCCACAGCGATGAAGTGGACATCGGCCTCGACCAGCTCCGCCGCCGTTGGCGCAGAGGTGAAGCGCAGGTCACCCTGCTGGGCGCCGGTGACCAGCAGCTCGGGCAGGCCCGGTTCGTAGAAGGGGGCGCGGCCCTGGGAGAGGGCCTCGACCTGCTCGGTCCGGGTGTCGATTCCCAGGACGTGGTGTCCCAGGTGGGCCATGGCGGCGGCGTGGACGGCGCCGAGATATCCGCAGCCGATGACAGTGAGCTTGAGCGGGGTCATGAGTTGTTCCAATCGTCGCTGAGGTTGAGGGGGGCGAAAGGCGAGGCGTGCCCCAGGCAGTGACGTACCCAGGCGGGCAGCCACTGGTGGGCAGCGGGTCGGAAGGCGTGGACGAAGACGAGTCGCAGTGCCGAAGAGCGGTAGTAGGTCTCCAGACGCTCCGCCGTCGTGGGCAGCGTGCGGGCCATGTTGTCGAGCAGCCCGCGGACCTGTGCGTGGGCCTCGGGACCGAGCCAGCCCCGAAGTGCCATGAGGTCCGCGTGGGCCCAGAGGTTGCCCAGGTCGAGGGCCGCCTCGGCCATGGCCGCGGTGTCCAGATCCAGCAGGGACAGGCCGATTCCGTCCCACAGGAGCTGGCCGTCGTGGAGGTCGCGGTGGGCGATGACGTGCACCCCGTCGTCCTCCCGCAGGCTCAGGCAGGTGTCCACCACCTGCTCGTGCAGGAGAGTCGGTTGGTCGATGACGCCGTAGCGTTGGGCGGAAGCGAACCATCGGCGCAGCACCTCGGCCTCCTGACGTGGCCCGTGGACGGGCAGGTCCGCCTCGCCGTGGGCCAGGTGGGCCCAGGAGTCCGCCAAGTGCCTCCACGCGGGCAGACCGGCGTCGCCGAGCGCGCCCAGGCTGCGGCCGGGCAGCAGCTCGAAGTCGACGACGTCGTCAATGCTGTCGCCGCTATTCAGGATCCGGGGGGTGCGCAGGCCGGTGACCCTCAGGACCGAGGCGGCCGTCGCGTGCGCTCGCACCAGGGCTGCGGCCCGGTGCGGCCGCACGATCTTGCGGACCCGCGTCTCCTCCATCACCACGGCACGGCGGCCAGCGCGGTGGACGACGAGCGTTCCGGTCAGGCGCGCGGATAGGGCCGGCAGGGCCGGGTCAGTGGCATAGGGCAGTAGGTCGGGAGCCGCTCCGACGGTGACGTGCCCGGCGCGCAGACGGCGCTCGCCGTCGACGCACTCGATGCTCACGCTCGTGGAGCCCGAGTCCCGGTGCTCGGGCCAGGCACGGCGCAGCCCTGGAATCGCGTGCAGCGTGCTCAGCACGCCGTTCATCTCTGGTTTCTGTGTCATCTCAGTCATCTGTGTCGTAGTTGAGACTTCTGTCGTGCCCAGGCGGTCTCCTTCTCAGGTGACCGGGCGATGTTCTCAATGGCGGCCAGTTCCATTCCGATGCGCTCACGCCAGGACGGATCGGCCCGGCGCAGAGGATCGGCCAGCCGTGCCAGGCGCGAGTGGGCGATCGCCACCCCCAGTTGTTCGGCATCGGGCGCCGGTCGGTGCTCGGCGTAGCCTTCCAACAGGGCGCGCCCCTGGGAGGCCGGAGCCACCGCGAGGTAGGAGCCCAGATCGGTGACTGCCGGCGCTAGGCGCACCCGGTCGAAGTCGGTCAGCCAGATCCGCCCGGAGGAGCGCTCGTACAGCACCTGGTCGGGGGAGGCGTCGCCGTGGGTGAGGGCCGGCTCGCCCGACAGCCGAGTGGGCAGCATGTCGCCCACCGCCCGCACGCTGCGGGCCAGCTCGGGGTCCAGGACATCGAACTGACGGGCGTGAACCTCGGCCAGGTCCCGAGGATCGGGATGCCGGTGGGGCAGCCGGTTGACGAGGTCCGGCTTCAGCGCTTCTGCGCAGGAGTGCAGCTCGGCCAGCAGCGCCCCCACGCGCTGCGTGGCATCGGCTGCGGATTCGGTTGCGACCTCGGATGTGGCGTGTTCAGCAGCACTCTTCTCGGAGAGCTCGGCCACGTTCGTATCGCCGCACCATTGCTGGAGACTGACGTGCCCCTCGCAGCGGGCCACGGCCTCGGAGTCGAGCAGACGCGGGACCGGGAGGAACTCGGACAGGGCGCGATGGACGTCGTCGGCCGGGCTGCCGGCCTGAGCACGCATCCGCAGCACCGTGGAGCCGTCCCGCAGCACGAGACGCCGTGAGGGGTTGTAGCGTAGGACGTCCCCGGCCTCCCAAGATCTCAGCACCCCCTGGCGGGCGGCGTCCGCCATCGGCCCGGCCAGCTTGGGGTCGGTGTGAACCGGACCGCTCTGCAGCAGCAGGTCGCCGCCTGCGGCCCGGGTGATCGGAGCCTGGTCGAGCCCCAGGGAGGTGGCCAGGCGCTCGGCCTGGGCGGCCTTGGAGTGCGAGACCGGCCAGAGCAGCCGCGCCCACCCGGACGTGAGCCCGGTGGAGCGCTCCGTCAAGGACATCAGGACCGAGACGTTCGGCTTGATACGCAGCCGGCCTGCCCGCACTGGTTGGCCGAGGAGCTCACTGAGCCGGTCGGCATCGAGAACTGCGGAGACGGCGTCGGCTGTGGTCACTGTTGTGGTCGCTGCGGAGATCGCGGGTGGGTTCACGATCCGCTCCCCTCCAGGGCGAAGAAGTCCGACAGGTGGCTGTTCGCCCACCGGCGGAACTCGTCCGAGGTGTCCATGAGGTGCTGAGGACTCCCCTCCAGGCGGATCCGCCCGTCCTGGATCCACACCACCCGGTCGACGCGCATAGCAGCTTGCGGATCGTGGGTGACGGTCAGGGTCGTGCGTCCGGCCACCAGCCCGTCGATCGCCTCGAGCACCGCCGACGTCGAGGCCGGGTCCAACCCGGTGGTCGCCTCGTCCAGGATGACGATCGGCGAGTCGCGCAGCAGTGCCCGGGCGATGGCGATGCGCTGACGCTGGCCCCCGGAGAGGGTGCCGCCCCGCTCGCCCACGGCCGTGTCGTAGCCGTCGGGCATCTGGGTGATGAAATCGTGGGCGTGGGCCGCGCGCGCGGCCGCCTCTACCTCATCGTCGGAGGCGTCGGGCCGCCCCAGGCGGATGTTCTCGCGGATCGTGCCGGTCAGCAGCACCGCCTCCTGGTGCAGGACCGAGACCTGCGAGCGCAGGAACTTCAGGTCCAGCTCGTCCATGCTGTGCCCGTCGAGACTGACCGTGCCCGACGTCGGATCCAGGGCCCGCACCACCAGGGACACCAGAGTGGACTTGCCTGAGCCCGATGGTCCCACGAGCGCCACGTGCTCACCGGGAACCACCGTCAGGCTCACACCGTGAAGCACCTGCCGGCCCTCGTAGGCGGCATGCACGTGGTCGAAGTGGACCATGCCGCGAACCGGGTCCAGCACGGTGGCGTCGCGAGGCGAGACGATCTCGGGCTCGACCGCCATGAGGTCGGACACCCGCTCGCCCGATGCCGCCGCCCGGGCGATGCGGCCGGTGTACTTGGCCATGTCCCGAAGCGGCTTCATGGTGGTGCGCAGGTAGGTCGTGAAGAGCACGAGGTCTCCCGGAGACATGGCGCCGTTCAGGACCCGGATGCCCCCGCCGACCATGACCACGGCCGTGGCCACGCCGACGATGACGTCCGTGGAACGCTCCAGGCGCGCGGCGATGCGGCGTGAACGCACTCCCTCGCTCAGGGAGACCGTGTTGGCACCCGTGAAACGCTCGTGCAGCAGGGGCTCCAGACCGTAGGCCTGGACCACCTTGATGGCGCCGAGCGCCTCCTGGGCCGTGTTTGCCAGGTTCCCCTCCGACTTGCGGCTGCGCAGGGAGGCCGCGGAGATCCGCCGAGAGTTGCCGGAGGAAGCGATTGCGAAAGCCGCCACTGCCATGACCACGATCGTGGCCAGCAATGGGTCCAGGAACACCATGACCACGACCATGACCAGCAGGGTCAAAGTGTTGGCGGCCATTGGCAGGCCGGCGGTGACCGCCACCTCCTGCATGCGGTTGACGTCGGCAATGAGCCGCTGAACCGTGTCCGCGCTGCGGTTGCGGGCGTGGAACTGCTGGGAGAGTCCCTGGACGTGGTGGAAGGCCCGGCTGCGCAGAGAGGCCGCCGTACGTGAGCCCACCAGTGCGAAGGCCACGGTGGCCAGGTAGTTGCACAGCGCCCGCCCGGCCACGATCACCAGCAGGGCGATACCGAGCCCCACCAGGGAGGAGACCGTGGCGGGGGCGCTACCCGTGTGCCGGCCCAGAGCCGCCACCAGCGAGTCGATGGCGATCTTCAGCGGCCAGGGCTCCAGCACCCGGAAGATCACCTCCGCCAGGAGCACCGCCGTGCCCCCGGCCATGAGGCGCCACTGCGGAGCAGCATCGGGCCCCACCAGGCGCAGGGTCTGGCGCATGGGGGAGCGGTGCTCCCGGGGTGCGCGCCGAAGCACAGGCGCACCCATCACCGCTCACCACCCTGAGCGAGGCCTGCCAGCTCCAGGATCCGGGCGACGGTCCGATGCCAGGAGTGGCGCTCCTCGGCCAGAAGGCGCCCGCTGCGGCCCATGCAGGCGCGCCGATCCGGGCATGCCGCCAGATCATCCAGGGCTGCGGCCAGGGCCGTGGGGTCCGAGGGAGCCGCGAGCATACCGTGCCGGCCAGAACCGCCCTCAAGCAGCTGGGGAATCTGCCCGACGTCGGAGGCCACGACCGCGAGCCCCGCGGCCAGGTACTCCAGAACCTTCATGGGGGAGAAGTACTGCTGCTCGCCCCCACCCAGGTTCGGGTAAGGGGCCACTCCGATCGCCGAGCCCGCCAGGTGGGTGGGAATGTCCTGCGGCGCGACCGCCCCACGGAAGTCCACCTCCACCCCGAGGCGCCCGGCCTGAGCACGCAGCGAGTCCATCTCGGGGCCGTCCCCGATGATCCGCAGGCTCCAGCTCTGGCGCGCCAGGGCCGCCGCCGTGATGAGGTCGGCCACCCCGTGCCAGGGCTTGAGGGTCCCCACGAAGGTGACGACCACCCGGTCCGGGTCCTCCGGCTGGGGCTGGATACGGCGTACGCTCACACCGTTGGGAACCGTGTGGATCCTGCTGGCGACATCGCCCGCACCGGTATCGGACAGGTCGGCGGTGCGACGACGCACCCAGTCGGCCACCGGATCCGAGACGCACACCGTGGCCCGGGCGGCCGCCACCTGGCGGCGCAGCACCTGCGCCGCACCGGAGGCGTCCACCAGCGAGCGGTGACGACGCTGCTCATCGATCAGCGGAGCATTGACCTCCAGGATTCCGGGAACCCCGGTGGCGGCCGTGATGTCGGTAAGCGCCGTGGAGAACAGGGAGTAGCGCTCGTAGACCAGGTCGACGCCGTCGGCGATCACCCGGGAGACGATCCGCTCCGCGGCGTGCGCCTGCGCCTGCTCCCGCTCAGCGGGCTCGACGTCGGCGACGGCCTCCAGGTGCAGCTCGAGGTCGGTGAGGTCGTCGGGAATGTGCTTGCCGGAGCGCACGGCGTACAGGGCCACCTCATGGCCGATGGACCGCAGTTCGCGGACCACCTCCTGGATGTGCACCGAGGCGCCCTTGGTCCCGAACACCGGGATACCCGGGTCGCAGCAGATGTAGGCGATCCGCATCAGGCGGCTCCTTCCCGATCGGCCAGGCACACGGTGGGAGCGGTGGGAGCGGGACGGGGACTCGTCTGCCAAGCGGCCAGGACCTCGGCCTGGGCGCGGGAGTCGAAGTGCTCCTCGATCAGTGACCGCGCCCCACGGGACAGGGAGACGGTGTCGACCTCGCCCAGCGCGATCCTGCGCAGGGCAACTGCCAGTTCGGTCGGGTCTCCCGGCGGCAGCAGGAGCCCGGTGATACCGTCGCGAACCACCTCCGGCAGCCCCGAGACCGCCGTGGCCACCACCGGCGTCCCGCAGGCCATCGCCTCCAGGATCACCGTGGGAAGACCGTCGATATTGCCATCGGCCGCCTCGATGCAGGGCGCTGCGAAGACGTCCGAGCGCGCCAACAGATCACGCACCTCCGCCTGCGTGAGCGGACCCAGGAGGCGGATCCGGTCCGCCAGGCCCAGGCGGTCGATCTGCGCGGCCAGGCGCTCGCGCTCCTCACCGTCACCGGCCAGCTCGACCTCGACGTCGACACCGGAGCTCACCAGGATCCGCACCGCCTCGATCAGGTCCGCGAAGCCCTTCTTGGGAACCAGGCGCCCGACGGCGCACACCTGTAGTGGCCGTGAGTTCCCGGCCGGCACGGGCAGCGGAGCGCGATAGGAGAAGCGGTCGAGCTCGATGGCGTTGTAGCGCAGCGACACCGTGGCCCCCGTGCCCGCCAGTACCGTCCTCAGGTGCTCCTTGTTGTACCGGCTGATGGCGATAACCCGCTGCGCGTCGGCGCAGATCCGGCGCAGCCACACGGGATCCACCGACTCGTGGAAGATGTCCTTGGCATGGGTGGTCACGGTGTAGGGGATACCGGTCAGGGCCGAGGCGATCCATGCCACCCGGCCCGCCAGAGACGCGAAGTGCGCGTGCAGATGCGTAATGGAGTCCCTGCGCGCCTGACGTGCCAGCTCCACGCCCTGGGCCACCTCGTCACCGGGAAGGTCGGCCAGCACCGGCATGATGGCGGCGAAGCGCTCGCGGTCGTCCTGACGGGTCAGACCGTCGGTGAGCCGGCTCCACAGGTCGATGGCCCGTACTGGCCGGCCCACCCAGTTGACCCGGGCGGCCACCCGGGCGATCTCGGGGTGGAAGCGCGAGTCCGTGGTGGGGCGCAGCGCGTAGATACTCAGGTCCTCGCCCTGGGCCTCGCGGGCCAGGATCTCGGTGACGATGAAGGTCTCCGAGAAGCGCGGGTAGACCTTGAGGACGTATCCGATGCGGGCGCCGTTCTGATGAATGTCCTGGTGGTTGTCGACTGCGGGATTCATGCGGGGATCTCCATCCTGGTGAGGCTGGTGGTGCGGCTGTTGAGATGGCTGAGGCGGGTGTCGAGGACGTCGCCCCGGTCGCCGACGAGCTCGGCGGCGAGCAGGGGGACGGTTTCCAGACCGTCCAGGCGCAGACGACGTCGCCCCGCCAGCTGACTGCGAGCGCCGGCGTCCTGGTCACTCAGCAGCTCGGTGAGCCAGTCCTCGAGTGCTGCGGCACTCAGGTTCGCGACTCTTAGGAGGTCGATGGCGCCCGCATCCTTCAGAGCGGTGGCCCGGATGAACTGCTCGAGGCGAGGCGTCTCACGGGGGACGAGGAGAGCCGGGGTTTCGGAAGCGAGGATCTCGCTGACCGTGTTGTAGCCGCCCATCGAGATGACCGCTGCGGCCTGCCGGATGTGGTGGCTCATCCCCGGCCAGGACCGGCGCACGATGGTGTGGGGGCCGGCCGCCTGAGCGACCTGGTGGAACCGGGCGGCATCGAGCTGGGGGCCGGTGACCACGACGTGCCGATACCCGTCGGGGACACGTGCTGTGGCTGCGGCGCGCAGCAGGTGGACGCCGTCGGAGCCGCCACCGGCGGTGGTCAGGATGAAGGCGCCGGCAGCCTCGGCGTTACCGGCCAGGGCTTCTGACGCCTCGGAGCCGTGAGTGGTTTCCGCGGCATCGCGGCCATGGGCGAGGTAGCCGGTGTAGCGCATCCGCTCCTGAAGTGCCGTCGGAGCCTCGCCAGTAGCGTTCAGGTCATGGACCGAGGAATCCCCGTAGACCCAGACCTCGTCGATGAGTCGGCGCAGCGTGTCGGCCTCGCCGAGCTCCCCCCACTCGCGCTGCACGGTCGCAGGCGTGTCCAGGACCTCGCGCAGGCCGAGCACCACGCGCGCGCCGGGGTTCGCCTGGCGCAGACGTGCCAGGGGCTCGCGCAGCTCCTGGTGCACCCCGTAGGGGTGACGGTCGATGATGAGCAGGTCCGGGGTGAAGGTCGTCAGGACACCGGACAGCAGGGCGCTGCGGACCAGGCTCAGGTCCTCACGGGTGATACGCAGGCGCTGGGGCAGGTAGGTACCCTCGGCCTTCTTGACTCCCGGCAGCACCAGCCAGTCGAAGCCGTCGGGAAGCCGGTGTTCCTGTCCCGGAGCCAGCCCGGTGATGACCAGGCCGGTGACGTCGCGGCCGGTGAGCCCCGGCAATGCCCGGGCCAGGTGATGGGCCAGAGCAAGGTTGCGGCGAAGGTGCCCCAGCCCCTTGGCGTCGTGACTGTAGAGCGCCACCCGTAGGGGAACGGTTGTCATGGATCGTCTCTTCCCTTGGTGTCAGTTCAGGGTCGTTCTGAGACGATCCTGACCGGCCAGGAGAAGACGACGATTAAGGGCGGATGAGAAAGCTCTCAGGTTTCTCGGAGATTAGACCAGCTGTACCTCGGTGCCCGCCTGCCGCAGGGCTGCGACCTGGTCGGCGGAGGCGCCGTCATCGGTGATGACCAGGTCGATCTTGGAGATGGGGCAGATGAGTGCGAAGGCGGTGGTACCGAGCTTGGAGCTGTCGCACACGGCGACGACGCGATGGGCTGCGTCGACCAGGGCGGCATTGACGGCGGCCTCGCCGTCGTGCTGAGCGTAGGCCCCCCGCTCATCGATGCCCTCGACACCCAGGAAGAGCGTGCCCACGCTGATCGAGGGCAGGATGAGTTCGGCCAGCGGGCCGGTGAGCTCGAAGGACCGGGGCCGTGCGATCCCGCCGGTGACGACGACGCGCACGCACTGGCGCACGGTCATCTCGCTGGCGATGTTGACGGCGTTGGTGACCAGAGTGACCGGAATGTCCGGATCGGTCAGGTCCGGCAGGAGCACGACCTCACGGGCTACTTCGGTGGTCGTGGTTCCGCCGTTGAGGCCGATGGAATCGCCCGGCTGCACCATGGCGGCCGCCGCCCTGGCGATCCGGGTCTTCTCATCGGCCATCCTCGAGGTGCGGTAGCGCAGCGGCGGTTCGGTGGATGTGGGGTTGGCGATCGCGCCGCCGCGGGTGCGGGTGACCAGCTGCTGGTCCGCCAGGTGGTCGAGATCGCGTCGCGCGGTCGCCGCCGAGACGCCCAGACGCGCGATGATGTCGTCGATATGGACACTGCCCTCGTCCATGACGATATCGAGGATGGCCGAATGGCGATCATGCCGAGACATCTCGATCCTCCTGGAGCTCGAGGGGCGGTCCGGGGCCGGGGAGTGGGCCGGGCGGCGCTGGAGCACGACACGTGATTTGTGGATCAACTACTTGCCTTATCCTGGTGACCGTGCGGCAGGTAGTTCGGTGTGCTGGAGCCAGCATAGATCAGGAATGGTCTTAGTCGCTCGCTGAGAGCGACACATGGCGATGCGAACCTTGCTACTGTCGTCGACATCAATCACGCCAACGTGTGGGGCGGTGGCCCCGTGGCGGCATTGCGGTGGTCCCTCGTCCGGTCACCGCAGGCGTCACGGTCCGTGCACTGCCGCTCCTCCCCTGAGAACAGAGAACACATGGGACATCCCGCTGACTTATCCGAGTGCTCCCGCCCCAAGGGGCGAGCCGTTGCGCTGGGGGTCGACGTCGGTGCCGATGGCATGACCGCTGTCGTATCCGATGGCCGGGGGCGCGTCGTCCGCTCCCTGGAACGACCTGTACCGGAGGACTGCCGCTCGGACGGTCGCCGGCTGGCCGAGGAGATCGGCGGGGCCGTCGCCTCTTTATGCGCCAGTGCTGTTGACGAGCTCGCGGACGAGGGGAAGGACCGGACCGCGCAGGCGCCCGCGTTGATCGTCGGGGTCTGCGTGCCGGGTGTCGTCGATGAGGACAGGGGACAGATTTGCCGCAGTGCCGCCCTGGGGCTGCAGGACGTCCCACTGGCGAGCCATGTCAGTCGGTTCCTGCCGGTGCCGGCTGAGTCCGCCAAGGTGTTGCTCTATCAGGATGCTCGTTGCGGTGCCTGGGCCGAGAGCCGGTGGGGGGCAGGTGGAGCGAGCTGCCTTTACCTGTCCATCGGAAAGAGCATCGCCTCCGCCGTTCTGCTCGATGGCGTCCCGGCGCCGGGTGGGGACCGGGCCGGCCAGGTCGGTCAGGTCCTGGTCTCCGATCCCGACTGGAGCGGCGAGAGGGCCCGATTGGAGGATGTCGCCTCGGTTGACGCGATGGTGGGGCGTTACACGGCGGGCATCGTCGATGACTCTGCGGCCTCTTTGAACAGCTCCGATGGATTCTCCACCGGGGGCACAGGCTTCTCCGCCTCGGGGCTCGAGTCGCTTCTCAGCGCGATGCGGTCCGGGGACCGGGAGGCGCGCCGCGTCTGGGATACGGGCCTGGACGCCTTGGCCGATCTCATCGCCCGTGGTGCCGGTCTGCTCGGTCCGCTCGACGTCGTCGTCAGCTCAGAACTGACTCGGGCGGGGGAGGCTGTCTTCCTGGAGCCATTGCGCGGGCGGGTGGCCGACCTCATGGCCGGCCTGTCGGCGCCGAGTCTTCTACCGGCTCGGCTTGGAAAGACAGGCTCTGCGCTGGGCGCTTCCGGGCGAGCTCTAGAGGACTGGCAGTAACCTGATAATATTCTGGGTGTTACCTTGAGTCTCTGCGCCGTTGGCTGACAACTCGCTTATGGCGTTGCGGAGACCCACAATGGGTGCAGGCCGTGGCAGTATGTTCGCCAACTGCAGTCGTCCGTACCGGTTGAGGAGAACCAGCGTGTCCCCCAGGAGAGAAGCGAGGCGCAGCGCGTGACCCAGTCTGCTCGTCCGCTTCGCATCGGCATCATGGGTGGAACCTTTGATCCGATCCACCACGGGCACCTCGTTGCGGCCAGTGAGGTTCAGGACGTCTTCGCCCTCGACGAGGTCATCTTCGTACCCACTTGGGCGCAACCCTTCAAGAAGGAGCGCAGGGTCTCTCCGGCAGAGCACCGTTACCTCATGACGGTTATTGCAACGGCCTCCAATCCGAGGTTCACGGTCTCCCGGGTCGACATCGACCGGGGAGGTACGACGTACACGATCGACACCCTTCATGACATCGCGGCCGAGTATCCGGGCGCGGAGCTGTACTTCATCACCGGTGCGGACGCCCTGGCACAGATCCTCACCTGGAAGGACAGTGAGGAGATCTTCGACCTGGCTCATCTGGTAGGGGTCACGCGCCCCGGGCACGTTCTGAATGACTCGGGGGTGCCCCATGACCGGATCTCACTGGTGGAGGTGCCGGCCATGGCGATTTCATCGACGGATTGCCGCCAGCGAGTCGGGCAAGGAGCTCCGGTGTGGTACCTCGTTCCCGATGGTGTCGTGCAGTACATACGCAAGTACGGGCTTTATCGTATGGCCTTGCGGTCGGCGTCGGCGACGTCGATGACGGCGAGAGTGGCCCGCGAGCAGTCCCTGAGGAAGGAGAACGACGGTGAGCACTGAGCAGACCGGCGTCAATGCCCCCACGTCCGAGGAGCCGACGCAGGATGAGCACGCTCCGCGCGGCAGTCGTCGTGCGATCCGGCAGGCGGAGCGCGCCGCCGAGCGGGAGGCCATCCTGACCGGGCAGCAGCCGCTCCTGACCCGACGCGAGATGAGACGCCTGCGCGAGGAGGCCAAGGCCCTCAGAGCGGCAGTCGAGGCCGGCGAGATCACCCCAGAGCAGGCCCAGGCTCTCCAGGATCCTCTTGCCGACCCTGCATCGGTCGCCCCCCGTTCCTCCGCCCAGTCGGGTGCCGATGCCGAGACCGGGTTGGAAGAATCGGCCGAGTTCCCCGCCGTGGACGATGACGGGGCCGCCTACCTCGACCAGGGTGGGCAGAACCCGCCTCTCAACCTGTCCGTTCCCGAGGGCCCGTCCGCGTCCGCTCCGAGCTGGCGCTCGCTGTCTGCGGCGGAGGCCGTGGCGATCTCCGAGATCGAGACGGGTCTCATGGAGGCGGTCGATCTGCCGGTAGCGACCCTGGACTACGACGCCCAATGGGCCGCGGACGCCGACTCCGAGCCGGCGCCGGTACCCACTCGCTTCTCGCTCAAGGAGCGCCTTGAGGGCGGTCCCGTCTCTGAGACCGGCCAACAGGAGGCCCTTGAGCCCCAGGCCCCCGTCGAAGAGGCCGACGCCGAGGAGCTCGCGACCGGCCCCTACGACTACCGGGAGGGCTTCGCTCCGACGACTCAGGACGATGGGGCGGCTTCCTCCCAGCCCTCCTCGCAGTCGGCGGAGGCCGTCCCTGCCGTCTCCACCTCGGCTTCCGGCGCCGCCGACTTCGCTGCCTTCGGACAGGCCGGAGGCACGCAGTCCACCGAGTCCGCCCGCAGCGGCCTGAGCGCAGGGTCGGCTTCCTCGACCGGCTCAGTGCGACGTCCGATTGTGCGCATTCCCGCTGCTGCGCAAGGAGTGCGTACCGTCAACGTCTCCACGGGCGAGCTCAGCTCGATCCAGCCCGTGGACAGTTCCTCGTCCGCCCAGGACGCGGCGGATGTTCAGGAGACCTACGGCATCGCGCCCATCGAGGAGCCGATGGCGCAGGAGAGCGTCGCGGTCGACGTCGATGCGCAGACCACGATGCCCTCAGCGCAGCCGCAGCAGGATGCCGAGTTCGGTACGGTCGGTACTCCGCAGTGGAAGTCGCTGCACCAGTCCTCTCAGGCGGACAGCTTCCAGGAGACGATCGTGACCGGGGTGGCTGCAACCTCCGATGTCGCGTCCTCGGAAGCGGTCAGCCCCTATGCCTTCTACTCCGACGAGGCCGAGAACAGCAACGGCCCGATCGGTGGCTCGGAGTGGGACTCGGTGGCGGCGCCTGTTGCCGAGGGTCCCGAGGAGCCGTACCTTGCTCCCGTCAACGAGGTGACCGGTCGGGTGCCTACCCCGGACCACGTCCTGCCGGTGGAGCGGCCCGGCTCCTCCTCCCGCACCGGCAAGATACTCATGGCCGCGCTCATCGTCGTTGTTGTGCTGCTCATCATCCTGGTCATCGTCTGGCTGTTCGTCAGCGGCAGGCTTGGCGCCAGTTCCAGTGCCATGAGCGCCGCCATCGGGGCGGGGGAGTGGATTCGGCAGCTCGTATGAGGGCGGCGCGCGAGGTACAGTCTCCGCTGCCGCATGATGCTTGACTGACCGCCCCGAAGGAGATCCGTGCCCGCTACCGAACACGCCGCCGACCTGACTCTAGCCGCTGCTCGCGCTGCGGCCGATAAGAAGGCTGCGCACCTCACGGCCATCGACGTCTCCGAGCGACTCGGCCTGACCGATGTCTTCCTGCTGGCCTCCGGCTCGAACGACCGTCACGTCCACGCCATCGTCGACGCGGTCGACGAGGCCATGCAGCGCGCCGGGGCCAAGCGTCGGACTCGGGAGGGTTTCGCCGATGCCCACTGGGTACTCGTGGACTACGGTGATGTCGTCGTCCATGTTCTGCAGAACGAGGACCGGGAGTTCTACTCGCTGGAGCGCCTGTGGAAGGACTGCCCCGTCATCGAGCTGCCGGAGGACCTGACAGCACCGGATCGTCGGGTCGACGACGAGGAAGGCGGCGAGAAGGGCGCCGTCTCATGACCGACCTCATCCTGTGGCGACATGGTCAGACCGACTACAACCTTCAAGGACGCATCCAGGGGCGGGTCGATATCCCCCTCAACGGCACCGGCCGTGAGCAGGCCCGGCGCGCAGCCGACAGCATCGCGGTGCTTAAGCCCACGCGGATCGTCTCCTCGCCACTGGTGCGGGCACGGGCCACCGCCGAGACGCTGGCGTCGCTGATCGGGCAGAGTGTTGAGGTCGATTCTGCCCTGGCGGAGAAGTCCTTCGGCGACTGGGAGGGACTCAAAGCGGACGACATTAAGGCGCAGTGGCCTGAGCACTACGCCACCTGGCGCGCCGGTGGCGATCTTCCCCAGTTCCGGATCGAGGGGCGTCGCGAGACCGCCGAGCGAGTGGGCGAGGCACTCAAGGCCTTCGTCGCAGGGGCCGGCGAGGATGACGTCGTCGTAGCAGTCTCCCACGGAGCAGCCACCAATTTGGGGGCGACCTATCTGCTGGGCATGGACCCTCAACAGTGGTTCGGCCTGCGCGGCATGAGCAACTGCTGCTATGCGCTCATGCGCACCAACAGACGGCCTCCGGGCTGGTCCGTGGTGTCTTGGAATGCTGGTCCCCCGGTGGACCCGAGCCCATTGGGCAAGATTCTTGGGTAATCGGGTGAGGTAGTACACGCGCCACGGATTTGCCCTGGCGGTGCCGGTATCCATACAGTTGTCCGCGTCGCCGCACGCGAGCGACGTCCGAACGGGGCTATGGCGCAGTTGGTAGCGCGCTTCCATGGCATGGAAGAGGTCGGGGGTTCGAATCCCCCTAGCTCCACGAACCGCTCGGACTCTTCTCCGGGTGGGGCACCCACACCGGGGCTATGGCGCAGTTGGTAGCGCGCTTCCATGGCATGGAAGAGGTCGGGGGTTCGAATCCCCCTAGCTCCACAAGTCTTCAGCAACAGGCCCTGCCGTCAGGCGAGGGCCGTTTTGTTTCTCTGCTCTGCCGGCGTGTGCGGCACAATGCGGATATGGCTATCGCTGTGCTGGTCAAGGCCCTAGGGGCCTTCTTCGCGATCATGAACCCCTTCGTCAACCTGCCCCTGTTCCTGAGTCTCACCCAGGATCAGGATGCCGCGACCCAGCGGCGCACGGCGGTTCGCACAACGATCTCCTCCACCGTCATGTGTGCCGTTGTCCTGCTCCTCGGTGCGACAATCCTGAGATTCTTCGACATCGGCGTCGACGACTTCCGGATCGCAGGCGGAATCGTCCTGCTCATTATCTCCCTGTCCATGCTCAACGGCAGTGGATCCAGCGCCCACGAGGGAAGCACGCAGGAGAAGGAGCAGCACGACGCCGTTGCCGGTAACGGAAACGACGTCGCCTTCTACCCCATGACCTTTCCCATCCTCGTGGGGCCGGGAACGATCGCGACCATCATCGTCATCCAGTCCCAGGCTCGGGGGCTGGGCGGGCATGCGGCTGTTGCGGCTGCGCTGGCAGCCGTCCTCGTGACGCTCGGGATCGTTCTCTACTTCTCCGCCAGCATCGGTGCACGTCTGTCCATGACGATGCGCACCATCATGACCCGTCTCATGGGCATGATCCTGGCCTCGATCGCGGTACAGATGATCGTCGTCGGGATCCAGCACCTCTTCCCCGGGCTGGCTCGCTGAGACGCGCTCCACGTGTGGGTTTCCCCGAGGAACTGGCTCCTCGGGGAGTCTGAGGGTAGCCTCACCTTCAGATGTTGTCGGGGGCGCCCCGCTCCCACGTGCAGCAACATTGCAGGAAGGTAATCGTGTGACGTCTGTTCAGGTTCCCGACATCATGCAGCGCGCCAGGCGCATGGCCAGGCGTCTCCTGACCGGCAGTGGAAGCGCCGCGGTGACGGCCTACCGCATCGACCCCTCCGCGCCCGCCGCCTTCGTCGCTCACGCTATGCGGGCCGACGGCCGGATCCTCGTGGCGGCCTGCCCGTCGGAAGGTACTCCGCTGGCCATCGCTCCCGACGACGTCGCCGTCGATGTCCGGCTCGACGTCACTCTCGATGCCGCCGAGCCCGGTGTTCGTATCACGGCCGCCACGGCCCACCTGCTGGGCAACCTGACCTGGGTCAATGGCGAGGACCGTGCCCTCGTCCTGTCCTCTTCGCGGACTCCCGCCTGCCACTGCGCCATCGTCGGCGAGGATCCGCTCGAGCGGGTCCGAGAGATCGCCTCGGGTCCCGGAGGGCGTCTGGGCGTCGTCGCCTGCGAACGCGTCATGCTCCACTGCGTCTCCGGTGTCTCCAGCCACGACATTGAGGAGATCCTCGACATCGCCTCCGCCGATGCCGGAGCCGTGCCATCCGCCTCTTGGAGCCCCCAGGAGGTCATGGATGCCCATGAGGCGGTCAGCGCGGTCGGCCAGTTGGGCCTGCGCGCCGTCTGCGAGGCCGTGCGAGAAGGGCAGATGGCCGGGTGGACCTGCTCCTCCCGCCCCGCTGTCGGCGTATGCCCTACGCTGTGGGACCGGACCCTGTGCGTCGACGTCGACGCCCACGGGGTGACACTCATGTCCATTACCGGGGAAGAGGTCTCCACACTGGTGGTCTCCTTCCCGGATGCCCTGGCTAGTGCCTCCGAGGTTGGGCCGGTCCTCGAAGGGCTGGCCTCCCAGGCTCTCCCGCAGCGCCTGGCCCGTCCCTGAGTGGCCTACCTCGGTTGCGGTTCTGAACGTTCCGGACACAGAGACCGGAACGGGGGATACCACCGCGCGGTGGTATCCCCCGTTCGGCCCCCAGCCGCTCGAGCTGGAGAGCCTTCCGGTCAGCGAACTTCGTAGGTCTTGCAGGAGGCGGTGTCGCCGCCGACGGTCACGGCCTCGGCCGTGCACATGAGGTCCTTGTTGTGGACGCACTCGAGGCGCTGGCAGGCGCCCACCTGCCCCTCGGCCACGGGTAGGCCGCCGCGGGCATCGAGGCTGATGAAAGTGTCGCAGGCCGGTGCGCCGTTGTCGCCGCCAACGGTGATGGCGAAAGCGGTACAGCCTCCGTTGTTGAAAGCGCAGGAGGTGGTGGTGCAGGAGGTGATCTTGGTGACGGACATGATGCTATTCCTTTCGAGCGGATGTGCGCTGCGGACATGAATAACGTAAATCCGTTCCCGCGCCCCGGCAACGAAGGGCAGCCTGGCCTGCTTTGCTCCGTGTCCATGAACGTTGGGATTCCAACGTTTTGGTGGTTCTCATCGGGCTGTTTCCGTCAGTGATGGGAGCTTGAAAAAATATGGGGTTGTGTGCCGTTAATTTTCGTTATTCCTCGCAGGTAAGGCACTCCTGAACCGGTGCGGTCAGGAATTCACCTACGCATGGAGGGTTCCATTCATGGGGTGAAGGCATGGTGGGTGCGAACCGTGCTCCGGTGAAGGGGCATCTGCGCTCCCCGAGCCGTCCAGGGCTCCGAGTGTCCCGTGGTCGGCGTGTGGATCAGCTGTGGGCGGCCGCCACGGCCAGGCGCAGGGAGTCGGCGAAGCGCGTCTCGCGCTCGGCGGCACTCATGTCGCCGGAGTGATCCAGCAGATGGTCGGAGACTGTCAGAACCGCCAGCGCCTGCTTGCCGTACTCGGCGGCGACGCCGTAGAGGGCGGCCGCCTCCATCTCCACGCCCAAGACTCCGTAGGCGGCCAGTGCCTCGGTCTGGCCTTGGGGGGTGAAGTAGAAGTGGTCGCGCGAGATGACGGTTCCCAGATGAACCGTTCCGTCCACGCCGGCCTGGGGGGTCAGTGAGGCCTCGTAGGCGGCTTGGGCCAGATGGAAGTCGGCGACCGCGGAGAAGTTGATCCCCGGAATGCGCAGCTGATTCATGGAGGAGTCCGTGTGGGCGCCGGTGGCCACGACGACGTCACCGACCTCGACCTTAGGCGAGATAGCGCCGATGGTGCCCACACGGATGATCCGTTCCACTCCGAACTGGCTGAACAGCTCGGTGGCGTAGATCGTGAAGGAGGGCTGGCCCATGCCTGAGCCCATGACGCTCAGCGGCTTGCCGTTGACGGTTCCGGTGAAGCCCAGCATCCCGCGCACGTCGGTGATCATGCGGGCGTCAGCCATGAGTATCTCGGCAATGCGCTGGGCGCGCCTGGGGTCGCCGGGCATGAGGACCGCGGGGGCGAAGTCACCTGGAGCTGCGGCGATGTGCGGGGTGGCCATGGGATTCCTCTCGAAAGGAGTGCTGAGTGCCGGGTGGAATTGCTTTCAGTGTGGCATAGATCGCGTGAGAAAGGGTGGAAGGTGGCTTCGCACATGCAGTCCACATGCTGGACATTGAGCGACACATCGTGGTCGCTAGAGCTAGCGTCCAACGACAAAAGAGCCTGCGACCATTCCGCAGGAGAAGGCGGCCGCCGGGTCGCCTTCGTTCATGAGATCACGGAAGGTTACTCATGACCCCCAGGACAGGGGAGAGCGAGTCTCTTCAAGCGCCCCCGCGTGAGCAGTGGAGCGGTCAGCTCGGCTTCCTCATGGCAGCCATCGGCTCGGCGATCGGGCTGGGCAACATTTGGCGCTTCCCCGGCGTGGCCTACGCCAACGGTGGTGGTGCTTTCATCGTCCCCTACGTCATTGCGTTGTTGGCGGCGGGACTGCCGATTCTCTTCCTCGATTATGCCCTGGGACACCGTTTCCGCGGCTCGCCGCCGGCGGTGTTCCGGCGCATGTCCACCAAGCTGGAGTGGCTGGGCTGGTTCCAGGTCTTCATCTGCTTCGTCATCATGACCTACTACGCGGTGGTGGTGGCCTGGTCCCTGCGCTACATGTTCTTCTCCTTCACCATCGCCTGGGGCGATGACGCGGGAGGCTTCTTCATGCACTACATCGGTGCCGACCAGCTCGAGACCGAGGTCAGCTACTCGCCGGCCGTCATCGCGGGCGTGGCCGTTCCGCTGCTGTTCGTGTGGGCCTTCGGCCTGGTGGTGACCGCACTGGGCGTTAGTGGCGGTGTGGAGAAGGCCAACAAGGTCTTCCTACCGTTGCTCGTGCTCATGTTTGCCGCCCTCGTGGTGCGGGCCCTCATGCTTCCCGGCGCGGGGGAGGGACTCAATGCCCTGTTCACCCCCAAGTGGTCCGCCCTGCTGGACTACAAGGTGTGGATGGCGGCACTCGGCCAGATCTTCTTCTCCCTGTCCGTGGGCTTCGGCATCATGCTCACCTACGCCTCCTACCTCCAGCGCCGCCGCTCCAACCTGGTGGGCACCGGCTTGGTGGCCGGCTTCGCCAACTCCTCCTTCGAGCTGTTCGCCGGCATCGGAGTCTTCGCCACCCTCGGCTTCATGGCGCACACCCAGGGCGTCGGTTTGAGCGATATGAAGATCACCGGACCCTCCCTGTCTTTCATTACCTTCCCCACGGTCATCGCTCAGATGCCCGGTGGCGCGTTGTTCGGAGTGCTCTTCTTCGCATCCTTCGCCATGGCGGGACTGACCTCCTTCATCTCCATCATCCAGGTGGTGGCCGCTGGCGTGGGGGAGAAGCTCGGTCTGGCTCCCAAACCTGCCTCGCTCGTCGTCGGCATTCCGGCCGCCGTCCTGTCCTTCGTCCTATTCGCCACCAGTTCTGGCCTGCCGGATCTCGACGTCGTCGACGCCTTCATCAACAACATCGGTGTGGTCGCCTCGGCCATCATCATGTGCGTGGCGGTGGTCTGGGGTCTGCGCCGCACTAGGCTGCTTCAGGATCATCTCAACGCCGTTTCCGAGTCGCGGATGATCGGTCTATGGTGGCGCGTCCTGGTCGGCGTGGTCGTCCCCGTCCTGCTGGGCTACATGTTCCTCCAGACCCTGTGGACCTATTTATCCGAGGGCTACGAGACCTACTCGAACGGCTTCGTCATGGTCTTCGGCTGGGGGATGCTCCTAATGGTGGCCCTGTGCACTGCCATCATGACCCTCATCCCCTGGAAGACTCCGGTGGATGAGTTCGAGCCCCTCGAGCTTGAGACCGATTCCAAGGAGGAGGGCTGAGATGACTGGAGTCGCTGTACTCATCATGCTTCTTGCCATCGTCATTATCTGGGGCGGCTTGGCGGTGTCCATCACCGCGCTCATCTCTCGCGGACGCCGGGAGGATCGTGATGCCCGGGCGGAGGCCTCGGCGCGGGCGCGTGAGCACATGCTCCACCCCGAGAAGGTTGACTGATCCGTCCCCGCCCACTGCTGTGAAGAGAGACCGACTCCACCACCCGTCTGGAGCCCGGTTCGGCCGGTTTCCAGGCGGGTGGGTCACAATACGCCTATGACTCAGACTGATGTGAGCCCGCAGGAGCTGCCCCGTCTGGTGGCCTTCGACCTCGATGACACGCTGGCGCCCTCGAAGTCGGCCATGCCGCCGGCGATGGCGACGGCACTGAGGCGGCTGCTCGATGTGGTCCCCGTCTGCATCATCTCCGGAGGACAGGTGGGGCAGTTCCGCGATCAGGTCCTGGCCCGTCTCGACGCCGACGCCGACGAGCTCTCCCGGCTCCACCTCATGCCCACCTGCGGTACGCGGTACTACACCTACGACTCCTCGCAGTCCGCCCGGGGCGGTGATGCCTGGAAATTGGTTTACGCCAACGACCTCACGCCCGAGCAGATCCGTACCGGCTTCGAGATCGTCGAGGCCCAGGCGCGCCGTCTCGGCCTGTGGGAGGAACGGACCTGGGGGGAGATCCTGGAGGACCGAGGCAGCCAGATCACCTTCTCGGCCCTCGGGCAGGACGCCCCTTTGGAGGCCAAACGCGCCTGGGACCCCACGGGGCAGAAGAAGGCCGCCCTGCGCGACGCCGTCGCCCCGCTCCTGCCGGAGCTGGAGGTCCGCTCTGGCGGCTCCACGAGCGTGGACATCACCCTCAAGGGGGTCGACAAGGCCTACGGCATGAGACGATTGGCCGAGGTCACCGGGATCGCGCTGGAGGAGATGCTCTTCATCGGCGACCGCCTGGACCCCGAGGGCAATGACTACCCGGTCAAGGCCCTCGGCGTTCCCTGCCAGGCCGTGGGCGGATGGCAGGACACCGTCACCTACGTCACCGCACTGGCGGGTCTCATCGCCTCCCAGGAGCACAACGGTGAGGACCACGCCACCAGGGTTTCTCTGGGCGCCCGTATCTGAGGTGGGCCGTGGCACGTACTGACACGGATGCCGGCACTGAAGCGGATACCAACGTCGATACTGGCACCGTCGGTCGCGCCGCCGACCTGTGGACCGGTGCGCTGACAGCCGCCCGTCGTTGCGGCGCCCTGGTGCTCACGGTGCTGCTGTCGGCGCGGACACGGTGGAGAAGACTGCGTTCCGGTACCCGCGCGGTGATCAGCACGGCGGCGATGATCCTGACCTCCAGCCTGGTCTCCCTCCTCCTGGGCCTGTCCACGGCGACGGCCTCAGCGCCGGTCGGCCCGCACGAGGCGACCTGGTCGACAACCCTCGACTCCACCGTCACGCTCGACCTCGGACCGCTGGGGACCGCTTCGATGCAGTCACCCGCAGGGCTCCTCGGCGTCAAGGTGGTTCTGGGAGAGATCCCCGGTGACCCGGCTCCCGATGCCGCCAACGCCGCCAGCGTGGGACAGTCGCTGTCATCCGACGCCGCCTCCTACCTCTCGCTGATCTCCCACCCGGGCCTGACGATCCGGCAGGGACTCTACGGCCTGGCGAGCGACGCCCTGCGCCGGGCCGGGGTTATCGAGGCGATCTTCCTGTGCTGTGTGGCCGCATGGAGCCTGGCGCCGACCAAGCCCCTGCGCGAGACGGTCCGCGCCGGAGCCTCGCACCGCTGGGCGGCGGCCGTGGCGGTTTCGGCGGTGGTGGCTGCTGTGGCCTCCCTACTGGTCCCGGCGATGCGTACCGCCACTGTGCACGGCTCCACCCTGTCGGCGTTGGAGGGGACCCCGATGGCCCGGGCCCGCTTCTCGGGGCGAATCGCCGACATCGTCACTGCCTACGGTCCCAAGGCGCGCTCCTTCGTGGAGGCCAACAAAGACTTCTACGCCAAGGCAGACACCAACTTGCGGGCCGCCTGGAAGAGCGCCGAGCAGACCGATGGCCTGGTGGACGTCACGGCCGCCGAAGGAAAGGTGGACACCGAGGATCTCCAGGCGCGGATCAAGGAGGCCTCCGCGAAGACGGTGGTGGAGGCCGAGCCCGCATCATCTGCATCACCGCAGGAGACCCCGCAGTCCACCGAGGGCGCCGCAGCCGCTGCAGCCGCCGCGACCACCGTGGCATCGTCGGCCCAGGCAACCCCTTCGACCACGGCTACGCCAACGACAGGAGCCCGCTCGGTTTCCGAGCGCGGCCGCAAGACGGCCGTGCTCACCACGGATTTGCACTGCAATCTCGACGTCATCGCCTTCTCCGGGGTTCTCGACCAGCTCTCCGACGCCGATATCCACATGGATGACGGGGATCTGACCATGACAGGCTCCGACCCGGAGCGGGTATGCGTCGATGCACTGACCCAGGCGGTCCCGAGTTCGACTGCAAAGGTCGCCACGGTTGGCAACCACGACTCCGATGCCACGGCCGCCCGCCTGCGCTCCCAGGGATGGACCGTCACCAACGGCTCGGTCCAGAAGGTCGCCGGGATCACCGTTCTGGGGGACGACGACGCCGACCGCACGACGGCGGCGGGCACCAAGCCGCGCAGCGGCGAGACCACCGAGCAGGTCGCCGCTCGTCTGGCCAAAGTCAGCTGCGGGCGCACGCCGGTCGACGTCATCCTCATCCATCAGCCGGCCACCTTCGACCCACTGATGAACGAGGGGTGCGCGCCGCTGCTCCTGGCCGGGCACGTCCACGCCGAGCGCGGCATGACGACGGCCATCAGCCCCCAGACCGGTAGACCCGTGAGCGGGATCATCTCCGGTGCCGGCAAGGGCGGCACCTCGCTCGGCTCGGTGACGGAGGACGCCTTCCTCCACGTCCTGTCCTTCGACTCCACCGGCGCACTTGTGTCCTGGCGTGCGGTCATCCTCCACCCCGACGCCTCGGTGACGGTGGGGGCCTGGCGGCCGGTTGCGGGCATCTCTCCGGGCCAGGAGACGGTGACGACGGCTTCGACGCCGGATCCGTCGGCATCGGTCAACCCGGAACAGACACCGGCCGAGGTGCCTGGGGAGGTACCGGCCGAGTCCGAGGAGGGAGCCGAGCCCCAGGACCAGGCCGATCTTTCGGACGGGTAGGGCGCGGGCCGCCCGTTGTGGCATACGCTCTCACCCTGATAGCCACATGACTCCCCGAAGAACTGATGACGCACCACTGGTGAGGAGGCTGACGATGTCGCACATGCCCACAGATGCCGAGATCGATGAGATGAGCGAGGCCGAGCTCGAGGCCTATCTGGGTTCCGCCCCCGGTCAGGAGCTCGACCGGCGCGCTCGCCGCAATACCGGTGAGGCCTCCACCGCCCGGCCCAACTGGCTGCGCCGATCAGGAGCCGAGCGGGGTTTCGGCTGGCTGCTCATCGTGTGCGGGCTCATCGGGATCGTCGCCTGCTGGGAGCTCATCAGTTCCCAGATCGACCTGCTGCGCAACTCGGATGCGCAGCTCGTCTGCGACGTCAGCCCCCTGGTGTCCTGCGGTGACTCCCTCAACGTGTGGCAGGGCAACCTCCTGGGTGTGCCGAACTCCTTCATCGGGGCCATCGCCTTCGGCGCCCTGGCAGCGATCGGTGCGGTCTTGCTCAGTGGCGCGCGCCTGCCGCGGTGGATGTGGTGGGGGCTGAGCGCTGGCAGCCTGGGCGGGATCGCCTTCGTCATCTGGTTCCTGACCGTCTCCATCGTGACCTTCGGCAAGCTCTGCCCCTTTTGCATGGTCATCTGGTCCGTCACCATTCCGGTGGCCGCTCACTCCTGGGCCTGGACCGCAGCCGGTGGGCATCTGGGACTGCGCGATAACCTGGCGCTCGACCTGCTCAAGTCCCGCTGGTGGGTCATGGCGGCGATGTACCTGGCGGTGATCCTCACCATCATCATCGCCTTCGGCAGCCAGCTGGCGAGGATGTTCGGATAATGCCGCCTTCGAGCAGGGCGGCCTCGGCCCGGTCCACTTCGAAGCCATCGGTGGTGGGGGACTCGACCGTCACCCAGGACTACCTCAAGGTCGTATGGGCCGCCTGCGAGTGGGGCGGTGCGGGCGCCTCCATCACCGGCCTGGCCAAGCGCATGGAGGTGGCGCCCTCGACCGCCTCGGAGAATGTGGCCCGCCTGGTGGAGGAGGGACTTCTCGTCCACGAGCCCTACCGGTCCGTCACCCTCTCAGAGGAAGGCAGGCGCCGGGCCATGGGCATGATCCGCCGCCACCGGATCCTGGAGACCTACCTGGTTACCCAACTCGGCTTCGGCTGGGACGAGGTCCACGCCGAGGCCGAGGAGCTCGAGCACGCCGTCTCCGAGCGGCTGCTGGAGCGGCTCGACGCCGTCCTGGGGCATCCCACCAGGGACCCGCATGGGGACCCGATCCCCACGGCGGACGGCCGGCTCATCGTGCCCGATCTGGTGCGCCTGGAGACCAGACCGGTGGGTTCCGACGGCGTCGTCGGCCGGATTCAGGACGACACCGAGACACTGCGCCGTCTCAGACGGGCCGGTATCGGACTGGACAGCCGGGTGCGGATCCGCGACCGAGGGACCGTGGCACCGGCCAAAGAGGGCGGTAAGCGCAGGCGGGCCACCGTCATCGCCCTACTGGATTCGGAAGCCTCCCGCATCGCGGCGCCAGGGGCAGTCCCGGAAGCTATCGTCCCCGACGGCTCCCTGTGGCTACTGGCCTGACCTGAAGTTGGCACTACCCAAGTCTGAACTAGATGTAACATAAGCCACATCGAGTTAAGTTGGGTGTTGAGCGTTTTATCCATTATGTTTTATCCATCACGACCGGTTCCGCTTCCGCTATAGGAGGTCCAGGGCCGGTCTTCATTTTATCTCGATGGCGAGTCAAGGTGGCAGCGATGATTGAACAGCCTAAGAGTTTCAAAACTTATGAGGAGCAGATTGATCTCCTTATAAAACGAGGAATGCATGTTGCGGATCGCGAGGAGGCCGTCGAGAAGCTGCGTCGAGTTAATTACTACCGCCTCTCTGGATATTGGTATCCGTTCCGTATGTGTAAGCCGGGAGGGAATGGTCGATCTGATCGTTTTCTTGCTGGTACCACTTTCGATGATGTCGTTTCTCTGTATGATTTTGATGCGCGGCTCAGGGTGGCAGTCCTTGCTGTGCTGGTGCCAGTTGAGTTGTCAATGCGGGCCCTTGTTGGTCATGTGTTGGGTGAGATTGACCCGTGTATCCACCTTAAAGCAGATTTGTTAGGCCCTGTCGCAAGAGGGAAACGCGATTCAAAATACGCGAAGTGGCTAAAAAGGTATCAAGATAAGTTGAAGGATTCTCGCGAGGACTTCGTGCGGCACCACAAGGACAAGTATGGCGGGACTCTCCCTGTGTAGGCTGCGGTTGAGGTGCTGGACTGGGGGATGTTGGCGCATCTGTACTCAATGTCACCTCGTGCTGCACAGAATAAGGTTGCCGATGTGGTTAATCTTACATCCCCTCAGCTGGAATCTTGGCTAAAGGCTTTGAATATTGTGAGAAATATTGCCGCTCATCACGGACGCATGTATAACCGAGTCTATGGTCAGCGCCCAAAATTGCCGAGAATGGGAGGGTATGATGGGTTGCTGGAGTGTGAAGCTGTGATGAATCGAGCTTTTGGGCAGTTGACGCTCGTTCAGTATTTACTGAAGGTGTTGAATGTTGGTAGTATCAGATTGTTGCCAGCGACTTTGGTGGATTTTCCGGATGGTGCGATAGTTAGTTTGCGTGATACTGGCGCTCCTAAAGAGTGGAAGCAAAACGGTCTTTGGAAATTTTAGATCACCTAATGCGCAGCGTAGGTTTGTGATGCTAGAGTCGGATGATTGTTGTCGAAGTGGCTCGTGGGGCAGTAACAGACAGTTCCTGACGACACCGTTTCTTCGCAGGAGGTGACGGGTGTCTCGGCCTTGGTTCGCGACTAGGAAGCCGTCTTTTTCACAGTCGTCGATCATGTTGAATGGCTCGATCCTGCCCAGGTCCAGTTCGTTCCGGATTAGTCGGCTCGGTATTTGCCCACTCTCCTGTGGCTCGATTCGGTCTTGCGGCGCTCGCCGATCTTGATCGTTGAGGATTGGGTTGTTGCTGGGCGTCGTGCACTCCTGGATCGCCTTGACTTCCAGCTGCGTCCGGTGACGACGATGGTTGACAGTTGCGCCTGCGCATCCTCATCGTCGGCGATTCTCACCAACGCATCTACGGTCGCCCCGTGCCCCTATCCCCGGTTTGGGATTGAGCCCCGTGGACGATCTAAGCGACTGATCATCAATTACCGCACCTCTCGGCAAATTTTTGCGTGGTCGCTCGGAGTTGTCAATCAGAAGGTTGCTTATTTAGATGAGGGCACTGATTCTATGCCGGGCGCTCGGTCTGTTTTCTCAGGCCACGCGGTGGAAAGACCCGGATTCGATGGTTTACCTGAGGACCCGGATGAGGCCCTTCTTACCTGGATCAGGCGGGTACGAGAGGACATGCGCATCGACGCCGAGCAGGGCGGCGAGTTGACGTCTTCGTCCGGCGGGGGAGAAGCCAACCTATCGTCTATCGCCGTCGTACGTGCTACCCGGAACGGTGTTGATGAGACGCTGGCGCGTTTGAGAGAGGCCGGATTGGCCGCGGTGAAAGTGGATGATCGCACCAGCGAGTCCGCTTTCCCGGGCGGCATCAGAGTCATGACGATGCACCGTGCCAAGGGGCTGGAGTACCGAGCCGTTGCCGTTAGAGACGCGAGTCCGAGAAGCGGAAGGGCTCGGAGACATATGGCGGACGACAGACAGATCCTCGTATGCGGCTCAATCTCGTGTACGTCGCCGCGACTCGTGCCCGCGAGCGGCTACTCGTCTGCCGACGAACCTGGACGGATTCGGGCGCGGCTGGGGGACAATGGGGCCATGAGCACGATTTTCACCAAGATCATCAAGGGTGAGATCCCCGGCCGTTTCGTGTGGGCGGACGAGGTCTGCGTCGCCTTCGCCACCATTGAGCCGCATACCGACGGGCACGTCCTGGTGGTTCCGCGGGTCGAGGTCGACTCCTACGTGGACGCGCCCGACGACGTAGTGGCGCACCTGGCTGTGGTCGCCAAGCGCATCGGTGCCGCGCAGGTACGCGTCTTTGAGGCGCCCAGGGCCGGGCTCGTCGTGGCCGGCTACGGGGTCGACCACCTGCACCTTCATGTGCTGCCGATCCGCTCCGAGGAGGACCTGTCCTTCTCCTCGGCCCGCCACCCCGAGGGGCCCGAACTCGACGCCGCCATGGAGCGCCTGCGGGGCGGCCTTGTCGAGGACGGCTGGGGCGAGTTCGTCCCCGCAAGGCTGGACAGCGCCGCGCTCGCGTAGCACCCGAGGCTGCCGGCTTCGTCCCCGTCAGAAGGATGGGGCTTGGTCGATGAGGGGTGCCAGTCCGAGGGTGTGGGCGGCTCTCGGGTAGGGGGCGGTCTCGAAGTCTCCGGCCTTTTCACCGGGGCGGGGGCCGCGGGTGACCAGCCGGGCACTGCCGTTGCCGGGGTGGGTGTGGTCGAGGGCGGTGTTGAGACGGTCGATGAGGTCGGGGCCGATCTGTTTGCTCAGGCCGTCCGGGATGACGGTGCTGGGAACAAGGTGCTGGCGGGGCCCGACCTTCCTGGGCAAGCGGTCGATGGTGCCGTCGGGGCGGCGCTGGTAGACGGTCTTGTCAGGGGTGTGCCAGGACAGGTCCCCGCTGGTCTGGTCTCTGGTGAGGGCCCACCCGGGAGTGTGCTTGAGGCGGTGGTGGGCCTCGCACAGGGTGGCGAGGTTGTCCAGGCTCGTGGTCCCGCCCTGGCCCCAGGCGGTGAGATGGTCCAGGTCGCAGCGCTCAGCCGGAATCTGGCAGGTGGGGAAGACGCAGGCACGGTCGCGGGCGCGCACCAGGTCGGCCAGACCCGTCGGGGGCCGGTACCTGGTGCGGCCGACGTCCAGGACGACTCCGCTGACCGGGTCGGTGACCAGGCGCCTCCAGGTGCCGCCTGCAGCCAGGGCCCAGGCAGTCATGGCCGGTACCGGCACACTCCGGGCCCCGATCCGTACCTCCGCTACGGACTGGGCAGCAGGAACGTCCTGCCTGGATTCGGGCAGACTTCTGCCGCTGGTCTCGGAGGACTCCCGGTCGGAGGGCTCAAGCACGGTTCCGTGGCCGCCGTCTGGGCCGGTCCGGCTGGAATCAAGGCTGTAAGGGCCGTCAGCGCGGTCGCCGCCTCCGGGATCGCCGCTGCCGTCGGGGTCTCCTGGTGGTACCAAGCTGGTCAGGGGGACGGTGACATTGACGTTGATGTGGATGCTCGCCGGTAGAGGAAGGTGGCCGGTTCCTGAGGGGGTCCACCATGGGCTGACCGAGCTCACCAGGCCACTTAAGCTGCTCAGGAGTCCTTCCAGGGGTACCCCGTCGGGTAGTAGGCGCCCCGGGACGGGGGAATTAGGAGATGCCCAGGAGTGGGGTACTGAGCCCAGCGTGCTGAGGTCGCCATCGATGCCACCGCCACCGTCGTCGAGGCTTGTAGGGACGCCGTCGCGGACATCGGATGCTTTCACAGCGGACTGGTAGGCGGTCTGCTGGCTGGTGCGCAGCGTCGAGAGGGTCATGGCGGTGATGGCGTCGGCTCGCAGCTGGCCCGGGGTGCGCTCCTCGCCGGCGGCGCGTGCACTGGCGGCGATCGCGTCCAGAGTGGAGTCCAGCAGCAGGGCGTCCATGGTCGGCAGCAGAAGCCGGACCTGGCACAGGCCCTCGCCCGCAGGCTTCGGGCGCGACACGCACCGCCTGGAGACATTGGCTCGGGTCCGCTCATCGTGTCCGTCGGGGTCGACCTCTATGAGGGCCCGCTCAATGTCCCGCCCCACCTGAGAGACGGTGCGTCGGGGTGCCTGGGGCAGGACCTTGTTCTGGACCTCCAGTGCCACAGGAACCGGCACGTCTTCCAGACGGCGAGTCACCAGGGACGCCTTTGTCGAGTCCAGGACCCCGGAGCGCTCCATGGCCTCGACCGGGCCGAAGCCAATATTCATGAGGGCGTTGCCGTGATCGACCATCTGGCCGGCCCGAGTCCGGGAGATCCCCAGTCGGACCGAGAGTAGGCAGGTGGTGTTGAACTTGCGTTCCTCGTAGCCGACCACGGGTGAGACCTGGCCGTTTGGGCCCCACTGGCCGGGGTGGGTTGACAGCTCAGCGCACCCGGTCAGGCAGGCCGCTGCGAGTGATTCTCCCCAGGCAGCCCAGGCCGCCAGGCGATGACAGGCCGCGGCCAGCTCCCCCAAACCCGCCGCCCCCAGACCAATCAGCCCCGAGGCGCCGGCCTCCTCCACGTCCATGGTCCTGAGCCCCTTGGCGGCGGTCACCATGGCCGCATCACCCCCAGGTTCGCTAGTGAACAAGCCCTCACCATCAACACCGCCGACGCCGTCAGCAGCGGAGACCTCATCGTCGGAGTCCTGGGCGGTCACCAGCAGCCGAGCCAGCAACCCCTCCACTACACCGGCCAGCAGTCCGCCCGCCCCCAGGGACGCCAGCAGGACGGCGGCGTCTTCCGCCGAGACCGGCGACACCGACGTCGGAGGACCGGCGGGCGCGCCCGGCGCCCCGACCGCACCACCGGCCGGGACACGAGGAAATACGCCATCTTCGAACATACGTACAGTATAGCAACAGTCCTCGACATCCGCGCTCCATCAACATTCCCGGAAATCGGCTCAACAACAATGAAAAACCGCGTTATCGGAGCCTCCGTTCCCCCGGAGCCGGTGCGGCGGTCCGCCGAGACTTCGGAACCATCTGCTCTGCTAATGCGATATTGGTATTTCTGCAGTCATCACAGCAAAGAGCGGTAACGGGCCAAACGTCATAAGAGAGAACTGTCGAGCGATACGAGGGCTGGCGCAGGGGCCTCTCTGGCCGCCAGAGTGGGAGAAACTCCCGCCCGTTTTCTACTTTCCAGGCGCGCCCGCACCTTCATCGCTCGCACGACTTAGCGCCCGAACGATCTGCGGAAGAGACGTGACGCCGTCGGAGGCCAGGAAATGGCCCGCGCCCGGAACGGTGACGACGTCGGCGCTGATCGCGGTGGCAAATCTCCGGGAAGCCGCCCGGGGGACAAGCGGGTCGTTATCGGAATGAATGACTGTGGTGGGTCCCAGAAGCGGACGCAGCTCACCGGGGCTCGCGCCGTCGAGAAAGCCCTTCAGTCCGGTGGAGAGGAAATGGTCGAGCTCCGCCTCTCCCGTCGGTGGGAGCTGCTGCGCGAAGGGTGCGACGGCGATGAAGGCCGCCAGGTGCCGACCGTCGCCGTTCACCGGTGAGCCGCACGTGATGACTCGCTCGATTGCCCGCAGCGCGGTCAGGCCGCCAAGACTGTGCGTCACAATTGCGAGCCCCGCCAGCCCGTCTGGCGACGTCCCGATTCTCTCGGCGATGATCGACGCCCAGGTCGAGGCCTCCGGAGTTTCTGGATGAGGGAGCTGCGGCACCTCGACATGGCGGACGGTCCGCGCGAGCCAGGGAAACCAGTGGTCGTGAGGCCCTGCCCCGAAACCGTGGACGAGGATGACTCTGTCGAAAGTATCGAGTCCGTCGAAGGAATAGTGTTCTGTCATGTGATCCATGACCCCGACGGTAGACATTCACGCCAGTGGCAAGGTCAAGTGGAAGATGTTCGCCGGAGAGGAGCTCCTTGTGCACATCGGAGAGTTCGCCCGACAGGCGGGTGTCAGCCCCCGTTCCTTAAGGCACTACGAAGAGGCCGGTCTGCTCGTGCCCGAACGGACCTCCGCCGGATACCGGGACTACAGCCCGAAGGATCTGGACGCCGTCGCACGCATCCGGCCGATCCTGGCCACCGGCCTCGGCGTCGCTGCCGCCCGTCGCTACCTGGACTGCGTCGAGATCACTGGCGACAACCGAGCCGTCGCAATCACCATGTGCCCCGGCCTGCGCCGTGAGCTTGACGCCGTTGAGGAGCGGATCAACCGGCACCGTAGCCGGCTGGCACGTGAGCAGGGCGCCCTCAACCGCTTCAGGGCTGCGGCTCGGGAAGAAGAGTGAGGACGACACCGCTCAAACCCCAGTGGGCTCCACCGACGTGACCGGTCTCGCCCGCCCGCGGGGCGGGCGCCGCCGGGCCCCGCTGCCGCCGGGCGATAGGCTGTGCCCCAGCACCAGGAAGCACGAGTAGGAAAAGAGCGCTGCCGCGATGTCAGAGAGAACCGCACCGGGCGAGTCCGACACCCCCTACCGCTACACGGCGGCCCTGGCGGACTCCATCGAGACCGCCTGGCAGGACCGCTGGGAGGCCGAGGGCACCTTCAACGCCGACAACCCCGTCGGTGCCCTGGCCGGCCCTGGGGCGGATAAGGAGAAGTTCTTCCTGCTGGACATGTTCCCCTACCCCTCCGGCAAGGGCCTGCACGTGGGCCACCCGCTGGGCTACATCGCCACCGACGTCGTCGCGCGCTTCACCCGGATGACCGGCAAGAACGTCCTGTACACGATGGGCTACGACGCCTTCGGCCTGCCCGCCGAGCAGTACGCCGTCACCACCGGCCAGCACCCGCGCATCTCCACCGAGGCCAACATCGCCAACATGCGCCGCCAGCTGCGCCGCCTGGGCCTGTCCCACGACCCGCGCCGCTCCCTGGTCACTATCGACGTCGACTACGTGCGCTGGACCCAGTGGATCTTCCTGCAGGTCTTCAACTCCTGGTTCGACCCCGAGGCCCCGCGCCGCGACGGCCGCGGCAAGGGCGCGGCCCGGCCGGTGACCGAGCTGCGCGACAAGCTCGCCTCCGGCCAGGTCCCCGTCCCCGGCGGCCGCGACTGGGCCGGCCTGAGCGCCGCCGAGCAGGCCGAGATCATCGACTCCTTCCGTCTGGCCTACGTCTCCAGCGCCCCCGTCAACTGGTGCCCCGGCCTGGGCACGGTGCTCGCCAACGAGGAGGTCACCGCCGAGGGCCGCTCCGAGCGCGGCAACTACCCCGTTTTCAAGCGCAACCTGCGCCAGTGGATGATGCGCATCACCGCTTACGGCGACCGCCTCGCCGAGGACCTGGACACCGTGGACTGGCCCGAGAAGGTCAAGCTCATGCAGCGCAACTGGATCGGCCGCTCCGAGGGCTCTGAAGTGACCTTTGCCGTGCCCGGGGCCGGTCAGGGCGCCGACCAGGATGCGTCGCTGAGCGTCTACACCACCCGCCCCGACACCCTCTTCGGCGCCACCTTCATGGTTGTGGCCCCCGAGCACCCCATGCTGGGCGGCGTCGAGTCCTCCGGCTCGGTGCGCACCGAGACCCAGATCGCCGACGACGCCGCGGCCCTGGCCGTCCCGGCCGCCTGGCCCGAGGGCACCAAGGAGGCCTGGACCGGCGGCTACGCGACCCCCGCCGAGGCCGTGGCTGCCTACCGCGCCCAAGCCGCGGCGACGTCGGACGCCGACCGCACCGATGAGGGCCGGGTCAAGACCGGTGTCTTCACCGGATTCTTCGGTATCAACCCCGTCAACGGCGCGAAGGTGCCGGTCTTTGTGGCCGACTACGTCCTCATGGGCTACGGAACCGGCGCCATCATGGCCGTACCCGCTCACGACGAGCGGGACTACGCCTTCGCTACCAAGTACGGCATCGACATCATCCAGACCATCGGCCCGGCCGACGACCCCCACGGCATCGACCTGTCCGCCCAGGCCTACACCGGCGACGGCGTCGTCGTGAACTCCGCCCAGGGCGACCTGGACATCAACGGCATGAGCAAGGACGAGGCCAAGGCCACCATGATCGGCTGGCTGGAGGCCAAGGGCGCCGGTCGCGGTGCGGTCACCTACCGCCTGCGCGACTGGCTCTTCTCCCGCCAGCGCTACTGGGGCGAGCCCTTCCCGATCGTGTGGGACGAGGACGGCGGCGTCCACGCCCTGCCCGAGTCCATGCTGCCGGTCGAGCTGCCCGAGGTTACCGACTACTCACCGCGCTCCTACGACCCCGACGATGCCGACTCCTCCCCGGAGCCGCCGCTGGGCAAGGCCACCGAGTGGGTCGAGGTCGAGCTCGACCTGGGCGAGGGCCCCCGGACGTACTACCGCGAGACCAACACGATGCCGCAGTGGGCCGGCTCGTGCTGGTATGAGATGCGCTACATCGACCCCACCGATGACAACGCGCTCGTCGACCCGGCCAACGAGGCCTACTGGATGGGGCCGCGCCCGCAGGCTGGCAACACCTCCGGCGGCACCGACCTGTACGTCGGCGGCGTCGAGCACGCCGTCCTGCACCTGCTCTACTCGCGCTTCTGGCACAAGGTCCTCTTCGACCTGGGCCACGTCTCCTCCTCCGAGCCCTACCACCGTCTCTTCAACCAGGGCTACGTCCAGGCCTACGCCTACACCGACTCCCGCGGGCAGTATGTGCCCGCCGACGAGGTCGAGGAGGTCACCGCCGAGGACGGCACCACCAGCTACCTGTGGCAGGGGCAGCCAGTGGGCCGCGAGTACGGCAAGATGGGCAAGTCCCTGAAGAACATCGTCACCCCCGACGACATGTATGAGGCCTACGGCGCCGACACCTTCCGCGTCTACGAGATGAGCATGGGGCCGCTCGACGCCGACCGCCCGTGGGACACCCGCGCCGTCGCCGGCAGCCAGCGTTTCCTGCAGCGCCTGTGGCGCAATATCGTCGACGAGACCACCGGTGAGCTGACGGTGGTTGACGAGCCCGCCGACGAGGAGACCCGCCGGCTCGTGGCCAAGACGATCGTGGGCGTGCGCGAGGACTACGAGGGGATGCGGCTGAACACGGCCATCGCCAAGCTCATCGTCCTCAACAACCATCTCACCGGGCTCAGCGCGGTCCCGCGCGAGGCTGTCGAGGCCCTCGTCCTCATGACGGCGCCCGTGGCCCCGCACATCGCCGAGGAGATCTGGAAGCGCCTGGGCCACGAGCACTCCCTGGCCCACGAGGACTTCCCGGTCGTGACCGACCAGTCCCTGCTGGCCGCCGACAAGGTCACCTGCGTCGTCCAGGTCAAGGGCAAGGTCCGCGATCGCCTCGAGGTCGACCCCAACATCTCCGAGGCCGAGCTGGAGAAACTGGCCCTGGCGGCCCCCGGCGTCATCCGCACCCTGGACGGGCGCGGCGTGCGCAAGGTGATCGTCCGCGCCCCCAAGCTGGTGAGCATCGTCCCCGAGTGACCGGGGGAGACTCTCGACGGCGTCGCTCACGGCCGCGCCGGAGTAGCGGAGGAGCAGCACGAGGGGCTGCACGAACCGAGTGGTTGGTGCAGCCCCTCAAGTTGTGCCCGCGGGGATAGAGAGGAGGAGTGCGTTGAGACTGTGCTTTGGCTGGAAAACGAACAACAAGTAACCTTGTGTTGTGGAGCTGAGCCCGATTATCCTCGACAGTGCACATCGGCACGGTGTGCCGGATGATGCCATGCTCCACGCACTGCGCTTTCCTGTCCGTCACTTTGTGCAAGATGATTCGATGACGATGTTCATAGGTGCCGACGAGACTGGCATTCTCATTGAGGTAGGCGTCATCGAATGGCACGGCGTCATCGCTATCGCTCACGCTATGCGCCCGGCCCGTTCCAAGTATCTAAGGTGAATCACGATGACTCGACGCTCCATCGCAGACATCGCGGCTCGCGCTGACGAGTTCGCCGACGCCTTCGAGAACTATGACCCCAGGCCCGGTGACGAAGATGCCCCGTTGCCGCCGATCATGGCCGTCAAGCTTGCGGCGTGGCGTCGTGACACGGCTGAGCGTGAACTTGCTGAAGCGGTGCATGCGGCCCGTGAGCAGCAGCTGTCCTGGCGCGAAGTCGGTGAGGCGATCGGAACTAGTGGAGAGGCTGCTCGTCAGCGGTATAGAGCCGTAGCTCAATAGTGCAGAAGGCTGGACGTACCTACCGGAAGTCTGGGCGTCCACCTGGTGAGCATCGTTCCCGAGTGACCGGGGCGGACTCTCCGACGGCGTCGCTCACGGCCGCGCCGGAGTAGCGGAGGAGCAGCACGAGGGGCTGCACGAACCGAGTGGTTGGTGCAGCCCCTTCGCCCTGCTTGAGCCGGTTCTCAGCGGCGCCTGAGGGTGCCGAAGATGGAACGTGTGATCTCGCGGGTGATCTGGCGGCCCACCGAGCCGATGGTCTTCTCGACCTCCCGCTGACGGCGCTCGGCGGCCTTCTCCGCCTCGCGCTGGCGACGCTGGGCCTCCTTGACGGCCTCGCGCTCCAAGCGCTCGGCCTCCTTCTGACGCTGAGCGGCCTGGCGGGCGGCCTCCTTCTCCAGGGCCTTCTGAGCGGCGGCGTCGGCCTTTGCCTGTTCCTTGGCGGCCTGCTCGGCGGCGCGAGCGGCCTCGGCGGCCTCGGCGTCGGCCTGGACCCGCTGGGCCAGCAGTTCGTAGGCGGACTCGTTATCCACGCCCGTGGCGTACTTGGGTTTGAGCGGCGAGGAAGCCAGCACCTGGCCGACGGTGCCGCCCTGGGCCGGCCCCATGACGGCGGCGGGAACGTTGATGACTACCGGAGCGACCGGAGCGGGACGTCCCTTCTCGTCCAGGACACTGACAACGGCCTGACCGGTTCCCAGTGACGTGAGCACCCGGCTGAGGTCGACCGGGCTGACCGGGAAGGTGGAGACCGCCTTCTTGAGGTTGGCGGCGTCGGCCGGGGTGTGGGCGCGCAGGGCGTGCTGGACCCGGCTGCCGAGCTGGGCCAGGACTTCGTCGGGCACGTCCGTGGGGGACTGGGTGATGAAGACGATGCCCACGCCCTTGGAGCGGATGAGCCGCACGGTGCGCACCACGGCCTCCAGGAAGGCTTTCGAGGCGCCGGAGAACAGCAGGTGTGCCTCGTCGAAGAAAAACACCATGGTGGGCTTGTCCGGGTCGCCGACCTCAGGCAGGGTCTCGAAGAGCTCAGCGAGCAGCCACATGAGGAAAGTGGAGAACAGCGTGCCCTGGGACTGGATGTCGGCCAGCTCCAGGGCGGAGATGACACCGCGGCCATCGGGGGAGAGCCGCATGAGGTCGCGCACATCCAGTGCGGGCTCGCCGAAGAAGGCCTCGCCTCCGGCCGCCTCCAGGGCGGCAATCTCACGCAGGATGACCCCGGCCGTCGCAGCCGAGACACCGCCGATGGTCTTGAGCTCCTCCTTGCCCGCGTCGGTGTTCGTCAGGTAGTCGACGACGGCGCGCAGGTCCTTCAGGTCCAGCAGAGCCAGCCCCTGGCTGTCAGCCCAGTGGAAGACGAGCTGGAGGGCGGAGGTCTGCGTGTCATTGAGGCCCAGGACCCGGGAGAGCAGGATCGGCCCGAACTCGGTGACCGTCGTGCGAATGGGGGTGCCGCTGATGCCGGCGCCGGAGTCTGATCCACCGAGGTTGAACAGCTCGATGGGGAAGGACTGACCCGCCCATTCCTGACCGGTGGAGTCGATGCGGGCGGCGATCTTGTCGTTGGAGGCTCCGGGCTCGGCCAGGCCGGTCAGGTCGCCCTTGACGTCGGCCAGGAAGACTGGGACGCCCGCGCTGGACAGGCCCTCGGCCAGGAGCTGGAGTGTACGGGTCTTGCCGGTACCGGTCGCCCCGGCCACCAGCGCGTGCCGGTTGAGCAGCCCCAGCGGGATGCCGACCGACAGGCCCTTGACCGGCGCGGGTTCGCCATCGCAGAGCGTGTCGAGGTAGGTGCCCACCGGCAGGGTGGGGGAGGAGAAGTCATAGCCGGAGCGGACCTGGCCGGTGTAGGCGGCATCCTCGGCAGGGGGCGCGGTCTCCGTCTGATCCTGTGTCGCAGGGGCCTCCTCCGCCGGCGCCTCAGCGGGCACGGCGGGCTGCGCGGAGTCAGCGGGGGCGACGGCGTCGGCCGACTCTGTGGGAGCTGCGGCCGGAGCCCCCGTTTCGGCCCCTGCGGCCTCTGCAGCGGTCCCTGTGCCAGGAGTAGCCTCGGCCGAGGCGGGACTAGAGGCGATGGCGGCGTCAAGGGCGGCTTGAGCAGCGGCGGCCTTGGCTGCGGCGGCTTCGGCGGCGGCCTGAGCGGCCTCGGCCTTGAGGCGTGCGATCTCAGCTGAGTCGGTCATGGCGTCATCGTAAACGCCGAACCTGCCAGCGCGCTGACTCGGGCGTGCCAGGAGCCTGGCGCGTCTGAGGACATGATGGGGCCAAGCGTCCGGAAAGACGATCCCTCCAAGCCCATTCATAGGGGCATCACAGACACAAACGCCGTTGACCAGGATAAACAGAGAAAAATGTGGTCTTGGCGCCGTTTCGGGTGCTCCGGGCGGCAGTGGCGCGGTCGGCAGGGTAGCCTCTGAGCCCAAGAGTTCCGAGACCGCGCGTCCGGCCCCGTTCCTTCACCCGTCCTCTTTGCTGTGAGGTTTGCGCGCCCCTATGTTGCCCCCTGCGTCGTCTTGCCCGGATGAGCCGCCCCTACGGGGCAGGCTGCTGTCGACTCCAGCCCGCAGGATCGGATGAGCGTCATGCGGATCGCCTTCTTCATCGACGACTACCTGCCTTCCGTCCACGGCGTGGCCACCTCCACGGCTACCTTCCGGGCCGCCCTGGAACGCATGGGCCACGAGGTCTACATCGTGGCCCCCAAGGCCGAGGGCTACGAGGAGACCGACGACCACGTCATCCGCCTGCCCTCATCGCGCTACTACGTCTTCGACAGCCGCGAAGTCGCCACCATCTACCCCGGCCTGGCCCGGCGCTTCGACGCCTACGACTTCGACATCGTCCACAGCCAGACCCAGTTCAGCCTCGGGGTCCTGGCCCACTGGGTGTCCAAGCGCCAGAACATCCCCCACGTCACCACCATCCACACCCTCTACACCGAGCTCATCGACGACTACCCGCTCGCCGTGCTCTCCGGCCTGCTGGCCCTGTCCGTCGCCTTCCCCGTGGCGCTCAAGTCCCTGCCGGTGCTGCCCCGCCCCCATCGCGACTCCATTAGGCACCTCAACAAGCGCGACATGAAGACGGCCCTGTCCCGCCAGGGATGGCGACTGACAGCGGCCTTCGCCAACAAGTGCGACGCCTGCCTGTCGCCCTCCCAGCACCTGGCCCAGATCCTCATCAACGACGGCGGGCTAACCGCCCCCTGCATGGTCCTGCCCAACGGACTGGACTCCAGCCGCTACCGGCGAGCCCGCGCCGTCGACTCGCCGGTTGCCAAGGCGCCCGGCGAGAAGATCATCATCTGCGTGGCCCGCCTCAGCCCGGAGAAGCGGCAGATGACGCTCGTCGAGGCCATGCCCCACCTAGCCGGAATGCCGGTCAAGCTGGTGCTGGTCGGTCCAGGACCCTCCCAGGAGGAGCTGGGCCGGCGCGCCGAGGAGCTCGGGGTCGCCGACCGCGTGATCATTGCCGGCAAGCGCTCACCCGAGGAGGTCGCCGTCCTACTCAAACAGGCTGATGTCTTTTCCCTGGCCTCCTACCATTTCGACAATCAGCCCATGGTGTTCCTGGAGGCCGCTGCCTCCGGACTGCCGATCGTCTACTGCGACGAGCGGATGACTGAGTGCCTCACCGAGCGCAACGCGATCCTCACCGACGGGATCGAGGGGGAGGACTTCGCCCGGGTCTTCGCCTCGCTGCTGTCCGACGACGCCCGGCTCGCCGAGCTGTCCGACGGCGCCCTGGAGACAGCCCGGCAGTTCGACTCCGAGACGATGACCAAGCGGCTCATCGACCTCTACACCGAACTCCTCGCCTCTCGCAGCGAGAAACAGCCGGCGCCGGCAGACCAGTAGCCGAAGGCTCCGGACGCCACCGTCGCGGGCGGCGCCTGGTCGGTGAGCAGGGGCCTTGCCGATAAAGTAGATGCCATGTCGCTCGCCGTCGTCACCGACTCCGCCGCCTGCCTGACGGAGCCCCAGATACGTGACCGTGCGATCGAGGTGGTCCCCCTTCATACCGTCCCCGGTGCGGACGGCGCCCCCACAACCACGTCACGCCCCAGTGTCCAGGAGCTGATGGACGCTTATGGCCGTGCAGCTCTGCGAGCCGAGGAGGTCCTGGCCGTTCACATCTCCTCGGCGCTGTCCGGAACCGTGGACAACGCCCGCATCGCCGCAGCCCGGATCGAGGCCGAGTACGCCGGGAACACCGGGCGGGAAGGGGATGCTGGGCGCAGACGGCCGCAGTGGCTGCGCGTCGTCGACTCCGGCACCAGTTCTGGAGCCCTGGGACTCGCGGTGCTGGCGGCCGCCCACGCCCACGATGCCCGCCGCGGCGCGGCACTGACTCGTGCCAGCACTGCCCGCTCCTGCCAGCTCTTCATCGTCGACGACCTGGGCCGCCTGGCCCGCTCCGGGCGGATCGACCGCACCACCGCCCGCCTGGACGGAGTACTCGGAATTCGCCCGGTGCTGGCCCTCACCCGAGACGGGATTCGGGCGCTGGAGACCGTACGCGGTGCTGCCCGCGCCAGGAGACACCTCATCGCCCAGGCCGTCCGCGCCGCCGGTGGGACCGCCCTGTCCGGCCCCAGGCGCCCCGCCGACCCAGTGCGCCTGGCCATCCAAGGGGACGACGCCGACATGCTGGGCCGGCTCGAGACCGGACTGCGCGAGGCCATGGAGGAGGCCGGAGCCATCGTCACCGAGGTCCTCACCCTCCCCATCGACGAGGCGACCCGCACCCATCTTGGTCCTGGGGCCCTTGGCATCGCCGTCGCCCCCGACCTCAGGGCACACTGACTCCTGCCCGACGGCCCACCCCGTCGCGCCCGCGGCGCCCCACGACGATCCCGCAATGACGCCCGGTTACCACAGAAGACGAGTTGCGCTCCCTCTCCACAGGGCAGATGGACAGGCTGCGCGGCGGGCCCGTTCACCACCTACCGTCAAAGCCATGAGTGCTGGCAGAAGGACGGGGGACCGGTCCCTGGACGATCTTGTGCGCCTGGCCTGCTCGACCGATCCCGAGGAGCCCGTCCGCCACCCGCGCCGCCTGGCGATCGCGCCTCGGGCCGCCGTGGTCGCCGGCGCCGTCCTCCTCATCCTGGCTCTCGTCCTGGCGCTACGGGCCGTCCTGGCCTCCACCGGTACCGGCGGCGAGTCGGCTCCGGCCACCGCCGCCGCGGGCACGGCAAACGCATCGATGCGGGCACATGCCCCAGCCGCATCTGCGGCCACTGCGCCAGTCTCAATGCGGGGCAGCCCTGCACCGGGCGGTTCGCCCGCTGCAGCCGGCAACGTCGTCGTCCACGTCACCGGGGCGGTGACCAGGCCGGGAGTCGTGGTCCTGGGAGTGGGCAGCCGCGTCACCGACGCCATCGACGCCGCAGGGGGAGTCGCCCCGGACGCGGATGCCGAACAACTCAACCTCGCCCGAGTCCTGACCGACGGCGAGCAGATCCGGGTGCCACGCATCGGCGAGATCCTGCCCGATCCCGCACCACAACCCAGCGGAGCCGCCACCCCCGGGGCGGGAACAGGTTCGGGGAAGCCCGGAGACGGCGGCGCCTCGGGGACGGTCAACATCAATACGGCCTCGGCCTCCGAGCTGGAGAAGCTGCCCGGCATCGGCCCGGCCCTGGCCCAGCGGATCGTGGAGTACCGCGACTCCCACGGGCCCTTCGCCAGCGTCGACGCGCTCACCGACGTCCCCGGCATCGGCAAGGCCAAGCTGGAGGCCCTGCGGGAACAGGCCACCGTATGAAGGAAGACCACGGCACGAGTGCCTCCGGGGCCCCGTGGGACGATCCGACGCTTTACGAGCGCCTGCGCCAGGAGCAGAGCCAGCGCCGAGGCCGAGGGCAGCGCGCGCACACCACCGCCTCCAAGGCCCCCGAGCCCCTCGACCTGCGTCTGCTCGCTCCTGCGATCAGTTGCTGGGCAAGCGCCTGGTGGGCCGTCGGGCACGATGGAGCGGGCGCCTGGAGACCGGTGCTCCCACTGGCCTCGGGGTGCGCAGCTCTGGCTGCGGCACTGATCGTGCCCGTCCTGCGCTTCCGGCCACCGCGCCACCGGGCCGACCCGCGCCCCGGAGCCCCCGAGCAGGACCCCGGCGCCATCGGCACAGTGAGCGCCAGCATGCTTGTGTGCGCCCTGTGCGCCGCGGCGGTCCTGGCCATCAGCGCCGCCCACCTGTGGGCCCGCCAGCGCGACCCCCTGACCATGGCGGTGGCCTCCGGGCGCCCGGTCACCCTGGTCGGCACCGTCTCCCAGGAGCCCAGAGTCTCGGCCACCAGTCGATCCACCCTCGTCATCACCGCCCTCGACGTCGAGCAGGTCGATGGGCGATCCTCGTCCCTGAGCGCCACCGTCCTGGCCGACAAGCAATGGTTGAGCCTGCCCATGGGGACCCGCGTCGAGGTACGCACGCACCTGAAGCCCACGCATCCGGGCCGATCCGAGACGGCCATCATCCCCAAGCGCGCTGGTCTCAAGGTGCTCAGCCCACCGGCCGGGGTGCTCGGAGCCGTCACCAGCATTCGCACTGGCCTTGCCCGGGCCGTCGGCGCAGAAGATGCACAAGACACGGAAACTGCGTCCCGGGGATTCTGGCCGACTGGTGCTCGAACCCTCGTGCCCGGCGTGGCCCTGGGCGATGACCACGCCCTACCCGCCCAGGTGCGCCAGGACATGCGCACCGTGTCCATGACCCACTTGACGGCCGTCTCCGGGCAGCACGTCGCCATCGTCCTGGGCCTGGGCCTGGCCGCCCTCGGGGTCGTTCCCCGGCGCTGGCGGGCACTGCTCGGGACGATCCTGCTGACTCTCCTCGTGATCCTGGTGCGCCCCTCGGGCTCGGTACTGCGCGCGGCCACCATGGGCGCCGTCATGCTCCTGGGCGTCGTGGTAGGGCGCCGCGCCGCCTCCGTGCCGGCCCTGTGCGCCGGGGCCATCGTCCTGCTGCTTATCGATCCCTGGCAGGCCCGGGATTACGGCTTCGCCCTGTCCGTGGTCGCCACCGCAGGCATCGTCATCGGTGCCAAGCCGGTCGCGGCCCACCTCTCGCGCCGCCTTCCCAGGTGGCTGGCCGTCGCCGTGGCCCTGCCACTGGTGGCTCAGGCGGCCTGCAGCCCCCTTCTCATCCTCCTCCAACCCACCGTGGGGGCATGGTCGGTTCCCGCCAATCTGCTTACCGAGCCGGCCGCTGTTATCGCCACGATCAGCGGGCTCCTGGCAGCCCTGGTCCACCCCGCCTGGCCCGCGGCCGCCACCGTCATCGCCTGGCCGGCGCTCGCGGCCTGCTCCTGGATGGTGTGGGTCGCCGGGTTCTTCGCCCACCTGCCCTGCGCCACACTGCCCTGGCCGGACGGCCTCACGGGCGCACTGGCACTGGGGGCCTGCGAGCTCGGGGTCCTGCTCCTAGTGGCTCCCCGCGCCCGCCGCGCCCTGCTGAAGGGACTGAGACGGTTGATGCGGCCCGCTCGTGGCAGGCTTGCCCCATGGCAGCGACCCGAACCTCCCGCTCCCGAGGCCAGCGCAACGCACCGGCTGGACTTCGCTGGGACCAGGCCCAGCTGGCGCCGATCGTCCTCATCCGCGCTGGCGAGGAGGTCCTCGCCGACCGTGCGGTATCGAGTCTTCTGGAGCAGGCCAAGGCCAAGGACCCGACCACCGAGGTCACGCGCCTCGAGGCCGCCACCTACGAGCCCCACCAGCTCGACACCCTCGTGTCGCCCTCCCTGTTCGGAGAGCCCCGGCTCGTCTACGTCCCCGCCCTGGAGCAGATGACCGACGCCCTTCTGGCCGACCTCATCGCCTACGTGGGCGCCGCCGACCCCGAGGTCAGCGTCATCCTGCGCCACAACGGGGGGCAGCGGGGCAAGCGCCTGCTCGATGCCATCAAGGCCTCGCCCTACCCGACCGTCCAGTGCGACGCCATCAAGAGCGCCAAGGACAAGTCCTCCCTGGTCGTGGCCGACGTGCGCCGCGCCGGGCGGAGCATCGCCCCCGAGGCCGTGGGCGCCCTGGTCGACGCCCTGGGCAGCGACGTGCGCGAGCTGTGCTCCGCCGTCGACCAGCTCCTCGCCGACACCCAGGGCACCATCAGCGTCGACCACGTGCGCACCTACTACGCCGGGCGCATCGAGGCCACCGGTTTCACCGTCGGCCGACGCCGCCGCAGCC
>NZ_JH470352.1:31357-34425 GCF_000239715.1 Actinomyces sp. oral taxon 849 str. F0330 | reverse complement strand
ATGACGACGCCCAGCGCGACGACCGCCTCGGCACCGCCCCGCGCGGCGGCCGCGGCGAGCACCGGAAGCTCGAAGGAGCCCACCGCCCGCACGACGCTCGCCTGAGCTCCGGCCTCCTCGACGGCGCGCAGCGCCCCGGTGACCAGGTCCCTCATGACACGCTCGTGCCACTGAGCAGCGACGACCGTCACCCTCATGCCCCGCGCGTGAGGTGCGCTCCGCGCAGGTGCCCCGGATCCGCTCATCGTGCCTCTCCCTCGTTCTCGCCGGTCTTGTGCCAGGGTGCATCGTCAGCCGTCGCCTCACCGGGCAGCACCTCCGCGCGGGAGCCGGTGGGCTCGAGCCCGGTGAGCAGATGGCCCATGCGGTCGCGCTTGGTGCACAAGTAGCTGAGGTTCTCCCCGTTGGCGAAGGTCGGCGTCGACGTCCTGGAGCGGACGCTCACGCCGTAGTGCTCCAGGCCCGTGACCTTGTCCGGGTTGTTCGTCATGAGCTCGACCGAGCGTACGCCCAGGCGCCGTAGCACCTGGGCGGCGGTGGCGTAGCTGCGGGCGTCGGCCGGCAGCCCTAGCGCGACGTTGGCGTCGAGGGTGTCCATTCCCTCCTCCTGCAGCGCGTAGGCGCGGAGCTTGTCGATGAGCCCGATGCCGCGCCCCTCGTGGTCGGAGGCGTAGACGAGGACCCCGCGGCCGCGGGCGCCGATCGCCTCCATAGCGGCGCGCAGCTGCGGCCCGCAGTCGCAGCGCAGGGAGGACAGGACGTCGCCGGTCAGGCAGGCGGAGTGGACGCGGGTGAGGACGTCCTCACCGTCCACGACGCGGCCGCACACGAGCGCGAGATATTCGGTGCCGTCGACCCTGCTGCGCAGGGCATGGACAGTGAACTCCCCGTGCGCGGTGGGCAGGTGCGTCGAGACGACCTCCTCGACGAGATCCTCGTGCAGCCACCGGTAGCGCTCCAGGTCGCCGACCGTGATCATGGGCATGGCGTGGGCGTCGGCGAGCTCTCGCACCTGGTGCCGGCGCGCCATGGTGCCGTCGTCGTTGACGATCTCCACGAGGACGCCCACGGGCCGGTTGCCCGACAGGCGCATGAGGTCGACGGCGGCCTCCGTATGACCGCGGCGCCTGAGGATCCCGCCCTCGCGTGCACGCAGGGGGAAGACGTGGCCGGGGTGGACGAGGTCGGTCGGCACTGAGCCCGGGTCCGCCAGGACACGGATGGTGCGAGCCCGATCGGTGGCGCTCACCCCCGTGGTAATGCCCGTGCGTGCGTCGGCGCTCAGCGTGAAGGCCGTCCTCTTGGGATCGGTGTTGTGCTCGGTCATCATGGGGATGCCCAGGCGGTCGAGCTCCTGGGCCGTCATGGGTGCGCAGATGATGCCGGTCGAGTGTCGGATCGCGAAGGCCAGCTGCTCGGTCGTGGCGGTCGCCGCGGGAAAGATGAGGTCCCCCTCGTTCTCCCGGCTCTCATCGTCGACGACGACGACCATCCGGCCCTCGCGGAGGGCGGTGAGGGCGTCCTCGACGCTGTCCATGCGTGTGTCCGGGCGCACGCTCCTGGTGCTCAGCATGCCTGCCGATCCTCCTCGCTCAGGCGGGCGCCCAGAAGACGCTCGGCGTACTTGGCCATGACGTCGACCTCGAGGTTGACCCGTTCTCCCGGCCGCCTCGTGCCCAGGGTCGTGCGTCGCAGCGTCTCCGGGATGAGGCCGACGCTGAGTGACGCCCCTGCTCCCGGCGTGGGGGAGGCGTCGGGGGCGTCGCGCTGGGCGTCCTCGACGTCGACGATGGTCAGCGACACCCCGTCGAGGGCGACCGATCCCTTGACGGCGACGTAGCGGGCGATCTCCTGCGGTAGGCCGACGCGCAGGAGGTCCCAGTGCTCGCCGTGGCTGCGGTCGAGGACCTCGGCGGTGGCATCGACGTGCCCCTGAACGATGTGCCCGCCGAGCCGGTCGGTGGCGCGCAGGGCGCGCTCGAGGTTGACCGGGTCTCCGGGTGCCTGGGATCCCAGGGTGGTGCGCGTGAGAGTCTCCGCCATGAGATCGGCGGTGAAGGTGTTCCCGTGCATGGCGGCGACCGTCAGGCAGCACCCGTTGACGCTGATGGAGTCGCCCAGGCTCGCGTCTTGGGTGACGGTGGGCGCCTCGACCGTCAGCCGGGCGCAGTCCTCGACGGTCTCGAGCCGGACGACATGTCCGAGCTCCTCGACGATTCCGGTGAACATCAGTGACTCTCCTCGGTGTGGCAGCGGATAGGGGGATGAATGCGGTCCCGGTGGTCCGGGCGTTGGCTGTGCCGCGGCCTCGGGACCGGAGGGGCGTCGGGGTGGGCGTCGTCGGCCCCCAGGTCACCGGAGAGGCGGACGGCGAGCCCGTCGCCTGCGCCAAGGACCTCGACGCGGGGATGACGCAGCCGCAGGGCGTCGGTGATTGTCGTCGCCCCGAAGTCGGCGATGGCGGCCGGTCCCGCGCCCAGAAGTGCGGGGGCCGTGTAGGCGACGACCTCGTCGACGAAGCCCGCGCGCAGGAAGGCGGTCGCGAGGGTCGGGCCTCCTTCGAGGAGGACGTGGCGGATCTCGCGCTCAGCGAGCACGGCGAGGACGGTGTGCGGGTCGTGGTCGGGCAGGAGGAGATAGCGGTCGTCGGCGAACACCCTGGAGGCGGGAGGCAGGCGCCTGGAACCGACGACGACGCGCAGCGGCTGGAGGTGAGCCGGGGCGGGCTCTCCCGTCTCGTCACGGACTGTGAGGGCCGGGTCGTCGGCGAGGGCGGTGCCGGTGCCCACCATGATGGCGTCGCACTGACGGCGCAGGTGGTGGGCGTCGCGGCGGGCCGCCGTCGGGGTGATCCACCGGCTGGTGCCGTCGGCGGCGGCAATACGGCCGTCGAGGGTGGTGGCGAGCTTCCACGTCACCATGGGGCGGTCGCGGGTCACGGCCAGGAGCCACGGGCGGTTGAGACGCGCGGCGTCCTGGGAGCACAGCCCACGCCGTACCCGCACGCCGGCAGCCTCCAGCGTCGCCGCGCCGCCTCCGGCCTGCTCGGTCGGGTCGTCCTGCTGAGA
>NZ_JH470352.1:4973-31220 GCF_000239715.1 Actinomyces sp. oral taxon 849 str. F0330 | reverse complement strand
CGAGGCTCGCCAGCGCGTCGACCTCGGCGTGGGCGGTGCCGGCGCCACGGTGGTGGCCCTCGGCGAGGACGTCGCCGTCGGCGGAGAGGATGACGCAACCGACCCTGGGGTTGGGGCCGGGCGGGGCGTCGGGGGAGGCCGCGGCTCGGAGGGCGCGTCGCATCGCGGCCGTCTGCACGGGGGTGAACGAAGTCATCCGGTCCTCTCCCTCGGGTGCGCTGGGGAGAGACACCGCCACGCCGGACCCACCGGGTGCACGGCACCCGGTACGGCATGGTGTGTCCCGTGCGCGCTTCCCATCCGGACTCTCACCGTCGGTCCAGGAGTTCCACCTGGTCAGCCGGTCGCTGGATGCGACCGGGTCGCGGACTGTCACCGCCGGTTCGGACTTTCACCGACCCCAGAGCACACGAGCTCATCTCGTTGGGGAGAATGTACCGCGTGCGAGTGCGCTCGGCCGCCTCCCCGCACTCATGTGATCAGCCCCACCTCGACAGGGTGTCCGAATGCGGACGGCACCGCAGGCAGGCCGCCCGCGCCCGGGCCTCACTTCTTGCGGTACAGGGACTTGGTGGCGTAGACCGGCTCGTTAGTGACCTGGACCCCCAGGGCGCGGAAGATGCCCTCGTCCACGGACCCCAGGATCGTGGAGGTGTGGACGTCGCAGCCCCGCAGCGTCTCGAGCTGGTCGAGGGCCTTGCGGGCGTTGTCGTCCCCGTTGGCGGACACGGCCAGGGCGATGAGCACCTCGTCGGTGTGCAGCCGCGGGTTGCGGCTGCCCAGTCCCTGAGTCTTGAGCTTCTGGATCGGCTCGATGGAGGCCGGGGCCAGCAGGTCGACGCTGTCATCGATCCCGGCCAGGACCTTGAGGGCGTTGAGCAGCATCGCCGAGGAGCAGCCCAGCAGAGCCGAGGTCTTACCCGTCACGATGCGCCCGTCGGGCAGCTCGATCGCCGAGGCGGGCTCACCGGTGGCCGCCGCCACCTCCAGCGTGGGCGGCACGACGGGACGGTCCTCCTTGCTGACCCCCACCTTGGCCATGAGCAGCGCGATCCGTTGGGACTGGACGGGGGCGATGACGTCGCGCTTCTCGGTCACCAGGGCCCGGTAGTAGCGGCGGATGATCTCCTGGCTGGCGGCCTGCCGGCAGGCCTCGTCATCGCAGATGCAGTTACCTGCCATGTTGACGCCCATGTCCGTGGGGGAGGCGTAGGGCGAGGACCCCAGGATCTCCTCGAACAGACGGGTCAGGACCGGGAAGACCTCAACGTCGCGGTTGTAGTTGACGGTCTGGACGCCGTGGGCCGCCAGATGGAAGGGGTCGATCATGTTGACGTCGTCGAGGTCCGCGGTGGCGGCCTCGTAGGCGATGTTGACCGGGTGGTCCAGGGGGAGGTTCCAGATCGGGAAGGTCTCGAACTTCGCGTAGCCCGAGGAGATGCCCCGCAGGTGGTCGTGGTAGATCTGGGACAGGCAGGTGGCCATCTTGCCGCTGCCCGGGCCGGGGGCGGTGACGACCACGAGGTCCCGGCGGGTCTCGATGTACTCGTTGCGCCCGTATCCCTCCTCGGAGACGATGCGGGTGACGTCACCGGGGTAGCCGGGGATGGGGAAGTGACGATAGACCGTGATACCCAGCGACTCCAGCTTGCGTTTGAAGTCGTGGGCCTGACGATTGTCCTCGGTCCACTGAGTCACGACGACGCTGCCCACGTAGAGCCCGTAGCTGCGGAAGGCGTCGATGTGGCGCAGCAGGTCGTCCTCGTAGGAGATGCCCAGGTCCGCGCGGACCTTGTTGCGGGCGAGGTGCTTGGCGTTGACCGCCATGACGATCTCGACCTCGTCGGCCAGCTCGGCGAGCATGACAATCTTGTTGTCCGGGGTGAAGCCCGGCAGCACGCGCGAGGCGTGCATGTCGTCGATGAGCTTGCCGCCGAACTCCAGATAGAGCTTGCCGCCGAACTGGGCGCGGCGCTCCGCAATGTGGCTGGACTGCATCCGCAGGTACTTGTCGCGGTCGAATCCGATGCGCAATGGGCTCTCCTTGAAGCGGTCTGATGAACGGGAACGGGGTGAGGGATATGGAAAAAGGGGAGGGCGCCTCCCCGGTGGGAGGCGCCCTTCAGATGCTCACTGCTGCGGTGGCCTCAGAGCGAGGCGACGCGCTTGGCGAGCTTGGACTTTCGGTTGGCGGCCTGGTTCTTGTGGATGACGCCCTTGGAGACGGCCTTGTCCAGCTTGCGGGAGGCGGCCTTGAGATGCTCGAGCGCGGCGTCCTTGTCACCGGCCTCGACGGCCTCGCGCACGCGGCGCACGTAGGTCTTGAGCTCGGACTTGACGGACTTGTTGCGCAGGCGGGCCTTCTCGTTGGTCCTAATACGCTTGATCTGGGACTTGATGTTCGCCACGGTGAAACTTTCTCGCGTCTGATTGGTCGATGGCCGGAGAGAGGGTTCGCGCCACGGGCTGACATGAGGTGGTGGGGCACCTGGCTGACCCGGTCGCCGGACCCCGCAGCCGGCCAGGCCAGAGGTCCAGTAGGCGACTGTATCATTCAGGATCCCCGCATCCCCAGGCGTGAAACGGGGTGCAGGCGTGAGGTGTATCGCCCCATGACCCGTTGCGCTCAGACTGTGCTCCGGATGTGCTCAGGAGTGGTGGTGGCGGCGCAGGGCGGCGACGACGCCGTCGAAGACCTGCCGGCTCATCGTGGCCCCCTCGCGTCGCACCGAGGCCGGCTCCACCAGGAGCAGGCGGTCCAGGCGCACCTCGCTGGGGCGGCCCTGACGGTCCCAGTCGCCAGTTCCGACGTCGTGCCAGAAGCGCCCCCAGCGCGCCTCCTGAGCGGCATCTCGATCATGGTCCTTGCTCGTCATCTGGGCCGCAACGAGGCAGGTCTCATGACGTGCCAGGATCAGCACCGGCCGATCTTTGCCCTGAGCGGGATCCTCCTCGAAGGGAACCCAGGCCCACACCACTTCACCGGGGTCGGCGTCGCCGTCGGGGTCGGGGGAGTAGCTGAAGGCGGGCAGTCCCAGGGCGACGACGTCGTAGACGCCGACCCCCCGAGGGGAGGACGACGTGGGTGATAATTTGGGCGAACGGGCTCGAACGGGCGCAGTGGGTTTGCCGGGGTCCGCAGATCCGGCCGGCGTACTCCCGGACGGGTCCGGCGAGGTCGACGGCTTTTGGGCGAGTGCGTCGCTCACGGCGTCGGAGGCGGCGCGACCGAGCAGGCTGAGGATCCGATTGAGCAGACTGGCCATGGGCGCCACCCTATCGTCTGGCGAGAGTGCCGGGACGCCGTGGCCGCCGAGGGTCGGTGCCGGTGACCAACAACGCGGTGGTCCTCTCCCCGGTGTGGGGAGAGGACCACCGGTGATGCCGCGGATCGCGGTGACTCGCGGTGCGTGCCCGAAGGTTCTAGTTCTTCGTGCGCGTCACAGCGGTGCAGACCGCGAAGGATGCGGCCTCGATACCGGCGCCGCTGTCGGCGACGTCGATCTGGGTGGTCAGTCCCTTGGAGGGATCCTTGGCGTCGCAGGTGCCCAGGGCCTTCCAGCCGTCCTCGGTGATCGCGTCGGCGTTGATCGTGTACGTGTTCCAGAAGGTCATGGTGGTTGTGGAGTTTCCGGGCATGGGGTCTCCCGTTGGCAGCCAGACGGAACCGTCCTCCCGGAAAACGAAGGCGTTGATGTCGACTCGCCACGGGAGGCCGGTGCCCCACATGTTCCGTATATCGACGCCGGCGGGGAGGTGGGGTCGCAGGACGACGTCGGAGGTTCTCCCCTCGGCGTCGGTCTTGTTGGTGAAGGTGACGGTGTACTCGACCTCGACCTTGTAGGTGCCGGTGGGAGCGACCTCGATGCTGCTCTGGGAGCTCTTGGCCGAGACCTCGCCGACGGGACGGTCGTCGGTGTAGTCGCTGGAGAAGGTCTTGTCACCGGTGGTGACTCCGGCTGTGATCGTGTTGCGCCCGACGACGCCGGTCAGGTCCACCTGGCAGGTGACTTCTTTACCCTCGGGCACTTTCGCCTTGCCGCTGGAGACCTTGAGGTTCTCTGCCGGTCCCTTGGCAGAGACGACCTCGCCGCCGAAGGCGGTCAGGTCGCAGGTCAGGGCGGTGACCTGGGCCTGTCCTTTAGAGCGGCTTGCGGAGATGGTGAAGTCGGACAGGGGGGTGGTCGAGTCGTTCTTCGCTTTCATGGTGAAGCGCCCGGCGTCCTTGGCGGCGCCGTCGACCTTGACCGCCTCGGTGGTGACGGTGGTGTGGGGCGCACTGGCTGCCGGCTTCTGCGCCGTAGCCGTGGGCCTGAGAACCAGACTGCTCGTGGAGGTCGCGATCGTGGGGGTGAAGCTGTAACTACGCGCATCGGTACCGGGCGACACCGCCGTGGCCCCGAGGTCTAGGTCGAAGGAGGAGCTCCTGTTCCACAGGATGGTGAACTTGGGCTTGTAGGTCAGGCTCAGGTGCTCCGGAGTGCAGGTGACGGCTTCGACCTCGCCGGCGCTGTCCCCGAAGTCGTTGTAGTGCAGCTGATCGGAGGTGCCCAGGCCTGAGTCGCCCCACTTGGTCTCGGGCGCGCCCTCACCGCCCTGAGCGTAGAAGGTGCTCGTCCCGGCGACGCGGTCCGGCGAGGGGCAGGTCCAGGTCCACTGGCCCGGCACGGAGTCCGCCTCAATGGTGACGGTGGGCTTCTGCCAGGGTGCGATCGCGGAGGGGATGTGGACCTTCCAGCTCAGGCAGTCAGTGGCGTCGTCGGAGCCGTGGCAGCCGGCACCGGCCATGTTGTAACGCCCCTCGACGGTGATGCCGGTGTCGGGCGCAGTGGTGGGGGTAGCGGCGCTCGCTGGAGCGGCGACGGTGCCGGCGGCGAGCAGGGGGAGAGCCATGGCGACGCCCAGGAGGCGTCGCCATGACCGAGCGGGATGAGAAGGTGGGGTGTGCATGAGCACGCCTTTCTCCGAGATGATCGGGATGGGAACCAATGGTCCTGTTAATATACCGTTAAGAAGGACATTATCGAAAGGTTGGATCAGTTCTACTGGCACCCGATTTCTCGTTTCGTAAGATAAATACTACGAAGGTCGACTGACCGGTGTCCGTGGTCAGTTCTCCGTGCGCGTCACGGGGGTACAGATCGAGTGGGTCCCGGCCTCGATGCCGGCGTGGCTGTCGGCGACGTCGATCTGGGTGGTCAGTCCCTTGGAGGGATCCTTGGCGTCGCAGGTGCCCAGAGCCTTCCAACCATCCTCGGTGATCGCCTCGGCGTTGACCGTGTAGGTGTTCAAGAAGGTCATCGTGGTTGACGAGTTGGCGTTCAGGGAATCACTGGTACGCAATGACAAGGAGCCGTCATTCTGGATGGCGTAGCTGTCCGGGCCGACCCACCACGGGGTACCAGTGCCCGTCACGCTCTTGAGCGTGAAGCCGGAGGGGACCTGAGGCCGCAGGACGATATCGGAGCTGTACCCGTCGGCGTCGGTGGTGTTGGTGAAGGTGACGGTGTAGCCGACCTCGACCTCGTAGGTGCCGATGGGGTCAGCCTCAACGCCGAGGTCAGTGGGCTGGACCGTCACCTCGCCGAGTGGGCGGTAGTCGAAGAAGTCGTTGGAGAAGGTCTGGTCGCCGGTGGTGAGTCCGGCCGTGATCGTGTTGCGTCCGGCGACGCCGGTCAGGTCCACCTGGCAGGAGATCTCCTTGCCCTGGGGTACCTTCGCCTTGCCGCTGGAGACCTTGAGGCTCTCGGCCGGTCCCTTGGCAGAGACGACCTCGCCGCCGAAGGCGGTCAGATCGCAGGTCAGGGCGGTCACCTGTGACCGTCCCCTGGATCTGCCCGCGGAGATGGTGAAGTCGGACAGGGGTGTGGTCGAGTCGTTCCTCGCCGTCATGGTGAAGCGCCCGGCGTCCCTGGCGGCGCCGTCGACCTTGACCGCCTCGGTGGTGACGGTGGCGTGAGGAGCGCTGGCCGCCGGCTTCTGCGCCGTGACAGTGGGCCGAAGAATCGCGTTGCGCGTGGAGACGTCGATCGTTGGTGTGAAGTGATAGCTGCGCGTATCCGCGCCGGGCTTTACCGCCGTGGCCCCGAGATCCAGGTCGAGGTAGGAGCTCTTGTCCCAGGCGGCGTTGAAGTTGACCTCGTAGGTCAGACTCAGGTGCTCGGGAGTGCAGGTGATCGCCTTGACCGATCCTGCGCTGTCCCCGTGGTGGTTGTAGTAGAGGCCGGCGAGGAGGCCTAGGTCGGATTCGGCCAGTTTGGCTGGGGGGTCGCCCTGGTCCCTCTTGATGTAGAAGGCGCTCGTCCCAGCCACCTTGTCACCGTCCGGCGTGGGGCAGGTCCAGGTCCACTGGCCCGGCACGGAGTCGGCCTCAATGGTGACGTTGGTAGAGCCCTTCGGGGTGATGGCCGATGGAACACGAACTCTCCAGCTCAGACATCCCTCGGCATTGTCGGAGCCGTGGCAGCCGGCACCGGCCGTGTTGTAACGCCCCTCAACGGTGATGTCGGCATCAGCGGATGCCGGAGCAGCGACGGTGCCGGCGGCGAACAGGGGGAGAGCCATGGCGACGCCTAGGAGGCGTCGCCATGGCCGAGCGGGATGAGAAGGTGGGGTGTGCATGAGCACGCCTTTCTCCGAGGTGATCGGGATGGGAACTAATTGCATCATTAATGTACCGACAAGGTGGACATTATTGAAAGGTTGGATCAGTTCTACTGACGCTCGGTTTCTCATCTCGTAAGAAAAAGCTACGAAGGTCGGGTAAGCGACGACTTTCGCCTACCCGACCTTCGTCTATTCAGGTCGACTGACCGGTGTCCGTGGTCAGTTCTCCGTGCGCGTCACGGTGGTGCAGACTGAGTAGGTCCCGGCCTCGATGCCGGCGTCGCTGTCGGCGACGTCGATCTGGGTGGTCAGTCCCTTGGAGGGATCCTTGGCGTCGCAGGTGCCCAGGGCCTTCCAGCCCTCCTCGGTGATCGCGTCGGCGTTGACCGTGTAGGTGTTCAAGAAGGTCATCGTGGTGGACGAACCGGCATACAGGGGCTCGGCCGTCGACAACGACACGGAGCCATCCGGCTCGATGATGTAGTCGTCCATGGTGATCCACCACGGGACACCAGTGCCCCACACGCTCTTGAGGGTGAAGCCGGCGGGGAGGTGAGGTCGCAGAATGATATTGGAGCTGTACCCGTCGGCGTCGGTGGTGTTGGTGAAGGTGACGGTGTAGCCGACCTCGACCTCGTAGGTGCCGGTGGGGGCGGCCTCGACGCCGAGGTCAGTGGGCTGGACCGTGACTTCGCCGACGGGGCGGTCGTCGGTGTAGTCGCTGGAGAAGGTCTGGTCGCCGGTGGTGAGTCCGGCCGTGATCGTGTTGCGTCCGACGATGCCGGTCAGGTCCACCTGGCAGGAGATCTCCTTGCCCTGGGGTACCTTCGCCTTGCCGCTGGAGACCTTGAGGCTCTCGGCCGGTCCCTTGGCAGAGACGACCTCGCCGCCGAAGGCGGTCAGGTCGCAGGTCAGGGCGGTGACCTGGGCCTGTCCCCTGCCTCGCGAGGCGGAGATGGTGAAGTCGGGCAGGGGGGTGGTCGAGTCGTTCTTCGCCTTCAAGGTGAAGCGCCCAGCGTCCTTGGCGGCACCGTCGACCTTGACCGCCTCGGTGGTGACCGTGGCGTGGGTGGCGCTGGCTGCCGGCTTCTGCGCCGTAGCCGTGGGCCTGAGAACCTGGCTGGCCGTGGAGGTCGTGATTGTGGGGCTGAAGCTGTAGCTACGCGCATCCGCACCAGGGGCCGCTGCCGTGGCCCCGAGGTCCAAGTCGAGGTAGGAGCTCTTGTCCCAGGCGGCGTTGAAGTTGACCTCGTAGGTCAGACTCAGGTGCTCAGGAGTGCAGGTGATCGCCTTGACCGATCCTGCGCTGTCCCCGTGGTGGTTGTAGTAGAGGCCGGCGAAGAAGTTCAGGTCGGATTCGGCCAGTTTGGCTGGAGGCTCGCCCTCGCCCTTCTTGATGTAGAAGGCGCTCGTCCCGGCCACCTTGTCACCGTCCGGCGTGGGGCAGGTCCAGGTCCACTGGCCCGGCACGGAGTCGGCCTCAATGGTGATGTTGGTGGAGCTGTTCGGGGCTATGTCGGAGGGGACGCGAACTCCCCAGCTCAGGCAGCCGGCGGCGTCATCGGAGCCGTGGCAGCCGGCACCGGCCGTGTTGTAACGCCCCTCAACGGTGATGCCGGTATCAGGTGCGGCGGCAGAGGTAGCGGCGCTCGCTGGAGCGGTACCGGCGGCGAGCAGGGGGAGAGCCATGGCGACGCCCAGGAGGCGTCGCCATGGCCGAGCGGGATGAGAAGGTGGGGTGTGCATGAGCACGCCTTTCTCCGAGATGATCGGGATGGGAACCAATTGCCTTGTCAATATACCGTTAAGAAGGACATTATCAAAAGGTTGGATCAGTTCTACCGACGCCCAGTGTCTTCCGGCCCTCCTCGGTGATCGTGTCTGGAGCTGGATGAGAATGGACCGCAAATTAAGACAAAGGTCGGATGTGCGAAGACTCGTCGCACATCCGACCTTTGTCGTTCTGTTCTCCGTGCTTTTAATGAGGCGCTGCGTTCGCGGCAGGTTTCTGCACGGTTGCCGTGATTTTCTGGGGGGTGTTGTCCGCGGAGGTGGTGACTGTCGGTGAGAAGGAGTAGGTGTGTTGGCCGGATCCCGGGGTCGTTGTGGTCGTTCCGAAGCTCAGGTCGAGGTAGGAGCCCTCCGCGCGCACCAGGTCATCAATCTTGTAGGTGATGCTCAGGTGCTCCGGGGTGCACGTGATGGCGTCGACCTGCCCGGCGCTGTCTCCGTACGATCCGTAGTGGAGGCGCGCGAAGCGTCTGAGATCGGAACTGCTCAGCTTCTTGCTCTCACCTCCGATGGGGGCGTCGTAGAACGACGCCGTTCCGGCGACCCGGTCGTTCGCGAGGCAGTTCCATGCCCACTGACCGGGGACGGAGTCGACCTCAACGGTGACGGTCAGCTCCTTCTTCGGCGCGATGGTGGAGGGGATGCGCAGGCCCCAGCTGAGGCAGTCGGTGCTGGTGCCCGAGCCCTGGCATCCCTCGCCGCTCGAATTGTAGATTCCGGAGGCGATGATGCTATCGGGGGCGGCCTGTGCCGGTGAAGAGAGGAAGCCGGCGAGGAGCAGGGGGAGGGCTGCGATGGCACCGGTGAGGCGCCGTCGGGATGAGGCTGGTTGTCGTTGTGGCAGATGCATGAGCAACCTCTTTCACGGGGTAGTGGGGACAGAAATGACTACCCGGTCAATATACCGTGGTGCGCGTCACTCGTAAAGAGGATCCGGCCCCTGTTATGAGGCGGCAGCAGGCCGGTTCAGTGCCGGCGCGTGGCGTCCTTCATGGTGGCGGTGAAGGCGACGAGCTCGCTGCGCAGTGCCCCGAGCGCATAATGACGGCGCTCCTCGTTGCCGCGCCCACCGTTATCGCCAGAGGTGGCCGCCACGATCTCGGGGGCAAAGCGCTCGACGATCTTGACCGTGGCGGACCCGCTGATCGCCCCGTCGGCGCCCGCGGCGATCGCCTCGGCAACCTGCGCGGGCGTGGAGATGCCGAAGCCCAGCATGACGGGTGCGGCGGAGTCGGCGCGAAGGCGCTCCACCGACTCGGCCAGCCCCACGGTGGACGAGGCCCTCTCGGTACCGGTCACGCCCACCCGGGAGACGGCGTAGACGTAGCCGCGTGAGGCCGCTGCCACCGCGTCCAGGGTTTCGGCGGCGGCCGACGGCGGTGCGATGTAGACGGCGTCGATGCCGGCCTCCTCGGCGGCACGGCTGAAGAGTGCCGACTCGCGGATCGGGACGTCGGGCAGCAGCACCGAGTCGATGCCGACCTGGGCACACTCGGTGTAGAAGCGCTCCAGGCCCATCGCGAAGGGCACGTTGCCGTAGATGAGCATGCCGATGGGCAGCTGCGGGTGGCGCCGGCGTACCCGCGCGACCACCTCCAAGCAGTCGCTGAAGCCGGCCCCAGCGGCCAGCGCCCTGACGTGCGCCTTCTGGATCGTGGGTCCGTCGGCGACTGGGTCGGTGAAGGGCACACCCAACTCCAGGGCGTCGGCCCCACCGGCGATGAGGGCCTCGATGACGGCCTCGCTGGTGGTCGGGTCGGGGTCGCCGACCATGACGAAGGGGACGAAGGCACCCTCACCGCGCTCCTTGAGAGCGGCGAACATCGCGGGGTAGCGGCTCATGTCAGAACTCCTCGTTTGGGCCGGTGCTCATGCCTGCGTTCAGACCTGCGTACTCAGTGCGTTTGCCCATCTGCTCCACCATGCGCGCAGCCCGGGCGACGGCACCGTCGGTGGAGAACGAGCCGCCCAACCGCGCCCGCACCTGATCGAGATCCTTGTCCCCGCGGCCCGACAGGCACACCAGTAGGATCGGGGGCTCCTCGCCGTCGGGCACCTCCCGGGCCATGGCCAGAGCCTGTGCCAGGGCGTGAGCCGACTCCACGGCCGGGATGATCCCCTCGTGGCGCGAGAGCAGCTGGAAGGCCTCGATCGCATCGTCATCGCAGATACCGACGTAGCGGGCCCTGCCGGTGTCCGATAACCAGGCGTGCTCGGGCCCCACGCCCGGGTAGTCCAGGCCCGCCGAGACGGAGAAGGACTCCTCGACCTGTCCCTCGGAGGTGCGCATGAGGTAGCTGCGCGCCCCGTGGAGGATGCCCACCAGTCCCTTGTTGATGGGGGCGCCGTGGCGGGGCGTGTTCAGTCCCTCACCGGCGGGCTCGACACCGATGAGCTCGACGCCGGGGTCGTCGATGAAGTCCGCGAACATGCCGATCGCGTTGGACCCCCCACCCACGCAGGCGATGACCGAGTCCGGCAGACGCCCTGTCAGCCCCAGCACCTGGGCGCGGGCCTCACGGGAGATGACCCGGTGGTACTCGCGCACGATCGTGGGGAAGGGATGAGGGCCGGCGGCCGTGCCCAGCAGGTAGTGGGTGTCGGCGAAGGAGGCGGTCCAGTCGCGCAGCGCCTCGTTGACGGCGTCCTTGAGCGTGCCGGCGCCGCTGTCCACCGGCACTACCGTGGCGCCCATGAGTTCCATGCGCTCGACGTTGGAAGCCTGGCGTACGACGTCGGTGGCCCCCATGTAGATGGTGCAATCCAGTCCCAGCAGGGCACAGACCATGGCGGTGGCCGTTCCGTGCTGGCCCGCACCGGTCTCGGCGATGATGCGCCGCTTGCCCATCCGCTTGGCCAGCAGGGCCTGGCCCAGGACCTGGTTGCCCTTGTGAGCGCCGCCGTGGACCAGGTCCTCGCGCTTGAGCAGGATGCGGGCGTTGCCCTCCAGCGGAAGGTTGCGCAGCTCGGTGACTGTTGTGGGACGTCCCAGGTAGCGGGTCATGAGCGTGTCCAGCTCGGCGGCGAAGGCGGGGTCGGCCTGGGCGTCGATGAAGGCGTCCTCGAGCTGGTCCAAGGCCGGGATGAGCAGCTCGGGTACGAACTGCCCGCCGTAGGGTCCGAAGAAGGCGGGCAGGCGCGGGTGGTGCCTTTCCCTCTCGCCCTCGCCCGGTTCCTGGTCCGACGGCGACGTTGCGCCCTGGCTCTGGGACTGTCCGTCCCGCTGTGGCAGCGGCACCGCGGTGGCCAGGTCTCGGGCGGCCTCGGCCGGGTCCGGGGCTCCGGACAGGGACGAGCCCACCAGGAGGGCATCCACCAGGCCGGAGAGGCGCCGTACGTCGTCGGGCGTGCTGACCCCCGACTCGCCGATGAGGACCACCCCGGCCGGGGCCAGTGGGGCCAGCTTCTCGGTGCGGGCCAGGTTCGTGTCCAGGGTGCGCAGGTCGCGGTTGTTGATGCCGATGACCTCGGCGCCCAGCGCCGCCGCCCGGTGCATCTCCTCAGGGCTCGAGACCTCCGTGAGCACCTCCATGCCCAGGCAGCGCGCCAGCTCGGCCAGTTCTCGGTAGACGTCGTCGGGCACCACCGAGAGCATGAGCAGGATCGCGTCCGCCCCCAGGCTGCGGGCCGCCAGCACCTGGACCTCATCGACGATGAAGTCCTTGCACAGGACGGGGACGTCCACCACCTCGCGCACGGCCGCCAGGTCGTCGAAGGAGCCGTTGAAGCGGTCGGGCTCGGTGAGTACCGAGACCGCGGCCGCATGGGGTGCGTACTGCGCGGCGAGCGCGGCCGGGTCGTAATCGGAGCGGATGGTCCCGCGCGAGGGTGAGGCCGCCTTGCACTCCATGATGAGGGCCGGCTGCGGGCCCGCTGCCCCGCCGCTGCGAGTGCGCAGGGCTGCGGCGAAGGAGCGCTGCGAGTGCGGCAGCTCCTCGGCGCGCAGGTGCCCGAAGCGGGCGCGCAGCTCCTCGATGCGCTCACGGCGCGCCTGGACGATCGAGTCCAGGACGGTGCCCGTGGCGATGAGCCGCGCCTCGACCGGCTCACGGTGCGCGCGCTCGCCGGGGTCCGAAGTCGGGGAGCCGGGATCCATGGAGGGAATGGGGGCGGTATCGGGGGTGGTCACGGTCTCTCCTCAGGCCCGCTCGGCGGCTGAATCGTCGGCGGGCTCACTGGCCAATTCACTGGCTTTGGTCATGGACTCCAGGTGGCGGGCCACGCGGCCAGAACGGATCTGCTCCAGTGCCATGGCGGTGCCGTCTGCGAGGTTGTCGGCCGGGCCTGCGAGATACAGCAGGGCGCCGGCATTGACAGCGATGGCGTCGCGATGGGCCGGCCTGCCCTCACCCGAGATGGCCTCGCGCAGCAGACGGGCGTTGTCGGCAGGCTCCCCGCCCAGCAGATCGGCCAGCTCGTAGGTGCTCACCCCCAGTTCCTGGGGCGCGACCTCGTAGGACTTGACCCCGCGGGGAGTCGCCTCGCGCACGAGCGTCGGCCCGTGGACGGCGATCTCGTCCAGGCCCGAGCCATGCACGACCAGCGCCCGCTTGCGTCCCAGCTGGACCATCGCCTCCGCGATCATGTCCAGCATGCTCGGGTCCCACACGCCCATGAGTTGGAAGGTCAGGTGGGCCGGGTTCACCAGCGGCCCCAGGACGTTGAAGATCGTGGGGGTCGCCAGCGCTCTGCGCACCGGGGCCACGTGCCGCATGGCCGGATGGTAGGCCTGGGCGAACAGGAAGGTGAAGTGGTCGCGGGCCAGCAGTTCGACCGCCGTGGCCGGGTCCACGTCCAGGGGCAGTCCCAGCTCGGCGATGACGTCGGCCGCCCCCGTCTTGGAGGAGACGGCCCGGTTGCCGTGCTTGGCAACCGCGATCCCCATCGAGGCGGCCACCAGGCCCGCCCCCGTGGAGATGTTGATCGTGCCTACGCCGTCGCCCCCGGTGCCGACGACGTCCACCAGTGGGAAGGTCACCGAGGGGAAGGCCCGGGCCGCCTGGCGGAAGGCGTTCGCGGCCCCGGCGACCTCCTGGGGCTCCTCGCCGCGGGCGTGCAGCGCCGCTAGCAGCGCCGCCGTCTCCGCCTCAGACAGATCCCCGGCGCCCAGGGCGGCGAAGACCGTGGAGGCCTGCTCACGGGTGAGGCGCCGCCCCTGAACGACTTCGCGCAGTAGCTCGTGCGCTTCCTGCGCCGTGGCAACATGCGTGCCGTCCGCGGCAGTGGGGGCCGCATTGTTGGTCTCACTCATCGGTCTGTAGCTCCTTCACGGATGGTTGAGGCTTGGGGCGCTCGGGGACGATTCTGCCCGAGTGGCTCCGCAGTTGCGGGGATCTGCGGGATGACGTGAGGCGGCGTGGCTCAGGAGGTTCGGGCCAGGTCGGCGGTGATGGACTTGAGCAGAGCCGGCCCCTGAGGGGTGAGGATCGACTCGGGATGGAACTGCAGCCCGACCGCCGGAGCCGATCGGTGCCGGGCCGCCATGACAATGCCATCGACTCCTTCGACCGGCGCAGTGCGGGCCAGGCTGACAAGCGCCTCGGGCGGCGTGCGCGTGCCCAGCGAGTGATAGCGGGCCACATCCAGCGGTCCGCCGTCGAGCACCGTGAAGGCCGGGTCCGCGCGGCCGGCCTCGGTGACCTCGACGCGGTCGGAGCGACCGTGGACCGGGCCGACCGGGGCGACCCGTCCGCCGCAGGCCTCGACGAGGGCCTGGAAGCCCAGGCAGATGCCCAGCGTCGGGATCGCCTGCTCCAGTGCGGCGGCGATGAGCTCCATGAGGCATCCCGATGTCGCCGGGTAGCCCGGACCGGGGGACAGGCACAGAACCGGGCGGCGAGCGGACTCGTGCTCGGCCTCGGTGGGCTCCAGAGCGGCGAGCACCCGGGAGACCGGTACGTTGTTGCGATAAACCTCGATGTGGGAGCCGAGCGTGGCGAACTGGTCGACGAGGTTGTAGACGAAGGAGTCGCGGTTGTCGAGCAGGACCACCCGGGTCGGGGCCGAGACTGCCACGGTGTCCTTCTCCGTGCTGTTCACTGCGCTATTCACCATGCTCTTGGCCATGCTATTCACTGTGTTCTGCCCGCTGCGCCGAGTGCTGGTATTGGTCATGGCTCAAACCTCCTTGCCGGTCCGGTCGATGACGAGGGCGGCGCCCTGTGCGGCGGCCACCGCCTCAAGGACGGCACGGGCCTTGTGGACGGTCTCGGCGGCCTCGGCGGCCGGGGAGGACGCGGCCACCACGCCGGCCCCGGCCTGGACCAAGGCGGTCCCGTCGGCCACGAAGCCGGAACGGATGACGATGCAGGTGTCCAGCTCGCCGTCTCCGCGGATGTAGCCCACCGAGCCGCCGTAGGAACCACGCCGCACGCCCTCGGCCCGGCGGATGAGCTCGGCGGCCCGCAGCTTGGGCGCCCCGGTGAGGGTGCCCATCGTCATGGAGGCGCGGAAGGCGTCCAGAGCATCCAGGTCATCGGCCAGCTCGCCGGAGACCTCTGAGACCAGGTGCATCACCCGGCTGTAGCGGTCCACGCGCAAAAGGTCCTGAACGCTGCGGGTGCCCGGACGGCTGACCCGGGCGACGTCGTTGCGGGCAAGGTCCACGAGCATGACGTGCTCGGCAACCTCCTTGGCGTCGGTGCGCAGCTCCAGCTCCAGACGGGTGTCGCGCTCGTGATCCACCGAGCCGTCGGGGTGCAGCCCGCGCGGACGGGTCCCTGCGATCGGACGGATGGCGACCCGGCCGCTGCGCGCCGAGTGCAGCAGTGCCGACTCCGGGGAGGCCCCGAACAGCTCGAAGTCCGGGGCCGCCAGATAGAACATGTAGGGGCTCGGGTTGGCCTGGCGCAGCACGTGGTAGGCGGCCAGCGTGTCCGGGCAGGCGATGGTGAAGCCGCGCGAGGGCACCACCTGATAGATGTCGCCGTCGGCGATGTAGCCGCGCATCGTCTCCACAACCGCCTCGAAGTCGGCGTCGGAGATGGTGGGCTCCGCGTGCAGGACCGGGCAGCCGGCGGCGGCTGTCGACGCGGACGGAACCTTGCTGCCGTCGGCACCGTCGACCGGCTCATCGGTCGCGTCGTCGATGGCTGCGGCCAGCGCGTTCATGCGCGACTCCAGGTCCACGGCGTCGACGGAGGCTCCCACCAGGGTCGCCTCCTGTGTGGGGTGGTCGACGACGAGGATGATGCGGGCGTCGTAGAAAAGGTAGTCCGGGCAGGTATTGGCACCCTGGTCCACCTCGGGCAGGGACTCGAAGGTGGACAGGTAGTCGAAAGCGAAGGTCCCCGCCTCCAACGGCAGATGAGGGTGATCGATCTCGGTTCCGGCCAGGACCCGCAGCGGCTCGATGGTGGACAGGGCCGTGAGGCGCTCGCGTTCCTCGATCGCTGGGTCGTCGTCGGCGCTGGTGGGCAGGCTGAGCGTGAGCCGGTTGGGGGAGCGGTCCGTGACGTGCTCGCCCAGGTGCTGTTCCAGGCGGGCCAGGGCGGCAAGGCCGTCGGGCCCGGGGCCCTGACCGTCGACGGCGTCCAGCGCCTCAGCAGTGACGGTTCCGCCCCAGCAAGTCATCCTGGCCGAGGCCTCTAGGACGGCGACCGTGGTGCGCGAGACCTTGGTCGTGATGTCGGCGCTCTCGAGCAGGATGCAGTCCACGGGGCGTACCGTGCTGTTGCCGGTGTCGCTTTCTGCGCCTCCGACCGGGTATCCAGTGATGCGCAGCAGGCCTGTGCGGGTCAGGTGCTCCAGGAGGGCACCGCCGTCGGCGTGGTAGCGCACTTGGCGCGTGAGGACGATCGGTGAGGCAGCAGAGGGCGCGGCTGGAGGTGCTGCATCTGACACGGTGGGTGGCATGGGGCCTCTTTCCTGAGATCGTGGGTCAGGCGGGCCTCTCACTCATGCTATCGGGCGGGCCCGCGGTGAGCGAGCCGGTACGTCCTAGCGCGTCAGGGTGGTGGCTCGCCTCAAGGGGAGCCACCACCACTGGCGGTCGCGGAACGCTGTCATAGCACAGAGGGTAGAACGAGGTTGCCAAGCGGCCAAATCGGCGGCAGAAGATGAGATGCGTGTCCGGATTGGCAGCGCAGGATGAGTCGCTCGGTGTCTCACCATGCCGGCGGTGGGCCGCTAAGAGCAGAGAACCTCTTACTGGAAGCGGCGGGGAGGCACGCTGGGGGTGGAGGATTTTCTGCTCGAGGTCGAGGGACTCGTGCTGGGGGAGGAGGATCTTCTGCTCGAGGTCGAGGGACTCGCGCTGGGGGAGGAGGACTCCTTATCCGAGGCAGAAGGGCTCGCGCTGGCGGTCGTACTGGGGCCAGGGCTCTTACCGGACACGTTGTCCACGGCGGCGGCCGCGTTGACAATGCCGGCGCCGCAGGCCTTGCGATCGCATTCTGCCATTGGAGTAGCTGTATTCTGCAGTATGGTGACGACCTCTTCGGCCTTCAGATCGGGGTTAAGAGCCAGCATCAGCGCAACCGTTCCGGACACGTGGGGGGTCGCCTGGCTGGTGCCCATCATGATGGCATAGTCGGGATCCTGTGGAGCTTTCGTGGATTTGTCGGCCAAGGACAAAATACCGTTCTCGGCGGCGTCGATTTCACCGCCGGGGGCGGAGATATCGACACCGGTCCCATAGTTGGAGAAGGAGGATCGGGCACCGGTCTTCGTAGAGGCGCCGACGGTGATGACGTTCTTACAGCCCGCAGGGGCGACGTTGCGCACGTCCTGATCATCGTTCCCGGCGGCGGCGACGATGATTGAGCCGCGTGCGACAGCGGCATCGATGGTCTTCTGGAAGAAGCGCGGGCAGCTGCCGGTGCCGCCTATGCTCATATTGATGATCCGGGCGGGGTTCTCGTTGTCCGGTACGCCGTTGACCTTGCCCCCCGAGGCCCAGGTGACGGCGTCGATGGTGTCGGCGCTTGTGGAACCGCATCGGCCCAGGACGCGCACGGGCACGATTTTGGCATCCGGGGCGACGCCCGCCACTCCGTTCTTGTTGTTCGTGCGCGCGGCGATAGTGCCGGCCACGTGGGAACCGTGCCAGCTCGACGTCTGATCCTTGCTGGCCCCGCCCTCCGAAGAACAGTCGCCCTGCTTGATCCAGTCGCCCTCGTCGGACGGGTCCGCGTCATAGCCATCGTTGTCGCGAGCCCTTGCGGGATCGGAGATGAAGTCGTAGCCGGGCAGGAGCTGGCCCTCAAAGTCCGGATGGTTGCTCAGGATGCCAGTGTCGATGACGGCTACCGTGACGCCCTTGCCCGTGGACTGCGACCAGGCGTTGGTGGCGTTGATGCCGTAGGAGCCCGAGGTCATGTCCCACTGCTTGGAGAAGTACTGATCGTCGGGGACGTTGCTGTCCTCGGAGGAGGCGTTGTCCACGGCGGTCATGTGCATATCGGGCTCGACGGACTCAATGCCGTTGGCGGCCTCAAGTGTGGAAATGAACTCCTTGACCTGGTTCACAGTGAGCTTGTCGCTCAGTTTGACACCGGCCGTGCTCAGGGAGTGCGCGGTAACGTTCTCCACCTTGACTGAGAACTTCCCGGCGGCGTTGTCCAGCGTCTGCCTGTCCTCGGAGGGCAGGGATTCGAGGACGTTCTCGCCGTAGGCCTTCGCCGAGGCGATGACCTTGGCCGCCGCCGAGTTTTCGGCGTAGGAGACGATGAAGCGGTCGCTGGGCTCATTTGCGGCAGTGCTGCTGGACGCCTTTGCGGAGGAGCTGCGGTTGCCGAAGACTCCGGCATAAACCAGACCTGCGGCGATGATGGAGACCACTGCGACGGTGGAGACAATGGCGATGATCAGGACACGTTTTCTGCTGAGGGTTGTAGTCATTTCAGGAGACGCTTTCGGTGGGGACGACCCCGGGGGGACGGGGCTGCTCAGAAGCCCGCAGTGCGACGAGTCTGGCACGAAAAGGCGGCAGAGTCCCATCCGTGACTGTGGGTAGGCCTCCCCAACAGGGGCTGTTGGACAGGTCCGCCCGGTTCGGTTGCGCTAGTGGCTCCGGTCGTCACGTGTGGGGCGACTGCGCCGAATCATAACGATGAGCACCAGGGCCGTGCCCGTCAGGACGGAGACGATGCGGCCGATCGGGGCGGTGAGCCAGGCCGCCAGGATCATCATGCCAACGGTCGTGTAGACGGCCGCCCAGGCGATTGCCCCGACGACCGTGGCCGCTACGAGCGACGCAGCGGCATGCGGGCCACGCCCGCGGAGATGAGGAAGGCTAGCCTAAGCCGTCCGGTGTCCGGATGCGGAATCACCTACGTCGGCGCCTGGGGGAATCGGCGTGCAGCCGCACCTCACACCGCGGGGCGGCCCGCCGGGCTGGGGCGGTGGGCCGCCGTCGTGGGACACTTGAGCCAGACCCATGCCAGATATGAGGAAGAGCCAGGAACCGATCTCCGTGTCACCGATCCCCACACCAGAGCAGATGACCAGCGTCCAGCCCGCCGCCACCGAGCAGGCGCGTCTGCGCAACTTCTGCATCATCGCGCACATCGACCATGGCAAGTCCACCCTGGCCGACCGCATGCTTCAGGCCACCGGCGTCGTCCAGCCCCGCGACATGCGTGCCCAGTACCTGGACCGCATGGACATCGAGCGCGAGCGCGGCATCACCATCAAGTCTCAGGCCGTGCGCATGCCCTGGGCCCTCGAGAGCGACGACGGTGTCACGCGCGCCTACGCCCTCAACATGATCGATACCCCCGGGCACGTCGACTTCTCCTACGAGGTCAACCGCTCTCTGGCCGCCTGCGAGGGTGCGGTCCTCCTGGTCGACGCCGCCCAGGGCATCCAGGCCCAAACACTGGCCAACCTCTATATGGCCATCGAGGGAGACCTCACCATCATCCCGGTCCTCAACAAGATCGACCTGCCCGCCGCCGAGCCGGAGAAGCACGCCGAGGAGATCGCCTCCCTCATCGGCTGCGACGTCGACGACGTCCTCAAGGTCTCCGGCAAAACCGGCCAGGGCGTACCCGAGCTCCTCGACCGAATCGTCGAGACCGTCCCGGCCCCGCACGGCGCCCCCGACGCCCCGGCCCGCGCCATGATCTTCGACTCCGTCTACGACACCTACCGCGGTGTGGTCACCTACGTGCGCGTCGTCGACGGCGCCCTCAAGCCCCGCGAGCGCATCGAGATGCTCTCCACCGAGGCCGTCCACGACCTGCTGGAGATCGGCGTCATCAGCCCCGAGCCCACGCCGTCGGTGGGTCTGGGGGCCGGCGAGGTCGGCTACCTCATCACCGGCGTCAAAGACGTGCGCCAATCCAAGGTCGGTGACACGGTCACCTCTGCGGCTGCCCCGGCCGCCGAGCCCCTGTCGGGCTACCAGGATCCCAAGCCCATGGTCTTCTCCGGCCTGTTCCCGGTGGACGGCTCGGACTTCCCCGCTCTGCGCGACGCCCTAGACAAGCTCAAGCTCAACGACGCGGCCCTGACCTACGAGCCGGAGACCTCGGTGGCCCTGGGCTTCGGCTTCCGCTGCGGCTACCTGGGGCTGCTGCACCTGGAGATCATCCGTGAGCGACTGGAGCGCGAGTTCAACCTGGACATCATCTCCACGGCGCCGTCGGTGGTCTACGAGGTGACCATGGAGGACCGCACCGTGCACACGGTCACCAACCCCAGCGAGTTCCCCGAGGGCAAGGTCGCCGCAGTCTCCGAGCCGGTCGTGCGGGCCACGATCCTGACCCCCAGTGAGTTCGTGGGCACGGTCATGGAGCTGTGCCAGTCGCGCCGCGGCACCATGCAGGGCATGGACTACCTGTCCGAGTCCCGCGTGGAGATGCACTACGTGCTGCCGCTAGCGGAGATCGTCTTCGACTTCTTCGATGCCCTGAAGTCGCGCACCCGCGGCTACGCTTCCCTGGACTACGAGACGGACGGCTCCCAGGACGCCAACCTGGTCAAGGTCGACATCCTGCTCAACGGGGACAAGGTGGACGCCTTCAGCGCCATCGTCCACCGCGACTCGGCCTACTCCTACGGCGTCATGATGACCAAGCGGCTCAAGGACCTCATCCCGCGCCAGCAGTTCGAGGTGCCCGTGCAGGCGGCCATCGGCACCCGAGTCATCGCCCGCGAGACCATCCGGGCCCTGCGCAAGGACATGCTGGCCAAGTGCTACGGCGGCGACATCACCCGTAAGCGCAAGCTGCTGGAGAAGCAGAAGGAGGGTAAGAAGCGCATGAAGGCCATCGGCCGCGTCGAAGTGCCCCAGGAGGCCTTCATCGCGGCCCTCGGCGCGGACACGCCCACCGGCGCCAAGTCGGGCAAGTAACGGCACGTAGCAGACGGGTACGGGGACACGACGACTCCGAACGAGGAAGGCACCGACGGACCACGAAAGGACGGGTACCGACATGGCTGAGATGACAGGGAAGAACACGGCGAACACGGTCGAGGCTGCATTGAGCGACGACGGCTCCGGCCTGGTGCTCACCCGCGAGCTGGCCCGGGTCCTGGGTCAGCCGCACGCGGGCGCCGACGGCCGCCACGACGACGAGCCCTCCCCGTTCCACGACGGTGACCTGGTGGGAACCGTCAGCGCCGTGTGCACTGTCCGGCGGATGCGGCCCGACGCCGGTCCGGCGGGCGTCTCGGCGATCCACAAGGGCGCCGTCGACGGGCCGGTTGAGGTGAGCCGGACCGGGATCGTCACCGACAGGCACGGGGACCGAGCCCACCACGGGGGCAGTGACAAGGCCCTCTACGTCATGAGTGCCGCCGAGCAGCGGCACTGGTCCGAGGTCCTGGGAGGTATTGAGCCGGGGCGGCTGGGGGAGAACCTCCTCATCGAGGGCGACATCGACGATGTGGAGATCGGCGCGATCCTGTCCATCGGCGACCCGAGCAACGCAGGACTGCGGGTCAGGGTGACCGGCGTGCGCAACCCGTGCGCCACCTTCGCCCGCGGTGTGGGCCGTGCGGACTGGGTGGAGGTCTTCTCAGCGCGCAACCGGGTGGGCGTCTACCTTGCGGTGCTCACCGAGGGGACGGTGCAGGCCGGTGACGAGGTGCGCGTGGTCTCCTCCCCGGGGCACCGGGTCACCTGCCGGCGCTGGTTCGCCCACCACGACCCTCGCGACGCCCAGGGGCTGCTCAACTCCGAGATCTTCGGCAACTGCGTCATCGCCGACTTCACCAAGAAGTACGTGCGGGCCGCCGCCCACGAGCAGGTCGGCTGACGGCGCCGCTCAGTGCCCGACGACCCCGGGCAGACGGTTTCGAGACCTCACAGAAGTAAAGGACGCAAGGCTCCGCATGGCTCAGCACCACCCGCCCCGCTCCCACGCCATCCACTCCAGGGTGCGCTCCTTCTCGCGCGCCGGCGGTAGGCTGCGCCCCGTCCAGGCCGAGGCCCTGGCCCAGCTCGGCCCCCGCTACGTGGTCGACGTGCCGCGGGCCGACGCCGTGCGCACCGTGTCCCCGAGCTTCCGCCTGGATCCGGACCGACTCTTCGGACACGTCGGGCAGGTGCGCCCCCTCATCGTCGAGGTCGGCTCGGGCAGCGGTGAGGCGCTCCTGGCCCACGCTGCCGCCCACCCTGGGGTGGACTACCTGGCGGTGGAGGTCTGGGAGACCGCCATCGCCCGCCTGGTGACCTCCATCCACCGTCAGGGCCTGCACAACGTGCGCGTCGTGCCCGCCGACGCCTCCCAGCTGCTGGCCACGGCCCTGCCGGTGTCCTGCGCCAGTGAGGTGTGGGTGTTCTTCCCCGACCCCTGGCGCAAGCCCCGCCACCGCAAACGCCGTCTGGTGACCACCGCCTTCGCCGACTCGGTGGCGCGCGTCCTGCGCCCCAGCGGCGTGTGGCGTCTGGCCACCGACTGGGCGGACTACGCCTGGCAGATGCGCGACGTTGTCGAGGACGTCGCGGCGCTGCCCACCGGTCTGCGCCCCGACGCGACCCTGCCCTACTTCCGGCACGACGACGCTGGCGCCCGCCCCGATCTGGGGGCTGAGACCGCCGAGGAGGGGAGTCTGGGCAACGGCCTGGACCCTGGTTCCCCGGCGGGCGTGCGCGGCGGCTGGTCGCCCCGCTACGAGGGGCGGGTTATGACCCGGTTCGAGCAGCGGGGCCTGGATGCCGGGCGCACGATCCGCGACCTGACCGCCGTGCGCACCGAGGTGGCCTGGATCCCCGAACGGGGTGCCTCCATGCTGGAGCGTCTCGAGGTCGAGGGCCAGGCCTGGGACCAGCTGGAGTCCCAACCCTGGCGCCTGCGAGAGGGCCGCGGCGACGGCCTGTTGCACGCGACGGATCAGCTGTGAGCGGTGCCGCCGGGCTGCCCCGCCGCGCCTGGCTTATGGTCATCGTTGTCGGCTTCCTGGGTTTTTGCGCGGTTCTGCGGGCGCCGGTCGGGGTCATCCCGCCTCTGCTGACGCGTCTGGGGCAGGATCTGGGTATGGGGGAGGTGGCGCGCGGCGCGCTGACCTCGGTGCCGATCCTGTGCTTCGGGCTGCTCACCCCGCTGGCCTCGATGGTGGTGCGCCGCGTCGGCGTCAACGCCGCGGGTCTGCTCACCTTGGGAATGGCTCTGACCGGGGCGCTGCTGCGTTCGGCCGGGACCACCTGGGCGGCCTTCGCCGGAACCGTCGTCATCGGGGCGGGGCTGACGGTGGGCAACCTGGTGGCTCCCATGGTCATCGGCCGCGACTTCTGGCACCGCACGGCGCTGATGACCGGCCTGTACTCCTCGACCTGCAACGTCATCGTCACGGCGGCCACGGCCCTTGCCGTGCCGCTGGCCCTCGTCATCGGCTGGCAGGGCTCGGCCGCCGCCTGGACCGCGGTCCCGGTGCTGTTGGCCGGCGTCCTGTGGCTGTGGGTTTTCCCGCCCGGCAGGCCGGCGCCCCGCCAGAGTCTGCGGGAGCGGGCGGGGATGACCTCCTGGGTGACGGAGCGGGCCCTGGCCCGGCCGACGACGTCGGCGGGCGCCGCTGTCTGGAGGCGCCCCCTGACCTGGGTGATGGCGGCAGCCTTCGCGGCCCAGACCTTCTCCTACTACGCGGTCTCGGGCTGGCTGCCCACGGCCCTTGCCGACGAGCTCGGTATGAGTGAGGCGGGCGCCGGCGCGGCCGCCTCCGTGTTCTCCCTGCTGGGGATCGTGGGGCCGTTGCTGGTCCCGGTGATGTTCGAGGCGCTGCGGTGGCCGGCGAGCCGGGTGCTCGGCGTCATCTGCGCCTGCTGGCTGACGCTGCCGGTCTGCCTCGTGGTGGCCCCCGGCTTCTGGCTGGTGCCCTGCATGCTCTCCGGTATCGCACAGGGTGCCTTCTTCGCCGCCCTGTTCACGCTGGTCATCCGCCGCTCGGAGTCTGTTGATGACAACCGCAGGACAACCGCTCTCATCCAGACAACCGGCTACTGCGTGGCCGCGGTGGGACCCGTGGTGATGGGCTGGATTCACGGGTGCAGCGGAGGCTGGGTGATTCCCTTCGCCGTCGTGGCGGCGGTCCTGGTGCTTATGACCGTGTGCGCCCAGATCGCGGCTCGCGCGGGTGAACCGGCCGGAGCTGAACGCACCGTCCCGGCCGATGTCCTGGAGGGCGATGAACAGGCCGATGCTCGCGGTGGCACCGCATGAGTCCGGCCCAGCCCGTGGGCGAGCCCCTGCCGGGGACGGGTGAGCTGCCCGCTCAGGTGGCCGCGCCCGCGCCAGATGGGGGCGAGCGCCCGTTCTCGGTATACCTGCACGTGCCCTACTGCCGGGTGCGCTGCGGCTACTGCGACTTCAACACCTACACGAACCTGTCCATGGGGCGGGGTGCCTCGGCCGAGGACTTCGTGGGCACACTCGCCGGCGAGCTGCGCGCTACGCGCCGCGCCATGGACGCTGCGGGGCTGCCGGTGCGCCGGGCGCAAACCGTCTTCGTGGGCGGGGGAACCCCCACCATGCTGCCCGCCTCGGACCTGGTGAGAATGCTGGACCTCGTGCGCGAGTGCTTCGGGCTCGCACCGGACGCGGAGGTGACGACAGAGGCGAACCCCGACTCCGTGGACGAGGCGGGCCTGGCGGTCCTGGCCCGCGCCGGCTTCACCCGGGTTTCCTTCGGGATGCAATCGGCCGTGCCCCACGTGCTGAAAGTCCTGGAGCGCACCCATGAGCCCGCCCGGGTGCCCCGCGTCGTCGAATGGGCGCGGCGGACAGGACTGAGTACCTCCCTGGACCTTATCTACGGGGCTCCGGGGGAGTCCCTGGAGGACTGGCAGCGCTCCCTGGACGCAGTGGCTCAGATCGGCCCCGACCACGTGAGTGCCTACGCCCTGGTCATCGAGGAGGGCACCAGGATGTGGGGACAGGTCCGTCGCGGAGAGCTGCCGATGCCCGAGGACGATGACGAGGCCACCAAGTACGAAATGGCCGACGCCGCCCTGGCGCGGGCCGGCTACGAGTGGTACGAGATCTCAAACTGGGCGCGCCCGGGCGCCCAGTGCCGCCACAACCGGGCCTACTGGCTCGACTGGGACTGGTGGGGCGCCGGACCTGGAGCCCACTCCCACCTGGGCGACGTACGCCTGTGGAATACCAAGCACCCGGTGGCTTGGGCAGGACAGATCGCCGCCGGCCGTCTGCCCGTGGCCGGACACGAGGTTATCGACGCGGGCTCGCGCGAGCTGGAGCGGATCATGCTGGGCATCCGCCTGCGTGAGGGCATCGCGCTTGCGAGTCTCGCAGACGGCACGTCAGCGAACACGGCCGACGGCGCCGGAGCCACGCCGCCGCACCTGGTGCCCGTCGTGGCCGGTCTCGTGGCCGATGGGCTGCTCGACGCAGGCGCGGCCATGAGGGGCCGGGCGGTTCTCACCCTGCGCGGCCGCCTCATGGCCGACACTGTCATCCGCGCTGTGACTCGGTGAGGCTGCGCTCGCTGGATCGTCTCGGGTGTGGTGGAGGGTCTGATTCCACGGAAGGATGATGACCATGTTCGGCACCTAAGAAGTGTCCCGATGAGCTCAGGGAGCGTGCGGTCCGGTTGCGCCTGGACGCGTTGAAGGATCCCCAGCGAGCTCGAGGCTGCTTCAAACGGGTGGACAACCAGCTCGGCATCAACTCCGAGACGCTGTGAGGCTGGGACCGCCAGGTTCAGGTCGATGCCAGTGACCGCCCCGGCACGACCACTGCGGACGCCGAGCGTATCCGTGTCTTGGAGGCTGAGAACCGTGAGCTGCGCAGAGCCAACGAGATCCTGCGCAACGCGTCGGCTATTCTCGCGGCGGAGTGTGAGCGCCCGTTGCGTTGATCTGCCAGTACATCGACCAGTAGTACAAGGAGCGCTTTGGGCCTGGCTGATCTGCCGGGTCCTGTCCGACTCAGGCACCGAGATCGCCCCGAGCACCTATTACGCCGCCAAGGCTGGAGCGCCGTCAGCGCGCGATAGCGGACGGTCAAGTCTTTTGGTGTGGTGTAGATCGGGTTAGGGGTTGAGGGTGGTGGTGTGGTGGTCGGGTCGGGGGTGCTGGTCGTTGTGGAGCATGTGGGTGAGGCGTTGCAGGGATGTCTTGGACAGGTAGCGGCGTTCGCCGTACTGCCATTCCTCGTGCTGTTCGAGCAGGACGGCTCCGATCAGGCGGGTGACGGACTCCCGGTCGGGGAAGACCTGGACAACGTCGGCGCGGCGCTTGATCTCGCGGCCCAGGCGCTCGATGGGGTTGTTGGACCAGATCTTTTGCCAGTGCTCCCTGGGGAAGGCCGCAAACGCGGTCAGGTCGGCCTCGGCGTCGGCGAGCATGTCGGCGATCTCGGGGAAGGCGTCCTTCAGGAGTCGATGACGTGCTTGTACTGGGCGGTGGACGGCCGTGCCGGCTGGTCGTGGGCGAAGATCGTGGAG
>NZ_JH470352.1:3004-4467 GCF_000239715.1 Actinomyces sp. oral taxon 849 str. F0330 | reverse complement strand
GGGACGGGCGCTCACACTCCGCCGCGATAGACAAGCTGACGCGCTTTTCAGGATCGCGTTGGCTCTTCGCAGCTCTCGGGCCTCTTTCTCTAGCTCCTTGATCCGCTGTGCCTCGTCAGTGGTGGTTCCCGGCCACTACCCTGACTCGTGACATTTTGGTGGGTTGTGGGTGGTGGGATGTGAGTTTTCGTTGGTATTGCGGTGTTGGGGGTCTGGTGGTGGGGCACTAAGAGCCCGTATGGTGCACTGGTGTGAGCCCGTTTGTGCGTAAGGTCAGGACCGCTTCGGGGGCCACGGCGGTGCAGATCGTGTCCAAGTCCGGTGGTGTGCGTCGGATCGTGGAGCACCTGGGCTCAGCCCACGACGAGACCGAGGTGGCGGCGCTGTTGGAGGCTGGGCGGCAGAAGATCGCCGTCTGGCAGGGCCAGGGGATGCTGGACCTGGAGTCCCTGGACCCAGCGCCTGGACGCGCCGGCCTGGTAGGCGCAACGGTAGTCTCCAAGCGCTCGGCCTTGTTGTGGAAGGTCCTGCACGACTCCTACACCCGTCTGGGGCTGGGGGACGCCACTGGGAGTGATCGGGCGTTTGAGCAGATGGTTCTGACGCGTCTGATCGAGCCGACCTCTAAGGCCCAGGTCTCCCGTGTCCTGGGTGATCTGGGCCTGGAGTCGGTCAGCACCAGGACCTTGTTCCGCTCCCTGGGCCGCTGCGGGCAGCGGGGCTACCGCCAGGCGATCTCTCAGGTCCTGTTCGAGCACGTCACCGCCACCAGGGGCCTTGCCTTGTGCCTGCAGGCGTGACCACCTTGTACTTTGAGGCCGAGCGTGAGGACGACCTGCGCAAGGTCGGCTATTCCAAGGAGAGGAGGGTCGACGCCCAGATCATCGTCGGACTGCTGGTCGACCGGGCCGGTTTTCCTCTCCAGGTCGGCGATGCGTCGCATCGACAGAGCCTGTTCAATGGTTTGTGTAAGCCCTTGTGGAAGGACTGACACTGATGACTGCTACTGATGATGACAACAGGGCTTCTGCTGGTGGTCGGGATGTGGTCGGCCAGCTGCGCTCGGCTGGGGCTCTGGATGGCTTGTTTGAGCAGATTGATTCCGGGCAGGTGAGCATGACCGGGACTGATGGTCTGCTGCCGGCACTGCACCAAGGGAGGCCTTGGAGAGGGGCCTGGCCGCTTGGCTTGAGCGAGCACCTGGGTTACGACAGGGGCGAGCCAACCTCCCAGGCTCGTGGTAACGCCAGAAACGGAACCACGTCCAAGACGGTGGACTCGTCAGGATGGGGCCCTTCGAGATCGGGGTGCCCCGGGACCGGGCCGGGACCTTCACCCCGCGCCCGGGTAGCGCCAAGGGCCAGCGCCGACCGGGGCGGGCTGGATGCGTGTGAATCACCAGGCCTGATGCGCCGGTGGAATGACGGTGCGGGATATCCAGCACCACCTGGCCTCCACGCTCA
>NZ_JH470352.1:0-2739 GCF_000239715.1 Actinomyces sp. oral taxon 849 str. F0330 | reverse complement strand
TCTGGATGGCTTGTTTGAGCAGATTGATTCCGGGCAGGTGAGCATGACCGGGACTGATGGTCTGCTGCCGGCACTGCACCAAGGGAGGCCTTGGAGAGGGGCCTGGCCGCTTGGCTTGAGCGAGCACCTGGGTTACGACAGGGGCGAGCCAACCTCCCAGGCTCGTGGTAACGCCAGAAACGGAACCACGTCCAAGACGGTGGACTCGTCAGGATGGGGCCCTTCGAGATCGGGGTGCCCCGGGACCGGGCCGGGACCTTCACCCCGCGCCCGGGTAGCGCCAAGGGCCAGCGCCGACCGGGGCGGGCTGGATGCGTGTGAATCACCAGGCCTGATGCGCCGGTGGAATGACGGTGCGGGATATCCAGCACCACCTGGCCTCCACGCTCAGCGCGGGTGCTCGGCGTGGGGACCATTTCGAGGATCACCGACGCGGTAGCCGATGCTGTCCTGGAGTGGCAGCGCCGCCCGCTCCTGAGTTGCACAGTTTTTAGTGCCCTGTTGGGATGCTCAGGGCGGTGAGGATTTCTTCGGCTTCGGGGGTCAGGGGGTCGGCGGCGGTGAGGTGGTGGCCGTTGAGGTTGATGGTGATCTCCTGGAGGGGCTTGACCTGACTCATGACGCTTAGTGTGCCGGGGGTGGGGTGCTCAGGGCGGTGAGGATGTCGTTGGCGGTGTCGGTCAGACGTGGTGCGGCTGCGAGGTGGTGGCCGTTGAGGTTGATGGTGACCTCCTGCAGGCTGCGTAGCTCGCGCACGATCCTGGCGATGCTGATACCGGTGGCCTCCTGGAGGTAGCGGGCGACGGCCAGGGCGGCCATGACCACGGTCAGGTGGGCCTCGATGGCGTCATGGGTGTGGTGGAAGACCGGGCGGGCTCTCAGGTCGTGCTTGCTCATCCGGAAGGACTGCCCGGGCGTGCCACAGCTCGTGATACGAAGAGACGACCTCACCGGCGCCCATCAGGCGGGACGGGATGTTGGTGACGTAGCCCTTGAGGCCCACCAGGGACCGGGCTCTGGCGATGGAGGCCTCATCGAGGACCTGATCGCCTTGATGGACGGTGACAAAACGCGTGCCCTTAGGGCGCTTCTCGCCGGCGATGACGGCCCGGGCGCGGTTGGCCTGAGCTGTGAGGGTCTGGTTGTCCCGGGCCGCTCGCTTCTTGGAGTAGACCCATACCGCTCTCCATGAGCCTGGATGGGTGTGCGGGTCCCACACCGGCTCACGACGACTGCTGATGTCGCGCTGGCTCCTGGAGCCCCTCCTGGGGGTGATGGTGTCAATGACCTGGCTGTCGGTGAAGGCGTCCCCGTGCCAGTGGAAGTGGGCCTCCAGGTCGCCTGGGGCCCGGGTGGTGCGGGCCCCGACGATGAACCGCAGCCTCGCCTCATCCAGGGCCGTCAGGTTGGCGGCCGAGAGCATGCCGGCGTCAGCGACGATGATGAGGTCCTCGATGCCGTGGGCGGCCTGGAAGGCCTCCGCGATGGGGATGATCGTGGTGGTCTCAGCCTTGTTGCCCTCCCAGCAGCCGACCTGGAGAGGAAAACCATGACGGTCGACCAGCAGGCCCACGATGATCTGGGGGTCGACCCTCCTCTCCTTGGAGTAACCGACCTTGCGCAGGTCGTCCTCACGCTCGGCCTCGAAGTAGAGGGTGGTCACGTCATACAGGCACAGGGCCAGGCCCCTGGTGGCGGTGACGTGCTCGAACAGAGCCCCAGACAGGCTCTCGCGGTAGCCTCGCTCCTGGGCTCGGGCCAGGGAGCGGAACAAGGTCCTGGTGCTGACCGGCTCCAGGCCCAGGTCACCCAGGACGCGGGGGACCTGGGCCTTAGAGGTCGGCTCGATCAGACGCGCCAGAACCATCTGCTCAAAGGCCCGATCACCCCCAGTGGCGTTCCTCAGCCCCAGACGGGTGTAGACCCCGTGCAGAACGTCCCACAGCAGGCCCGAGCGCTTGGACTCCACCACCGCGTCAGTGCCGACCGGGGCTGAGGCCGTGAGGAGTCCCGAAACCGCCGGTGGCGTGGGAGTCAGGTCCAGGGTCAGCTGGTCCGGGGCAATGCGGTGCCGGCCGATCTCCATCAGAGCAGCCAGCTCGGCCTCAGTGTGGGCCGATCCCAGGTGCTCGATCACCTTGTCCCGGCGCCCTTCCTTGACCGCGATCTGCACCGCCGTCGCCCCTGAGGCTGTCTTGACCTTACGCACAAACGGGCTCACCACCCCCACCCTACCGGCCCCTTAGTGTGCCAGCACACCCCCAACACCACGGAATACCAACGAAAAACCCACCTCAAAACCCAGACCCCACCAAACTGTCACGAGTCAGGTGTCGGCCTTCGGCCTGAGTTGCACAGTTTTTAGTGCCCTGTTGGGATGCTCAGGGCGGTGAGGATTTCTTCGGCTTCGGGGGTCAGGGGGTCGGCGGCGGTGAGGTGGTGGCCGTTGAGGTTGATGGTGATCTTCTGGAGGGGCTTGAGGGCACGGATAATGCGTTTGATGCTGATCCCGGTGGTCTCCTGGAGGTGCCGGGCGACGGCCAGGGCGGCCATGACCACGGTCAGGTGCGCCTCGATGGCATCGCGCTGGTGGTGGAAGACGGGGCGGGCTGGCAGGTCGTGCTTACTCATCCGGAAAGACTGCTCCACGTGCCACAGCTCGTGATACGAGGAGACCACCTCACCGGCGCCCATCAGGCGGGACGGAATGTTGGTGACGTAGCCCTTGAGGCCCACCAG
>NZ_JH470351.1:307973-348756 GCF_000239715.1 Actinomyces sp. oral taxon 849 str. F0330 | reverse complement strand
AGTGTGGCCGTCCACCCTCTCAGGCCGGCTACCCGTCACCGCCTTGGTAGGCCATCACCCCACCAACAAGCTGATAGGCCGCGAGCCCATCCCCCACCGAAAACACCCAAAGGCGCAATCTTTCCCAAACCCGCCATGCGACAGACCCGGAATACCCCGTATTAGCCCCACTTTCATGAGGTTATCCAGAAGAAGAGGGCAGGTTACTCACGTGTTACTCACCCGTTCGCCACTCATCCACACCCACCAAAAAGGCAAGCGCTTCACCGTTCGACTTGCATGTGTTAAGCACGCCGCCAGCGTTCGTCCTGAGCCAGGATCAAACTCTCCAAACAAAACCAACAAAACCCCAACCAACCCCAAAACAAGAGCCAACCAGAGCAAAGCCAGTACAAAGCCCAGAAAACCAGACCAAAGCCCAACCCAACCCCAAGCAAAACCCAGAGCCAGGCAAACCAAAAACAAACAGCCCCAAGAAACCACACAAACGCGCAGCCCCCCAGAACCAAATGACATAAAAAACATGACACACTATCGAGTTCTCAAACAACACACCCAGCCAGCTCTTATTCGAACCACGAAGGTTCGAACTTGCCCTGGCGAGCAACCCCGCTATCCTAGGATACTCGCTCATTTGATGTCAACCCGAAGCGCATTGCCCTCGATCACATCTCGCGTTGTCCTCGCGGCGGAGTCGCTACCGGAAGGCCTGACCGAAGGCGCAAGCCGTCCTGCAGCGGGCTGTACTTTAGGCAGGTTCACCCCCTGAACGTCAAACCAGATCACCATGATCCAGGACACATCGATTTTTCCCGATAATTCCAGCACTTCCTCTCTCTCCGTCCAGGAAGCACTCACACATGCAGGAGGGCGTCCGGCACCACGACGAAGAGTGGTGCCGGACGCCCTCGGCTGTATAACAGGACGAGAGCTCTTAGCCTCTACTCCTGCTCGGCAAACTTACACACCGCCTTGGCCACGGCGTCGGCGACCCGGGTGTCGAAGGCGCCGGGGATGATGTACACGGGGCTGATCTCGTCGTCGGCGATCACTGAGGCGATGCCGGTTGAGGCGGCCCGCAGCAGCTCGGTCGAGATGTCGGTGATGCCGGTGTCCAGCAGACCGCGGAAGAGACCGGGGAAGGCCAGGACGTTGTTGATCTGGTTGGGGAAATCCGAGCGGCCGGTCGCCACCACGGCGGCGTAATCGGCGGCGCCGATCGGATCGACCTCGGGAACCGGGTTCGCCATCGCGAAGACGACGGCGCCGTCGTTCATGACCTTCAGATCCTCGGGCTTGAGCAGGTTGCCCGAGGAGACACCGATGAAGACGTCGGCGCCCTTGAGGCCCTCCTTGAGGGATCCGGTCACCTGGCGCGGGTTGGTGTTCTCCGCGAGCCACTTGCGGTGCTCGTTCATGCCCTCGGTGTCCGCTGCGGACAGAGCCCCGGTGCGCCCGTAGCCGACGATGTCGGTGGCGCCGTGAGCCATGAGCAGCTTAGCGATGGCGTTGCCTGCCGCACCGACACCGGACAGGACGATGCGCACGTCCTCGATCTTTTTACCCACGATCTTCAGGGCATTGATGAGGGCGGCCAGGGTCACGATGGCAGTGCCGTGCTGGTCGTCATGGAACACGGGAATGTCGAGCTCCTCGCGCAGGCGAGCCTCGATGTCGAAGCACTTGGGTGCAGCGATGTCCTCCAGGTTGATGCCCCCGTAGGCTGGTGCGATGGCCTTGACGATGGAGATGATCTCTTCAGGGTCCTTGGTATCCAGGGCAACCGGCCAGGCGTCGACGTTGCCGAACTGCTTGAACAGGACGGCTTTGCCCTCCATGACGGGCATGGCGGCAGAGGGACCGATGTCCCCCATGCCCAGGACCGCGGTACCGTCGGTGACGACGGCAACGGTGTTCTTCTTGATGGTGAGCATCCGGGCGCGCTCGGGGTGGTCGTAAATGGCTTTGCAGACACGGGCCACCCCAGGGGTGTAGACACGAGCCAGGTCACGACGGTTGTGGATCGGGTACTTGCCGGTCACCTCGATTTTGCCGCCGACGTGAGTCAAGAAGGTGGAGTCGCCGACGTTGCGCACGACGACGCCGTCGATCTCCTCAAGCTTGGTGACGAGCTCATTGCGGTGCTTGGAGTCTCGGGTGTCCGCAGTGAGGTTGACGGTGAGCTTGTCGCCGTCGGCGTCGGCCACGTCGACGCCGGTGACGATGGCGCCAGTCGCAGTGGCGGTGTCGACCAGACGGGCAACCGCCTTCTGTGAGGCGGGCACCTCGAGGTACAGGGCGACGGTGTAACTGGGACTGGGCTGAACCATGGGCACTCCTTGTAGGACAGGCGGGGCTTGAGATGAAGTGCTCTGAGCCTATCCCCCACCGGCCGTCTCCTAGCCAAATGACGGTCCTATGCCGACCGGATAGTGAGACACCAATGCTCACTCGCAGGCATTCCACCTCCTTGTTGGGAGGGGTCTCACATGAAGAGGCATCCAGCCTCCCGTCTCCTCTGGAGCTCCCGACGACGAAGGCCCGGCCCGTTCCCCTGGCGGCAGCCATGGGAAACGGGCCGGGCGATATCAGCATCCCTCGGTGCGAGGGGACCGGTGGTGGCGGACGGTCAGCTCAGTGCGTCGAGCCTCTCAGCCCTGGACGCGCTCCATGACCAGCTCACGCACGCGCTTGGCGTCGGCCTGGCCGCGAGTCGCCTTCATGACGGCACCGACGATGGCACCGGCCGCTTGCACCTTCCCGCCGCGGATCTTGTCGGCAACGTCCGGATTCGCCGCCAGGGCCTCATCCACGGCCTTCAGCAGGGCCGAATCGTCGGAGACGACCTCCAGGCCGCGAGCGGCGGCCACGGCCTCGGGATCACCCTCTCCGGCCAGAACCCCCTCAAGGACCTGGCGAGCCAGCTTGTCGGTGAGACGCCCGGAGTCGACCAGCGTCTGCAGCTCGGCGATCTGCTCGGGCGTGACCGGCAGGTCCTCCAAACCGGTCTCTTGCTCCTTGGCGGTGCGGGAGAGCTCGCCCATCCACCACTTGCGAGCGGCCTGGCCGGTGGTTCCCGCAGCCGCCGTGGCCTCGATGAGCTCGAGGGCCCCGGCGTTGACGACGTCGCGCATCTCGGTGTCGCTCAGGCCCCACTCGGCCTTGAGGCGACGGCGTTTGGCTGCCGGCATCTCCGGCAGGCCCTCGCGGATCCGCTCGACCCACTCGCGGCTGGGCGCCACCGGCACGAGGTCCGGTTCGGGGAAGTAGCGGTAGTCGTCGGCGTCGGACTTGACACGGCCGGCGCGGGTGGTGCCGTCGGCCTGGCCGTGGCGCGTCTCCTGAAGAACCTCTCCCCCGGCGGCCAGGATGGCGGCCTGGCGCTGGATCTCGTAGCGGACGACCTGCTCGATCCCGCGGAAGGTGTTGACGTTCTTGGTCTCGGTGCGAGTGCCCAGCGGCGCGTCGGGCGACTCGCGCAGGGAGACGTTGACATCGGCGCGCACGTTACCGCGCTCCATGCGCGCTTCGGAGACCCCCAGCGCTCGGAAGATGTCGCGCAGCGTGCGCACGTAGGCGGCCGCGACCTGCGGGGCCTTGGCCCCCGCCCCCTCGATGGGGCGAGTGACGATCTCCACCAGCGGCACGCCGGCGCGGTTGTAGTCCACCAGGGAGTAGCTGGCGCCCTCGATGCGGCCGTCGGCGCCTCCGATGTGGGTGTTCTTACCGGCGTCCTCCTCCATATGGGCCCGCTCGATCGGGATGGTGAAGAAGGCTCCGTCCTCCAGCTCGATCTCCAAGGCGCCGTCGTGGGCGATGGGCTCGTCGGACTGGGAGGTCTGGAAGTCCTTGGCCAGGTCCGGGTAGAAGTAGTTCTTCCTGGCGAAGCGGCAGGACTCGGCGATCTGGCAGCCCAGGGCCAGGCCGATGCGGATGGCGTACTCCACCCCTCGGGCGTTGACCACGGGCAGCGCACCGGGGAGTCCCACCGAGGTGGGGGTCACCATCGTGTTGGGCTGGGCGCCGAACACGTTGGGGGCGGCGTCGAACATCTTGGTCGCGGTCCCCAGCTCGACGTGCACCTCCAATCCCAGGACCGGGTCGTAGCGGCGAACGGCCTCGTCAAAGTCCATCAGCGTGTCACTCATCGTGTCTCCTCCAGCTCGGGCGCGCGAGACAGCAGCGGCGCTCCCCATGTCTCCTCCAGCGCGGCCTCCAGCACGGCTCCGGCCCGGTAGAGCCGGTCATCGGCGCGCTGCGGCGCAAGGATCTGGAAGCCCACCGGCAGCCCGTCGTCACTCAGGCCCGAGGGCAGGCTCATACCGGGCACCCCGGCGAGGTTGGCCGGGATCGTAGTGACATCCAGCTTGTACATTGCCAGTGGATCGTCCTTCTCCCCGAAGCGGTAGGCCGTCACCGGGGCGGTGGGCGAGACGAGGATGTCCGCCTTGTCCCAGGCTGCGGCGAAGTCGCGCTGCACGAGGGTGCGCACCTTCTGGGCCGAGCCGTAATAGGCGTCGTAGTAGCCGGCCGACAGCACGTGCGTGCCCAGGATGATGCGGCGCTTGACCTCGTCGCCGAAGCCCGCCCCGCGGGTGGCCGCCATGACGGTCTCGGCGGTGACGGGCCCCGACGTCGGCTCGACCCGCAGGCCGTAGCGCATCCCGTCGTACCGGGCCAGGTTGGAGGAGGCCTCAGCCGGCATGATGAGGTAGTAGGCGTCCAGTGCGTACTCCAGGTGCGGTAGGGAGACGGTCTCCACACGTGCGCCCGCTGCCTCGAGCAGCTTCAGAGCGGCGTGGAAGGAGGCGACGACGCCGTCGTGGTAGCCCTCGCCGCCGTCGAGCTCGGAGATGACGCCGACCCGCAGACCGTTCAGGTCCCGCCCCTCCTGAGCGGCACGCACGACCGCCGCCATGCCTCGTGGCGCGTCCGGCAGCGAGGTCGAGTCCAGCGGGTCGTGGGAGGCGATGACGTCATGCAGGAGAGCGGTGTCCAGCACCGTGCGAGCCATGGGGCCGGGCGTGTCCAGGGAGGAGGCCATGGCGATGACGCCGAAGCGGGAGACCGTGCCGTAGGTGGGCTTGACGCCGACTGTGCCGGTGACCGCCGCGGGCTGGCGGATCGAGCCGCCGGTATCGGTGCCGACGGCCACGGGGGCCTCATAGGCACCGACGGCGGCCGCCGAGCCGCCCGAGGAGCCCCCGGGGATGCGCCCGAGGTCCCAGGGGTTGGCTGTGCGTCCGAAGGCCGAGTGCTCGGTGGAGCCGCCCATGGCGAACTCATCGAGATTGGTCTTACCCAGAATCGGGGTGCGGGCGGCGCGCAGGTTGCGCACGAGGGTGGCGTCGTAGGGCGGCACCCAGCCCTCGAGAATCCGCGAGGCGGCGGTGGTGACCTGACCGCGGGTGACGATGAGGTCCTTGACGGCCACCGGCACACCGGTCAGCTCACTGGTCGCCTGCCCCTCCTTGCGGGCGGCGTCGGCGGCATCGGCCTGGCTCAGGGCGTGCCCGGCATCGACGTGGAGGAAGGCGCCCACGGCGCCGTCGACGGCGGCAATGCGGTCCAGGTGGGCCTGGGTGAGCTCGCGGGAGGAGACCTCCCGGGCCGCCAGGGCTGCCGCCTGATCAGCGGCACTGCTTCTGATGAGACCGGCCAGTCCGGTTGTGTCAGTACTGCTCATGAGGCGGAGTCCTCCCCCAGGATCTGCGGCACGAGGAACATGGAGTCCTCGGAGGCTGGTGCTCCGGACAGAAGCTCATCGACGTCGAGTGTGGGAGCCGCGACGTCCTCACGCAGCACGTTGGTCAGGGGCACGGGGTGGGAGGTGGCCGGGAGGTCGGGCGAAACCACGCTGGTGACCCGGGCGAAGGAGGAGGCGACCGCGTCCAGCTCCCCGGCCAGCCGCGTCACCTCTTCCTCGCTCAGCGCCACCCGAGCCAGCGCCGCAACCCGTGCGACCTCATCAGTGGAGATAGCAGACATGGTGTGGAGTCTAGCCGGGACCGGCCGAACTGCCGTCGCATCATGGCGACACGGGACCCACAGCGGGGATCGGTACCCATGGACGATCCGGGACCGGAGGGTGAAGATAGTCTTCGAACCCCGGAATTACAGCGGAAGCGAAACCGAGGCCGGATTCGTGCGATCTCACAGCACGTCATCCTCGAGGATGATTGACATCCCCTCGTTTCACCGATGTCATGGTGGGCACCGGGTTGCTGACGACCGCCGGGAACAGTGTTCCCGCGACGGACCGACAGCGGCCCAGTAGACCAGGCCTCCAGGACGCTGGACCTTCCGGAGGTCGGACAACTGGATTCGACGGCGCTCCGCACGGTGCGGGGCATTCGGTCGAGGGACGAGGACGCATGAGCAGCAACACTTCCCCTACTGGTGCTCAGCACCAGGGAGAAGCCTCATCGAGCAAGACCCCTGTGCTCAGCACACCCTACGGAGAACCCGCAGGTGTGCATCGTCAGTCTGTCTTCCAGGCGGCTGCGAACGATACGACACCGCACGTACGCGCTACCAGCACTATCGCAGACGATATGAATAAGAACCTGGGCGGCACCGAGGAGATCGAGGCGGTCGACGCACCGGGAGCCGACAACGGGCTGCACGACCAGTCGAGCGGCTTAGGCACCGAGGCGGCAAGCAGCGCCGGCTTCACTGATGGCGCCGATGATGCCGCTGCGGCCGCCCCGGTTTCCCCGGTCGTCTCCGCTTTCGCGGCGCCCGCGCGCCCGAGTGAGGACTCCTACCTGAACGAGCCCCGGCGTCGTCGGCGTTGGCCGATCGGCGTCGCGGCCGCAGCGCTTCTTCTCCTGGGCGTCGTCGGTGCGGGGGGCTACGCCTATGCCGCGCACTACGACGGCCGGGCCGTACCGGGGACAACGGTGGCCGGCACCGACGTCTCCGGCCAGAACCGCGAAGAGGTGGTCGCCACCATCGAGAACCGCGCGAAGAATGCCAAAGTCGATATCTCAGGGGATGTCACTGCCAGCGCCTCCCTGGAAGATCTGGGAACAACCGTGGACGCCAAGGCCACAGCCAATGCTGTGATGGCGCGCGGCGACACGCTCGGGGAGAAGTTCCGTGCCCTGGTCTCCAAGGGGGAGATCCCGGTAGTCACCACTACCAACAAGGCCTCGGTTGACAGCTATGCCATTTCCCTGATCCCGGAGGACCGCGCCAAGGCGCGTAACGCCACCGTCGTCCTCGGCGATGACGGCGTCACCTTCTCCACTACAGGCGCTTCCAAGGGCGCGGCCCTGGACGCGGACGCCCTGACGCAGGCCGCACAGAAGGCCGCCACGTCGCTGGGCTCGTCATCGGTCTCCCTGACAATGACGAACGCCGACCCGAAGGTCTCCGACTCCGACGCCCAGAAGGTCGCTAACGAGGCCAATAGCTGGGTCTCCCAGGACGTGACCATCACCCTGGACGACGATTCCTACACGGCGGAGGACACGGACAAGGCCTCATGGATCACAGTGACCAACTCCGCCGACTCCGCCCCTACCATCGCGGTGGACTCCACGAAGGTCTCCCAGTGGGTCAAGGCTCAGGCCGAGGAGGCCAAGGTCGACCCGGTCACCGGTCAGCGCAATGTCAACGCCAGCGGGCAGGTGGTTTCCACCCCCACGGAGGCCAAGGACGGCAAGACCGTCAGTAACGCTGATGCGGTCACCACGTCGATCGTTCAGTCCCTCGGCAGCGACAAGGCCTACACCGGTTCTTTCGAGACGACGACGGTCAAGGCGGAGTGGAAGGATCGCACCATCGCCGACGGTGCGGAGAACCTGCCATACCAGGCTGCTCCGGGTGAGAAGTGGGTCGACCTCAACCTGTCGAGCAAGACGGTGACTGCCTACGAGGGCGCAACCGTTGTGCACGGCCCGGTCTCCATCGTGGACGGTGCCGCCGAGACCCCGACGGTGACCGGTACTTACAAGGTCTACCTGCAGTACGCGTCCCAGACCATGCGTGGCGAGAACGCCGACGGATCGCCCTATGTCGCCGAGGACGTCCCATGGGTGAGCTACTTCCACAGCGGCTACGCCTTCCACGGCGCGGGATGGCGTTCGAGCTTCGGGTACTCCGGCTCCCACGGCTGCGTCAACATGCCGGTTTCCGAGGCGCAGTGGATCTACAACTGGGTGGACACGAACACCGTGGTCCAGAGCCACTACTGAGCCAATCGGTCGATCCGCTGCCGGGGCGGGGCGCCTCCCTGAAGGAGGCGCCCCGCCCCGGCTCGGTGAAGAGCCTCAGGAGACCGCCTGCGGCCCACCCTCCAGGAGCGAGACAAAACCGTCCTCGTCGAGGATCGGCAGTCCCAGCTCACGGGCCTTGACCTCCTTGGAGCCCGCCTTGTCTCCGACGACGACGAAACTCGTCTTCTTCGAGACGCTGCCCGATGCCCTACCGCCCCTTGAGACGATGGCTTCCTTGGCACTGTCCCGGGTGAATCCCTCCAGGGAGCCGGTGACGACGATGGTCAGCCCGTCCAGGGTTCTTCTCGGTACCTCCGTCCCCGGCTGATCCGAGGTCTCCTCGCGGGTGCGGACACCGGCGGCCTCCCAGCGGCTAAGAATCTCGCGGTGCCAGTCGACGTCGCGCCACTGAGCCCAAGAATCGGCGATGGTGGGACCCACGCCGTCGACCTCGGCAAGCTCGGTGATCTCGGCATGGCACAGAGCGTCCAGCGACCGGAAACGCGTGGCCAGGGCCCGGGCCGCCGTCGGGCCGACGTGCCGCACGGACAGGGCCACCAGAATGCGCCACAGAGGTCGATTGCGGGCCTCACGGAGCTGGGAAAGCATGGCGGTCGCGTTCTTGCCCGGCGCCGTCGCCTTCTTGACCCGGCCATCGGCGTCGTATGTCTGCTTGGTCCAGAAGAACCGGCTCAAGCGCCAATCACCGGTGGGGACCCCGCGGCGGGAGATGGGACGCCACACGAAGACCTCGCGCAGGTCGTCCTCGGTCAGGTCGAACAAGGAGGCTTCCCCGGAGAGAACCGGGGTCTGCCCGTCGATCCCCGCCTTCTTCAGCATTTCCTCGACGGCCTCCACCCGCTGGGAGGCGTGCAGGGAGTCGAGTTCACCCGCCGACAGGCTGAGCCGTCCGCGTTCCGTCTCCAGGCTCTGCCCCGCAGCGAGCGCGGCCAGTGCCTCCCGGCGTTCGGCGTCGGGCCGGGTGAGGGCTCCGGCGGCTTCGTCACCCAGTCCTTCGACATCCAGTGCACCCCGGGAGCCGATATGGGCGATCCGCTCGGTCAGCTGGGCGGGACAGGAACGGGTGTTGGGACAGCGCAGATCGACGTCGCCGTCCTTGGCCGGGGCCAGCTCGGTGTCGCAGGAGGGACAGTGCGTCGGCATGACGAAGACCCGCTCGGTGCCGTCGCGCAGATCGGCGACTGGCCCCAGAATCTCGGGGATGACGTCGCCGGCCTTGCGCACGATGACCATGTCCCCGATGCGCACGCCCTTGCGGGCCACCTCGGTGGCGTTGTGGAGCGTGGCCCGGGCCACCGTCGAGCCGGCAACGAGGACCGGTTCCATCATGCCAAAGGGGGTAACGCGTCCGGTGCGGCCCACCTGGACGGCGATGTCCAGCAGACGGGTGCGGACCTCCTCAGGCGGGTACTTGTATGCCGTGGCCCAACGAGGCACCCGGGAGGTGTGGCCCAGGCGGCGCTGGAGGGAGTGGTCATCGAGCTTGAAGACGATGCCGTCGATCTCGTGGATGAGGTCATGGCGATGAGTGGCGTAGCGCTCGATGTAGGCCTCGCGCTCCGAGCGTCCGCTGACCACGGTGTTGTAGGGGGAGACCGGCAGTCCCCAGCCGGCCAGGAGCTCGTACCACTCGTGCTGTCGGGTGGGGAGTTTCTCCCCCGGAGCCGGAATGATCGCACCGACACCGTGGGCGATCATTGCCAGCGGCCGCGAGGCGGTGATGGCCGGGTTCTTCTGGCGCAGTGAGCCCGCGGCAGCGTTGCGGGGGTTGGCGAAGACCTGCAGAAGCGGGGCGCCGTCGGCCTGTCGCTGCACGTTGCGGATGCGGCGCTCCTCGTTGAAGGCCTCGAACTCCTGGGTGGGGAAGTAGACCTCGCCGCGCACCTCGAGCAGGGAGGGGTGGGCGTCGCCGCTCAGGATCAAGGGGACGGAGGCAATGGTGCGCACGTTGCCGGTGACGTCCTCGCCGGTGGTTCCATCGCCGCGGGTCGCGGCCCGGGTGAGAATCCCATCCTCGTAGGTCAGGGCCACGGCCAAGCCATCGATCTTGACCTCGGCGGTCATGGCGAGCTCGTCGTCGGCGACTCCGGTCTCGACGCCCATGCGCTCGGCCCACTCCTGGACCTCGACAAGGGAGAAGACGTCCTGGAGGGAGTACATGCGCTCGTGGTGGGGGGCGGGGGCGAAGTCGGTGACGGCGCGACCGCCCACGCTACGGGTCGGTGATCCGGCTCCGGCCAGAGCGGGGTGGGCGGCCTCCAATCCCTCCAGCTCGCGGTAGAGAACATCGTAGGCGGCGTCGGACAGAGGGCTCTCGGCGTCGACCGCGTTGTAGTAGGCGTCTCGGGCGGCCTCGATGTCACGCACCAATTCGCCCCAGCGTTCCCGAGCGGACGCGGGAACAGCACTCAGGACCGCTGAATCCTGCCGGCCGGAGCCTGCCGGAGAGGGGGCCGACGGGCGAGCGGAACCGGGGGAGGTATCGGTGTCAGTCATGGGGCCATCTTTCCTCAACCGGGATCAAAACGGTTTCAGGCGTCCCAGGTAGAAGTCCCCAGATGCAGCCAAACCGTGAAACTGCGGCATTCCGGGTTTCCACAGCACTCACAGACTGCCGCGAGGAGCGAGGTTGTCCACACCCGGCGTTGTTAGCCGGTGACGGCATCGACTCGACCAGTGATTCTGGACGAGTGAGTACCGCCGTAGATGTCTCAAGCCTCCATCGCCCCCGCTCGGAGCACGACCCGTCTCCCTCCTGCCCGCGGTCGGCCGGAGCAGCGGCGGCGGGGGCGGCTCTCGACGCCTTGTCCGGCCCATGGCACCTCGCGGTCCTGGACGGACCCGACCTCGGCCTGGTGGTGGCCATTGGGAACGGCACCGTCCTGGGCAGAGGCGAGGTGCTGAGCGATCCACTGGTCTCGCGCCGCCACCTGCGCCTACGGCTCCACGGCGGCCGCGTCCTGGCCCAGGACTGCGGCTCGGCCAACGGCACCTACCGTTACTGGCGCCTGGGCCTGTGGCTGCGTCTGCGCAGGGAGGTCGGGCTGAGCGAAGGGGCGCTGCTGCGTCTTGGAGACAGCGTGCTCGAGCTGCGCGGACGCCCTACCGACCTCGTGGTCCCGGCGCCTGAGTCGGCCTCGTCGATGGCCTGGTCGATGGTGGGCTCACTGATCTGCGTCCTGGTCATGGCCGGCTCCGCGGCGATAGCGATCACCACTGGAAGCCGTGGCGCCATGGGCATGGTCATGGTGGCACCGATGCTCGCCATGACGATCATGCGTCTGGTTCCATTCCTGCAACGACGTCGAGGAGGCCGTACCAACCGCACCGACGGACCTCGATGGCGCGGTCGCCGACGTCGCAGACGATGCCGGCCGGGCTGGAGCCGTGGCCGTCCGGATCCCGCCATGATGCTGCTGGCCCTGGCCGCGCGCTATAGCGTATTCGAGTCCGCAGGCGGCTCCGGGGATGATGCGGAGTCCGACGGCTCAGCAACGGCATCGACCTCCGGCGAGATCCTGGCCGCCTGGACCTCTGAGCCCCGACGACGGTACATCCTCTCACTCGCCGACTCGGAAAGCCTGGCTCTGGTCGGCAAGGACGCTGAGAGCACTCTGAGATGGTGGTGCGCTCAGCTCCTGGCCCGCGATGAGGTCCGGGTGACCGAGCTAGACGATCTGCTGGACAGCCGATTCGATGGCCGCGCCGGTGAGCGCAACAGGAACTCGTGCGGAGTCAGTCTCACCTGGGGGCCGCGGACTCGTCCTCATTGCGCTCAGATCCTGATCTGCCCGGGCGATCGGGTTCCACCGCAGGCACTGAACGTGTGCCCGGCTCCGGCCGGGGCGCCGTCGAGCTCACCGGTCTGGTGGGACGCGGTCCGTCATCTGTGTCGGTCCAGGATCACCTCGAGGGCCGACCCGTCGTTACAACTCGACGGCGTTCCCGATCTTGTCCGTCTCAGCGAGGTCATCGACGACCTCGACGACCACGAGCTGCGGGCGCGGTGGCAGGAACAGATGCGCTCGCCAGCCCGTGGAGCATCGTCGCTGTCCGCAATACTCGGAGTGGGACCGCAGGGGCGGGTCGGTGTCGACTTGGTGGCGGACGGCCCTCACGCCCTTCTGGCCGGGACCACGGGATCGGGAAAGTCTGAGCTGCTCATCTCCTGGCTGGTGCAGCTGGCTCTGAGGTGCCCGCCGGACCGCCTAACCATGGTCCTCGTCGATTACAAAGGAGGAGCCGCCTTCGGGCCTCTTGTCGGTCTACCGCACACGGCCGGGGTTCTCACCGACCTGGATCCGGCCGGTACTCAGCGGGCGCTGTCCTCATTGGAGACGGAGGTGCATCGGCGTGAGAAGATCCTAGCCGCGCACGGCGCCAAGGACGTCTCCTCGCTACCGCCGCGGGTCGTCATCCCCCACCTGGTGGTAGCGGTTGACGAGTTCGCCACATTGGCCGGCGACCACGCAGAGGTCCTGGAGGCTCTGGTGCGCATCGCCGCCCAGGGACGCAGCTTGGGGATCCACCTCATTTTGGCCACCCAGCGGCCCCAGGGCGCCGTCTCCCCCGCGATCCGTGCCAACACCTCCTTGCGGGTATGCCTGCGGGTACTCGACGCCGCAGACTCCAGAGACGTCTTGGGGCACGACGGCGCCGTCCGACTCGGCCGCCATCCCGGTCGGGTCATGGTCAGCGGAGTCAGCGCAGCTGGTGGGGCCGATCATGGCTCTCGCGACGACGAGGACCCGTTTCGCACGCAGACGCTCCAGGCCCCCTGGTGCGGGTCCGCTTGTGACGTCCAGGAGCTCGTGGATCTCATCTCTCGCGCCTCCGAGGGGCTAGCCTCGCCGTGGCGTCCGTGGGCGCCCGCCCTGCCCGCCGTCGTCGACGAGGCAGAGGCGCTCGAGCTGGGACGGCATCGGTGCCCGCAGGGGGCCCTCGCGGAAGGCGGGGAACCTGGCCAGCTAAGAGAGTCCGGGGACGACAGTCACGACGAACAGATGCAGTCCGGCCAGGACGGGATGGCTGACGAGGTTCTTCTCGCCCTGACTGATCTCCCCCATCAGCAGCGGCTGGGACTGTGGTACTGGCGGCTCACGCGTCCCCTGCTGGTACTCGGGGCACCGGGGTCGGGGCGTTCCACACTCGTGGTGTCAGCCGCAACGGCGGCACTGCTCTCAGGGCGAGGGGTGCACTTGTGCGGACTCACTCCCCCGGCGGGTGACAGCACCGGCGCGGCCGCGGGCCCCGCCTCGAGAGTGAAGAGCCTTCTGGCGCATCCCAGGGTGGGCACCGTTGTCGGCACAGAGGATCCGCGACGCCTGGCCCGATTGTGGGGGCTGGCGGCCGGCGGGAACCTGGGAGGGGACCTGCTGTGCCTCGACAACGTCGACGCCCTCATCCCGGCCATCGATGAGGTCCTGGGCCCCGGGCAGGGCAATGCCCTGCTAGAGGCGGTTATCCGTACCGCATCGGCGACGAACATGCCCCTGCTGCTGACAGCCCCACTGGTCGCTTCCACCTGCCGGTGGGCCGGGTCCGTGGGACTGAGACTGGTCCTGGGCGCCGCCACCGGTACCCAGGCTGCACTCGCCGGTCTTCCACGCGGAGTGGTCACAGGCGGTGTCCCGGGGCGGGGCGTCATCCTCGATGGGACGGCCACGACCAGCTGTCAGATCGTGCTCCGCGAAGGGCCCATGGCAATCGGCCCCGACCGGGATCGCGGCTCCACTCTCCGGCTCAGACCCTTGCCCACACGGATAACCTGGGAGAATGTCCCGGAGGGCACCTGGGCAGTGGGAGGAGATGCGGCCGCCCCCGTTGCACTACCGTCAGGCACCAGCGTCCTGGTCACGGGGCCGCCCGGTTCGGGGCGCTCCACGGCGTTGCGAGCGCTGGCTCAGGCGCTCGACTCGGGAGGTCTCGTCGTCGACGACCTGGACCTGGCCGATCAGACCACTGCCAGTCAGGTCGAGGCCGCGTTGGCGCGATCGGAGGTGGTTCTGGCCTCGGCATCGACGGAGAAGGTCGCCGCCACCTTCCGCGGCGCGATTTCAACCCTGCGCGAGCGCGAAGCGCTCGTCGTGCTGTGGCCCGGCTTGCGGCATGCAGACCAGGCCGCTGGAATATCTCTGAAAGCGGTCACCGATCCAAGAGCGGTGACGCTTCCGGGACGCGGAGCGCTCGTCTACCGGGGAACCTGTCTGGCGATTCAGATCGTGCTGCCACGGCCCGAGGCCGGCGACATCCCTCTTGAACATCCTGTTTAACAGGAATTCTCAATGGTGGAAAGTAGCGTTATCTCAACACTACAGTGCCCTGTGAGCATCACGACAGGGTATCAGCGCAGGTCTCACGACAGAAGTCTTGCCCGACGCCCCCCGTCATGTGAAAGTTGCTCTCAGAAGTGGCCGCCGTCCCCTTACGAGCCGGACTGGCGATAGCCGCATGACCGATGACCTTGAAGGGGGCCCTCATGGACTGGCGCAGCCAAGCCGCATGTCTCACCGTCGACCCGGAGCTCTTCTTCCCCGTGGGAAACACCGGTCCCGCCATCGCTCAGATCGCCAAGGCAAAAGAGGTGTGCGGCCGCTGCGAAGTTGTGGATACCTGCCTGAAGTGGGCACTGGAGAACGGCCAGGACGCCGGCGTCTGGGGAGGCATGAGCGAGGACGAGCGACGCTCCCTCAAGCGTCGTGCAGCTCGCGCTCGCAGGTCGTCCTGAAAGTCGATTGTTTTCTTCACGCCACGGCGTTCGCACGAATTTAATTGTGCGAACGCCGTTTTGCTGATTCCGACATTTCCGAAAAGTTGGTGGCGATACATCAGAGCTCGTTCCGGGCGGCCCTCTGGTTAAGACGAGCGTGAATGACGACGTCGGTTCCCCCTGTGTCGAGAGACTGCCAGTCAATACTTCCTCGCAGCTCCCCGCGCACCAGGGTGGCGACGATCCGTGTCCCCAGACCAGTCATGAGCGTATCCGGGGCCACGCCGGAACCGTTGTCTATGACATGAACCTCGAGCCGGTCCTCCTCACGGCGGACCTTGACCGTGACTCGGCCGTCACGCCCGTCGAGTCCGTGCTCGACGGCGTTGGTGACCAGCTCGGCCAGCACGGTGGCCAGTGCCTGGGCAGTGTCAGCGTCGACAACGCCGAACGAGCCCTCCAACGAGGTGCTGACCTGGCCGGTCGGCGAGGCCACGACTGCGGCCATGCGGAGGATGGATGAGAAGACGTCGTCGAAATCCACCCGCTCATTGACGTTGTGGCTCAGGGCGTCGTGGACGGTGGCGATCGTCGTTACCCGTCGTTCGGCCTCGGACAGGGCCTGGCGGGTCTCCTCGTTCGAGGCGCGGCGCGCCTGCATGCGCAGCAGCGCCGAGACGGTCTGAAGGTTGTTCTTGACCCGGTGGTGAACCTCGCGGATAGTGGCGTCTTTGTTGAGCAGGACCTGCTCGCGTCGGCGTACCTCGGTGACGTCACGGACCAGAAGTGCCGCCCCTGAGCGATGCCCGTCCAGAGACAGGGGGATGGATCGCACCGAGAGGAACACTCCTCCGACCTCCACCTCGGTGAGCCAGGCCTGCCGCCCCATGAGGACCACCGCCAGGGTCTCATCGACGGGGGTGCGGGCCGGAATGATCGAGGTGACGGCCTCGGCCAGCTGGATGCCCTCCAGCTCACCCTCGATGCCAAGACGGTGGAAGCAGGAGCGCCCATTGGGGCTGACGTAGACGATCCGCCCATCCTCATCCAGGCGCAGGACGCCGTCGGCCACGCGCGGGGTGCCATGGCGGATCGTGGTGCCCGCCCCCTGGATGGGGAAGTCGCCCGCCGCAGTCATCCGGCACAGGACTTCGGCGATTTCCTCCATCTCCCGCTCGACGATGCGCCCGCCGCGGATGACCCCCACCGAGGTCTCGCGGGTGACGACGGCGATCGGCGTGCCCGCATGGACGACCGGGATGTACTCCTCCTGCACTGCGGCAGTCCCGGTCCAGTAGGGTTCGGCGGCGTCCTGGATCTGGGCGGTGGACAGCGACTCCATGGCCATCGCCTCGCGCGAGGCCGGCATACGCCGGCCGATGACGTCCTCAAGATGAACGGTGGTACCGCCCGAGGGCCGGGTGTGCCCGGCTGCGATGAAACGTCCCGCGCGGGTGCGCACCCACAGGACCAGGTCAGATGTGGACAGGTCCGCGATCAGCTGCCAATCGGCCACCAACTGGTGAATCCAGTCGAGATCGGCCTCGGCGAGGTCGACTGCGTCTCTGAGGGCGCTGGGCAGAATATTAGGCACCTCTCAAGGTTATCGGCAGTGAGCGAAACCGGCTCGTTGAGGCGGCTATTTGCCAAGCATGACACACGGTCGGGGCGGAGCTCACCTCACCGCCGCCGCGTCGCGGGGCCTTCGGCCGGAGATGATGCGATGTGCTCCGACCCGGCAGGGCGTGGCAGGATCGCTGCATGAGGAAAACCATCACCATCACCTATCCCGCCGATCCCACCCGCACCGCCCAGATGCTCGCCAGTCCCGCTTACCAGGAGGGGAGGATCGCGCGAGCCGGACTCGACGACGCCTCGGTCGACGTCGCCCAGCGCGGTCAGGGTTTCGTCTCCACCATCTCCGGAAACATCCAACCCTCCCAGCTGCCCTCGGTCGCCTCGAAGCTGGTGCGCTCCGCCGTATCCTTCAGCGTGGCCGAGTCCTGGGGCGAGCCGGCGGACGACGGCTCACGTTCCGGCGGCTACGACGTGACGATCAAGGGCGCCCCGGTCAAGGTCAGTGCCACCTCCACCATGGCTCCGGCCACTGACAACGCTGAGAATGCCGAGAGCGCTGAGGACTCCGTTTCGACGCAGGCCACCGTGGTCACCGTCGACGTCGACCTGAAGGTCACCGTGCCCCTGGTGGGCAAGACCATTGAGGAAAAGGCCATGAGCATGGTGGACCGGGTCGTGGCGGACGAGGAGCGCCGCGCCGCCGCCTGGCTCGCTGAGCACTGAGCACCTCCACCGTCGCATATCCGCTCGTCCACTGTGAGCCTGGCCGCTAGGCGCCGTTATTCCCGGCTGCGCGCCTGGCGGACAGGCGCGCAGCACGGGCGTGTACGTGGACACCACCCCGATTCATGGCACGATCGGGCCATGAGCACATCAAGCATCCCCTCCTCCCCCGCCACGGCGGGCACTGCCGGTGCCGTGTGGGCCGAGCGCACGGGCACCCGCCAATACATCGGCCGCAACTCCGCCGGAGCCGAGGTGCGCGTCGGCATGGGCCCGGGCGAGTTCTCCCCCGGGGAGCTGATGAAGATCGCCCTGGCCACTTGCAACACCCTCTCGGCGGACCACCGCCTGGCCAAGGCCCTGGGCGAAGACTTCGAGGCCACAGTGGGCTGCTCCTCGGTCAAGAACGACACCGAGGAGCGCTATGAGTCCTTCCAAGTCGAGATCGTCGCCGATCTGTCCTCGCTCGACGCCGACCAGAGAAAGCTGCTCGACCAGAGGGTGGCGAGCGCGGTCGACCGCCACTGCACCGTGGGGCACACCGTCGAGCACGGCGCCACCTACACGACGACGATCGTCGACCCCGACGAGGATTGAGCGCTCGGCGCCCCCCACTGCCCCGCCCGCCATCGTCGCCGTCTGACACGCACATGAGGAGACAACCGTGAACGCCTCCGGCTCTGGGCGCTCCACCGCGTTGGAACGAGCCCTGGACAAGGCCATCGCCATCCCGGCGGCCCGCATCGAGGAACGCGCGGCGCGGATGCGCCGGGACCGTCCCGGAGCGGACGCAGCCGAGCTCGTCGAGATGGCTGCCTCCCGCTTCCGGCGGGATGCGGGACTGTCATCGGGCGCCGTCGGGGCCTCCGCAGCCCTGCCGGCGATCAGCACAGGCGCGGCGGCCGCTCTGACGGTGGGGCAGAGTGCCGCCTTCATCGCCTCGGCCGTCACCTACGTGCTGACGGTGGCGGAGATCCAGGGGATCCATGTGGTCGACGCCGAGCGCCGCCGGGCGCTGGTCCTATCCGCACTCCTGGGCAAGGAGGGCTCCGAGGCGGTCCAGGGCCAGCTGGGGCTGTCCACGATGTTCTGGGCGGCGCAGGTACTCATGCAGATGCCGCTGCCAACGGTGAAGTCGATCAACGCCCGCCTCATCAAGCGGGTGGCCAAGCGGTCGGCCGCCAAGGGCGGGGCGCTGGCACTGGGGCGTCTCATCCCCTTCGGGATCGGAGCCGCCATCGGCTGGTCCGGCGGGCGGGCACTGGCCAATCAGGTCATTGAAGGCGCGCAGGCCGCGCTCGGGCCGCAACTCGTCCTGGGCGGCCCCAGCACCTACATCAGTGATATGAACGACCCCAGCGTCGAGGTGATCGACGTATGAGCGACACCGGCGCACCCGGGCCGACGTCGGCGGCCGCCCGGTACCCGGCCCTGGAGCAGATGGGGCTCGTCCCCCCGCCAGGTGTCGACGTCGCCTACGAGAACCTGCTGGCCGACGTCCTGACCAACGGTGCCCCGAAATCGGACCGCACCGGCACCGGGACCCACTCGCTCTTCGCCCGTCAACTGCGCTACGACCTGGCACGGGGATTCCCCCGTATCACCACGAAGTTCGTGGCCATGAAGGCCGTCAAGGGCGAGCTGCTGTGGTTCCTGCGGGGCGACACGAACGTGCGCTGGCTCCAGGAACGGGGCATCGCGATCTGGGACGAGTGGGCTGACAATGCCGGTGAGCTGGGGCCGGTCTACGGCGCCCAGTGGCGCTCCTGGCCCACGTGTGACGGGGGCGCCATCGACCAGATCACCGGGCTCATCAACACGCTGCGCACCGACCCGGACTCGCGGCGCATGCTGGTCTCGGCCTGGAATGTCTCCGATCTGAGCTCTATGGCTCTGGCCCCCTGCCACGCCTTCTTCCAGTGCTATGTGGCCGATGGCCGCCTGAGCCTGCAGATCTACCAGCGCAGCGCCGACCTGTTCCTGGGGGTGCCCTTCAACATCGCCTCCTACGCGCTGCTCACCCACATGCTCGCCCAGCAGGCGGGCCTGGAACCCGGTGAGCTCATCTGGACCGGCGGGGACTGCCACATCTACGACAACCACGTCGAGCAGGTCCGCACCCAGCTCTCCCGGGTGCCGAGCGCATACCCCTTCCCGACGCTGCGCCTGGAGCGTGCCGCGTCCATCGACGCCTACGACATGGATGACATCGATGCCTCCCAGGGCTATGAACATCATCCCGCGATCAAGGCCCCGGTCGCGGTATGAGCGGCCTGGGAATGATCTGGGCCCAGGACGTGACCGGTCTCCTGGGGGCCGACGGCGACATGCTGTGGCGCGTGCCCGCGGACTTCGCCCACTTCAAGGCCACGACCATGGGCTGCGGGCTGGTCATGGGGCGTACCACCTGGGAGTCGCTCGGGGGCGCCCTGCCCGGTCGGCGCAACGTGGTCCTCACCCGCGACCGGTCCTGGCAGGCCGAGGGCGCGATCCGTGCCGGTTCGCTGCGCGAGGGGCTCTCGGTCGCGGCGCGGGGCCTGGCCGCGGAACTGGGTCACGACCCCCGTCAGGGGGCGGCCGTAGGGCTACCGCGCATGTGGGTGATCGGCGGCGGCAGCGTCTACGGGCAGGCCCTAGCCGAAGGCCTGCCCGATGTGCTCGTTGTCAGCGTCTTGGATCTGGATGCCACCGAGCGGGCCCGCGAGCGCGCTCTGCCCGCCTCGGCGCTGGTGCGCGCACCGGGGATCAGCACACAGGAGTGGGCCATTGATCCGGCCCTGTCCGACCCGGAGGGTCAGTGGCGCCCCGTGTCCGGGGACGCGCGCTGGCGAGTGGAGATCTGGCGGCACCTCTAGACGCGCTCAGTGGGCACAATGGGTACTCAGTGGGCGGCGTCATAGCGCGCTCGGGCCTCACTGACAGTGCCGAGGTGATCGGTGGCCCAGGTCTCGACCTGAGCGAGTGCCTCCGCCAGCCCCCGACCCGAGTCGGTGAGCTCGTAGGTCACTCGCGGCGGGATCTCAGGGTACTGATGGCGCTTGAGAAGGCCATCGCGTTCAAGCCCCCGTAGGGTCTGGGTGAGCATTTTGGTGGAGATGCCGTCGACTCGGGCCGATATCTCCTTGAAGCGTTGCGGCTGGTCCGCATGATGGAGCGCCCCGACGACGAGCACGGTCCACAGGTCCCCGAGTGACTTGAGTAGGCGGCGTGAGGGGCAGCTGCGGCTATAAGGGTCGGGGGCCATCTCCATGCCGGTCGGCTTCTCAGTATCGGCCACGTTGTCTCCTCGTGCGCTTGGTCACCGATCCGTCGTCGGGCGCCCATGAGTGTGAGCGCCCGACGACGGACATGGGTGACAGGCTACCTGCGAACCGGGCGCCTCACTCGGACACGACGGCAAGGCCTCCGGTCCAACCGATCTGCTCAGTGACGGCCAGGGCGATGTTCAGCGCGCCGAGCGCCTCCAGACGCTCCGCCCGCTTGAGCTCGCCAGCGTCTGCCCACGTCAGTCCGGCGGCCTCGATGAGCGCACGCAAGCTCGTCTTGGCCTCCGCGGAGTCGGAGGCGGCCAAGACGGTTGTCGGGCGAGCGCCGACGGTGCCGGTCGCCAGGACGGCGGCGAAGACGGTGTTGAAAGCCTTGACCACCTGGGCATCCGGGAGTCTCACGGCGAGCTCGGCGGCCGCAGAGCTACCGGCCGGAACGAGAGAGTCGAGGGTGGTGAAGTCCAGGGGGTTGGTCGGGTCGACGACAACCTTGCCGGCGAAGGCCCTGGCGCCATAGGTAGCGATGACGTCGTCGATGGCGGCGTAGGGCAGGGCGAAGACGACGATGTCGCCGCTCAGGGGCGAGCCGATCTCAGCGACTTCGACGCCCGACAGGCCGGTGACCTTGGAGGTGTCGCGTACCAGGACCTGAGTGCTGGCGCCGGCCTTGACCGCCAGACCTGCGACAGCTGATCCGATGTTGCCGGCGCCGATGATGGAGATGGAGGGGACTGACATGAGAGCTCCTTAGTGTTGTTGGTGGACGAACACCCATACTCTCCCACACATAGTCACTTCCCTAAAGAGAGTGAGTGCGTGAAAGAGAACATACTGGTGGCGGAGCAGGCCGTTCAGAGGAGCTTCTTGGATGTGAGCCAGTCGGTGGCGATGACCTTGGAGCTCAGTCCCTCACCGGTGGAGCGCTGGTTGAGGGCGCGCAGCTCGTCGGGGGTCAGTAGAGCCGAGACCCGGTTGATGGCGGTCACCGCGATGGCGGGCAGTGAGGCGGACACCAGTGGGGTGACGTTCTGCGGAAGGATGAGCATCTGGGGATCGGACAGGACGACGAGGTCCTGCGTCTGGATGACGGGGTCCGAGGAGTAGATGTCGGCGACGTCGACGGTGCCGTCAGTGAGCGCCTTGACGGTCAGCGGCCCGCCGGAGTCCTCTACTGGCGTGACAGAGGCCTCGACGCCGTAGACGGCCTTGAGCCCCTCGGGCCCATAGGGCCGGGTGGTGAACTCGGAGTTCGCGGCGATCGTAATGGGCCGCCCCAGGGAGGCCAGGTCTGCGATCGAGGCCAGGGAGTGGGCCTGGGCGGTGGCCCGGGTGACGGTCAGTGAGTCCTGATCCGTAGCCTCGGCCGGGGTCAGGACGGTCAGGGAGCGCGGCAGAGTCGTCAGCAGGGTGTCCTGAATGGAAGTGGTGTCGCTTGCGGCGCGGGAAGGAGTGGCGGTGCCGGTAGCGGTGGAGGGACTACCTGAGCCGGCGGTCTTGCTGTAGTACTCCAGCAGATTGCCTCCGTACTCAGGGATGACGTGGATCTTGCCAGCCTCGAGCTCGGGCAGGTAGACCTCGCGCTGGCCGATCTGGTACTGCCGGGTGACAGTCAGGCCCGCCTTCTCCAGCATCTGGGCGTAGAGCTCGGCGATGATCTCGTTGGAGTAGTACTGCTGGCTGCCAATGATGATGGGACCGCCGGAATAGCCTCCCGAGGCCCGGTCGATGGCGAAGGGATCGGTGTCGGAGCAGGCGCTGAGCGCGACCAGGCCGCCCAGCGCGCCGACGCCAGCCAGCAGGCCACGTCGCGTCAGTGGTTCTCCGGAGCGCGTGCTGGGGTGTGCGGTCATGCGGTTTCCTTCCGGTGCTGCCGGACGCCCGGGGGCGTGACAGCCCACTGAGCGAGGGCGAAGAGGGCCTCGGAGGCCAGGGCGAGGGCGATGACCAGCATTGCCGAGGCGAGCATCATGACGTAGTCCTGAGTCTTGAGTCCCAGGAACATGAGCCGGCCCAGCCCACCGGCGCCGGTGTAGGCGGCCAGCGTGGCGGTGGAGATGACCTGGAGGCTGGCCGAGCGCAGCCCGCCAATGAGCAGCGGCGCACCCAGAGGGATCTCGACGCGCCCCAGAATCTGGAGCTCGCTCATGCCGCTGGCCCGGGCCCCGTCGACGGCCATGACGGAGGCCGCACGCACGCCGCTCATAGCTCCGGCCAGGACGCTGGGCAGGGCCAGGACGACGAAGGCGATCATGGGAGCGGTCAAACCGACGCCGAGCGCGAGACCGAACATGGTGATGAGGCCCAGGGTGGGCAGAGCGCGGGCGGCACCGCTGAGCGGCTGCACCCAGCTGCGCCCGCGACCGGTATGGCCCACCCACCAGCCGGCGGGAACCCCGATGAGGGCGGCGATGAGGACGCCAGCCAGCGAGTACACGGCGTGCTGGATCATCAGCGACCCGATCCCCATGGCCCCACTCCAGTGAGCGGGGTCGGTGATGTAGGCCAGGGCGGCCAGGACGAACCTCATGCCTCATCCTCCTGGTTCTCCCGGCCGTCATCCTCGCGGCCGCCGGCTGCAGGCACCTGTGCGGGCCACCCGGCCGTCTGAAGCACCTGTCCGGCACCGGCGCGTTTCCACGTCCATGGCAGGCACAGGCGCCCTAGGGCGAGAATGATCCCGTCCAGGACGAGGGCCAGGACCGCGGTGGCCACCAACCCGGTGACGATCTCCGCGGTGATGCCGCGCTGGAACCCGTCGGTGAACAGCCAGCCCAGGCTGCGCACGCCGAGTACCGCTCCGACGGTGGTCAGCGAGATCGTCGAGACGGTCACCACCCGCAGGCCCGTGAGGATCGCGGGTCCTGCCAGCGGCAGCTCGACGGTGAGGAAGCAGCGGAAGCGTCCCATGCCCATGGCGGTCGCGGCGTCCAGGACTCGCCCGTCGACGGCGTCGAGCGCATCGGCGGTGGCCGGAACCAGCAGCGCCAATCCGTAGAGGGTCAGGGCGACGATGACGTTGAACGGGTCGCGGATCCCAGTGGCCAGGATGATGGGAAGGATGACGAACAGCGCCAGCGACGGGACGGCGTAGAGCAGGGAGGAGCCGGTCACTAGCACGGCGCGCAGAGGGCGGGCCGCGCGGGCCAGTCTGGCGATGGGGATCGCCAGGACGAAGGCGGCGAGAATCGCGGGAACCGCCTGGAGCAGGTGGGCCAGCAGGTGCCCGGCGATGGTGGGCAGGTTGGCCAGGACCCAGCTCATGCGCTACTCGCCACACTCTCAGAACTCTGCGCACTGCCCGGCTTCGTGGTCACCGGCTCATCGGACAGGCGCCCGACGGCGCGGCCAGCCTGGTCCAGGACGATCCGGGTGTCGACGACATCCTTGAGCCGTAGCTGGCGTGCGGCGTCATCGAGTCCGAGGAAACGGGCCACGAAGTCGTCGGCCGGGTCGGCGAGCAGCTCTGCTCCACTGCCTCTCTGAGCGACCCGGGCGCCCTCGCGCAGGAGGATGATCTCGTCCCCTAGGGCCAAGGCCTCGTCGACGTCATGGGTGACGAAGATGATCGTCTTACCCAGCTCGGCCTGAATCCGGACCATCTCGCGCTGGAGCTCGCGGCGCACGAGGGGATCGACGGCGCCGAAGGGCTCATCCATGAGGAGAACCTCGGGATCAGCGGCCAGAGCCCGGGCCACGCCAACCCGCTGGGCCTGCCCTCCGGAGAGCTGGTGGGGGTAGCGCCCCGCCAGGTCGCGATCGAGGTCGAGCATGTCCATGAGCTCGAGGGCCCGTTGCCGGCAGTCACGGCGGTCCGCGCCCTGGAGGCGGGGCACGAGAGTGATGTTGTCGATGACGCGTCGGTGCGGTAGCAGCCCCGCGTTCTGCATGACGTAGCCGATGGACCGACGCAGGGCAACGGCATCGCGGGCGGCGATGTCCTCATCATCGATGAGCACTGCACCGCTGGAGGGCTCCACCATGCGGTTGACCATGCGCAGCAGGGTGGTCTTGCCGCAGCCGGAGGATCCCAGCAGGACGGTGGTGGTGCCGGCCTCGATGCGGGCCGAGAAGGAGTCGACGGCGGGGGCACCGGATCCGGCGCCCCTCCCGGCCGGGTACAGCTTGGTGACGGCGTCGAAGATGATGGTGCTGCTCATAGAAGGTGCCGGATATCCTCTCCTGGCCGCAGACAGCACGACCGTATAGCGTGCCGCAACCGTACCAGCCGTCACTTGCTGAACTGCCGGAAGGCAGGCTTTACCAAGGCGATTGGTGCAGGATTGAAAGCAAACACCCAGGTACCCGCGAACAACCTCGGAGGCGCACGCATGACGGACATCACCGACAGCGACGCTCCCGCCACGATGCTGGCGGCTCAGCTCAGTGAATCGGGCAGCATCGGCAACCTCCGTATCGTCGAGCTTCCGATGCCGGTGCCTCCGGATGGCTGGGTGCGTCTGAAGGTCATGGCCTTCGGCCTCAACCGCAGCGAGTACCATTCCGTTCACGGCCTGGCTGAGGGGATGACCTTCCCGCGCATCCTGGGGATCGAAGCCTCCGGGGTCATCGACCTGGACCCGGAGGGCATCCTGGAACCCGGCACCCAGGCTGTCACGATGATGGGTGGGATGGGACGGCTCTTCGACGGCGGTTACGCCCAGTACGTTGTCGTGCCGCGCACGCAGATCATCACCTTCCATTCCAGCCTGCCCTGGGAGGTCATCGGCTCGGTGCCTGAGACACTGCAGACGGCCTACGGAACCCTGACCACAGGCTTGGATCTCCAGCCGGGGCAGAGCCTGCTCGTACGCGGAGGCACCTCGGCGCTCGGACTGGCCACAGCCGCGCTCGCAGCCGACATGGGCTGCCGGGTCTATGCGACCTCTCGCCGCGAGGCCGGGCTGGAGCTGCTGCGCTCACGAGGCGCCACCCCACTCCTGGACGACGGGAAGGTCGCTCCACGGCTGCGCGAGGCAGAGCCGAGTGGGGTTCACACCGTCCTTGAGCTGGTCGGCGTGCCGACGCTACGGGACTCGCTGGCAGCGACGGCGGTTCACGGAACGGTCTGCTTCTCCGGGATGCTGTCGGACTCATGGACGATTCCCAATTTCTACCCGATGGACTGGATCCCCAACGGGGTGCGTCTGACCACCTACTCCGGCCAGGCCCAGGACCTGCCGGCGGAGGTGCTTCAGCGGACCCTGGATCGGATCGAGTCGGGCGATCTCGATCTCCTGCCCATCCACTCCTACCCTCTGGCCGACATCGCCCAGGCGCACGAGGACATGGCCTCGGGACGCCACATGGGCAAGCTCGTCGGTCTGCCGTAGGACTAAGTCGGCGCGCTCAGGCTGCCAGTGACACGGCGTCATCGACTCGGAAGTCACCCTTGATCAGGGCCTGGATGCCTTGTGCGTAGGAGCTTGCCGTAGGTCCTGCAGTGCGTGCCAGCACATCCTCCAGCCAACGGGAGTAGGCGGTACCGGCGGCATTGGCAACACGGTTGAGAGCAATTTCGATCACGATAATCTCCTTGGTGAATCTCTGGTATTTCAACGAGTTCTGCGCCGATCTCTGTCGACACCCACTACTGTAGGAGACCATATGATCATCTGAAATCTTCATTTAGACGTAAAGTGATCATCCGTGAGTACCTTCTCCCCCACCAGCCGTCAGCGTCAGATCCTCAAGAGCCTGAGCACGACGACGGTCATGAGCGTGAACGCCCTGTCGCGACTCACCGACGTCTCCGGAGTGACGATTCGTCGCGACCTTGCGGAGCTCGCTCACAAGGGCCTCGTCACCCGCGTCCATGGAGGTGCGCTGCGCGCACCCCGGCGCGGGGCCAGCCAGCCAATCTCCTTGCGCCGCGGCGAGGACCTGGAGGCCAAGAGGGTGCTGGCCCGGGCCACGGCAGAACTCATCGATGACGGGGAGAGCGTCATCATCGACAACGGAACCACCTGTGAGATGGTGGCTGAGAAGCTCGTCGGGCGCGACATCCGGGTCCTGTGCCTGTCACTGTCGGCCGCAGCAGCACTGGCATCCACGCCCGGCCCGATCGTCACCGTTCCCGGAGGGATTGTCGAGACCGACACACTGGCGATGCTGACGACAACCGCGGTCGACGCCGTGCGCCGCTTCCGCGCTGACGTCGCCGTTCTGGGAGCCTGCGCCGTCTCCGCGCAGAGCGGCCTGACCTGCACCGAGGATCACGACGCCGTTCTCAAGGCAGCCATCATCGGTTCCTCGGCTCGATGCCTTATGCCCGCTCCACCGCGCAAGCTGACGCGGTCCTCCACCTACGGGTTCGGCGAGCTGAACGACCTGGACACCCTGCTGACGACGACCGCCATCGACCCGGAAACGCTGACAGGCCTGCAGGAGGCAGGCGTGTCCGTCGAGATGCACGACGTATAGAGAGACACAGCTGCTCGGCAACACGGTGGGGCCACGCCGTCAGGCGCAGCCCCACCGGGGAGTACCAGGGGTTACTGAGTGCTTTCGTAGTCTCTTCCGGCTCAGAAGGTCGGGCGCAGGGCGACGTCGTCGGAGTAGTCGGAGGCGACGAGTTCGACGCGGTTGCCCTCGGGGTCGAGCACGGTGGCCTCGTAGTAGCCGTCTCCGGTCTCGCGGGGTCCGTCGATCACCGGTACACCGGCCTCGGACATGTTGGAGGCCAGGCGGTCGACGTCGTCACGCCCGGGCAGGCCGAAGGAGACGTGTGCCCAACCCAGCGCGTCGGTCTCTCGCCGCTCGGCGAGCTCCGGACGGGTCATGATCTCCAGGCGGGTTCCCCGCTCGTCCGCGGGGGTCTCGGCGAAATGGAGGATGTGGGTGCGCAGGCCGGTCTTCGGGTTCTCGTAGAGGCCGTTGGCGTGCCCGTCGAACCAGTGGGAGTAGAAGTCGCGGGCGCCGTCGAGGTCGGCGACCCAGATGGCAACGTGGTCGAGGTGCGGCATGATCGTTCCCTTCGTGACGGTGCAGAATCACTGTAAATGACCAGAGATGATCGCACGATCATTCTTCTCAACAGTGATTTTCTGCTGTTAATTCAACGGATTAGCTGAACCGCTCTCCGTTGACACCAACAGTAAAAGACCATACGATCATTGTCATTGCTCGTTCCCAGGCAAAACGATCACCTCATCGCTGTTGAAGCGGAGGAAGCATGCCCAACAGTCCCCACGAGAGGCGCCGCACCATCCTGCGGGCCCTCAGCCCCACCACGGTCCACAGCGTGCAGGCGCTGTCCCGACTGACCGGAGTCTCAGTCATCACCATCCGACGGGACCTGACCGAGTTGGCCCATGAGGGTCTGGTGATTCGGGTCCACGGCGGGGCCCTGCGCGCTCCGCGCCGTGGGGCCGCCCGACCAGCCGCCATGCGCCGCGGTCAGGACGTGGAGATCAAGCGCCGCCTGGCGCAGGCTACCGCCGAGCTCATCGAGGACGGAGAGGCGGTCATCATCGACTCCGGGACCACCTGTGAGATGGTGGCCGAGCAGCTCGCCGGCCGCGATATCCGGGCCCTGTGCTTGTCGCTGGGTGCCGGTGCGGCACTGGCCTCCGTGCGCGGGGCCGCGGTAACCATCGCGGGTGGCCCGGTGGATCCGGAGTCCCTCTCCCTGTTCTCCGCCGAGGCGGTCGACTCTGTTCGCGCCTTCCGGGCCGACGTCGCGGTCCTATCCACCTGCGCCGTGTCCACCCGCGAGGGGCTGACCGTTATGGAGTCCGACGATGCCATGGTCAAGCGCGCCATCAAGGCCTCCTCCACCCGGCGCATCCTGCCGACCGCGCCGAGCAAAATCACTCAGACCAATACCTATCGGTTCGGCCGTATCGAGGACCTCGACGCGCTGCTGACGACAAGCCAGATCGATCCCGACGCCCTCGAGGAGCTACGGGGTGCCGGGGTCGACGTCGTGCTGTGCGACTGACCGCCGGCAGCCGAGCCGGGATCGAACCGACTCAGCCAAGAAGCGCCGCAATGGTGCAGGAAGCGGCCAGCAGCGGGAAGGTCCCTTGCTTGGCTGCCGCGCTGCGGTGGGGCGCCAATGCCAGGACCAGGACGACCACAGCCGCCAGCATCGCCTCGGTACCGATGCTGTTCCCCAGGACAATGCTCAAAGCCTCCCGCGCTCAGGAAGTCGCCTGCTGGGTCACCCAGGCGATGAAGTTCTCCTCACCGGAGCCGGTCAGCTCGGCCATCGTGTGCCCCTGACCCCAGATGGTGGCGAAGTCGACGCTGCCGGCTCCGGCTTGCTGGAGCGCCAGGGCGAGGTTGACCTCCACGGTGGAGGCGGTGTCGCCCTGGGTGATGCCGGTGCGGATTCGCCAGGCCGGGGCGATAGTCGACGTACCACGCCCCTTGGAGTCCTGGGTGAGGTAGTAGAGGGGGTCGTACATCGACACGCGCGTGGCCATGTCGGTGCCGACCGAATCCTTCGTAGCAAGGTCCTTCTCGTACGCGGCGACACCGTAGTCGTTGCTCCAGCCGCTGAGGGCGGAGTACTTCGACTGCCCCTTGGAGATGACCTCGCGGCTCGAGGAGGAGAAATGCAGCTTGTTCTCCCCTGATCCCATGACGAGATTCTCGGTCTGGGCGCGGTCGACGCCGTCGAAGGCTCCCACATCCTTGGAGGCGTTCTTCTGGGAGGTGACGAAGCCCTCGAGGCCGGTGATCGTCGCGGTATTGGTGGAGGCGTCGTAGGCGACCCACCGCGAGGAGGAGTTGAGAGAGGCGATGTACTCCTCCACCGTGTTGTAGGTGGTGGTCTCGCTGCTTGATTGACCGTCCGGCCCGCCACTCGAGGGCGCACCACCGCCACCGGGTCCCATGCCGGCCATCTCGGTGGATGAGGGCGTGTAGGGGAAGGAGGTGGCGGACAGGAAGTCGTTGAGGGATTTCTGGATGACCGCCACGAGGTGGTCGTAGTAGGAGCCGGCCAGATAGGTGCCCTTCGAAGAGCTCTCCAGGCTCAAAGGCTTGCCGTCCGAATCGGTCAGCTTCAGCTCGTTGAGATAGGCGGGGAAGGCCGCCGCGAGGTCCTGGGAGTAGGCCCTCGTCCAGGTGCCCTCGGCCCGGGTGCCGGAGGAGGCGAACTGTCCCATGTTCCACTCGTAGGCGGCGTTGGCGCTGTCCAGGGTGGTGATGGGGCACCAGCACATGGCTCCGGCGACGGCGTCGGACAAGGCCTTTCCGCTGGTGTCGGTGGTGGCGGCGCCCAGGGCGGCCAGGTAGGGGGCGAAGAGCCCGCTGTCGCCCGAGGCCCCGGCCACGGCGCTCTGGGCACCTCCTCCGCTGTGCCCGAAGACATAGACCTTGGCGGCGTCGCCGGGGATGGAAGCGGCGTTGTAGCGCCGGTAGCGCACGGCGGCCTTGAGGTCGGTAACGCCCCAGGGCGCGTTGCCGGAGTAGGTCTGGGAGTTGGAGTCCTTGCCGCGAAGGCCGGCGTGGACGTAGATGAAACCGGCCTCCATGTAGGCCTTGATGGTGTCGTAGGAGTACTCGCTGGGCGGCTTCTGGGCGGAGTAGCCCGGGGTGTTGACCGGGAGGACAGTCGGTGCCGTGGCGGCCGTGAAGCTGCCGACGGCGCCTGAGGCATTGATCGTGGCGGTGTAGGTGCCGTTGCCGTTGTCGGTTCCGGTGAAATAGGCGCCAGGCACGTAGATGCCCAGAGTCTCGTAGTCTGAAGCCTGGGGCGTGGCCACGTAGCTCAGACCCAATTGGTAGTAGACGTCGCCCGTCGCGTCATAGCGCCAGGCGGCGCTGTCAAGGGTCAGCTTCGGGTCGGTGGGGGCCTGCGACGACGCCGTGGCGGAGGCCTGTGAGGCGGTTCCTCCACTCGAACAGGCCCCCAGTCCCAGGACTCCCGCCGCAGCGGGCAGGGCGGTGAGGACGGTGCGTCGCGACAGGTTCATAGTGGTTCCCCTTCCATACCGTGGTCCGAGTCATGATCCACTTGTCTTCTGCGTGCTTGGCTTCAGCACATCACCCTAGAACAGGGTTCCTCCCATAACCGACCTGTGGCTTTCCTGTGGGAGTGAAGGACAAGGACGATGACGGTTCCCGCCTCCTGAGATGGAGGGCGGGAACCGTCATCGTGCTCGGTGGTCGGGGACCGGAGTCGGGGTTCAGTCCTCAGCGGCGCTGGGGTGGGTCATGTCCATGGGCACGACCCACTTGTCGAACTCCTCGGCAGTGACGAAGCCGAGCTCGAGGGCGGACTCGCGCAGGGACAGGCCCTTGTGGTGGGCGTTCTTGGCGATCTTGGAGGCCTTGTCGTAGCCGATGTGGCGGTTGAGGGCGGTGACCTGCATGAGGTTGGTCTCCAGGTTGGCCTCGATCCGCTCGGTGTTGGGCTCGATGCCGTAGGCGCAGTTGGTGTCGAAGGAGACGCAGGCGTCGCCCAGGAGCTGGATGGACTCCAGGACGCACCAGGCCATGACCGGCTTGAAGACGTTGAGCTGGAAGTTGCCCTGGGAGCCGGCGAAGCCGACGGTGGCGTCGTTGCCGAAGACCTTCGTGGCCACCATGGTCATGGCCTCGCACTGGGTGGGGTTGACCTTGCCGGGCATGATCGAGCTGCCAGGCTCGTTCTCCGGGATGATGAGCTCGCCGATGCCGTTGCGGGGGCCGGAGGCGTACCAGCGCACGTCGTTGGCGATCTTCATCAGGGCGTCTCCCAGGACGCGCAGGGCGCCGGAGACCTGGACCAGGGCGTCGTGAGCGCCCAGGGCGGCGAAGAGGTTGTCCGCCTGAGTGAACTCGATGCTGGTCTCCTCGCTGATCTTGGCCGCGCACAGGGCCCCGAACTTCGGGTGGGCATTGAGACCGGTGCCCACGGCGGTGCCGCCGATGGCGAGCTCTCGGGCGCGGGAGTCGGCGTAGCGGATGCCGTCGAGGGCGAAGTCGATCTGGGCGACCCAGCCGCTGATGACCTGGCCCAGGGTGATGGGGGTGGCGTCCTGCAGGTGGGTTCGCCCGACCATGACGACGTCGGCGTAGGCCTTGGCCTTGGCGTCCAGAGTGTCGCGCAGCTGCTGGACGCGCGGGTACATGGCGGCCAGCTCGTTGACGACGGCGATGTGCATGGCCGTGGGGAAAGTGTCGTTGGAGGACTGGCCGCGGTTGACGTGGTCGTTGGGGTGGACCGGGGTCTTGGAGCCCCGCTCGCCGCCAGCCAACTCGATGGCGCGGTTGGAGATGACCTCGTTGGAGTTCATGTTGGACTGGGTGCCCGAGCCGGTCTGGAAGACCACGAGCGGGAACTCGGCATCGAGGTCACCGGCGATGACCTCGTCACCGGCCTTGGCGATGAGGTCGGCGATGTCGGTAGGCAGCTCGCCGAGCTCGGCATTGGCCAGGGCGGCGGACTTCTTGAGGATTCCCAGGGCCTTGATCATGGGGCGGCCCCACACGAAGGTCTCGCGGCCGATATCGAAGTTGTGCAGGCTCCGCTCGGTCTGGGCCCCCCAGTAGCGGTTGGCGTCCACCTCGATGGTGCCCATGGAGTCGGATTCGGTACGGGTCGTGACGGCCTGGTCTGGCGTCTTTGCATCAGTTGTCATAGGTGCAAGGTTAGGCGCACACGATCGTCGACGGGCGAGGACGGGCGTCCCACGCGTCTCAGATCGCTACCGGCCGACGGCGTCGTTACGGCGGCTCATGACGACCGGAGCTGTTCCAGAGCCAGGTCGAGCAGGTCCGCGAGATGCTCGCCTCCGTCGATGGTTCGGGGCTCATGGAGATGACCGGTGATCTGCAGGGCGGCCAACCCATGAAGCAGGACCCAGACGATGGTGGCAATCTCACGAGTCGGCCCGGGGCGCAGCAGATCGGCATCCTGGGCCTGAGCAACGAGCTCGCCGACGGCGGACATGGCGTCGTCGGCAGCCTCCTCCAACCCGGGATCCGGCTCGGCAATCGGCGTGTCCCCGAAGACCAGCTGGTAGTGATGGGGGTGCTCGACAGCGTAGTCGATGTAGGCCCGACAGCCGGCGTGCACCCGTTGCCAGGCATCCTGATGGCGCTCCGCGCCGTGACGAATCCATCCCGCAATCTGTCGCAGCGTTCGCTCGGCCAGTGCGCGCATGAGCGCCGCCTTGTCCGCGTAGTGACGATAGGGCGCTGAGCGGGACACACCAGCGGCTTCTCCGACGGCGCGCAGCGTCACCGCCTCAGGCCCGCTGTCCTCGAGCAGCCTTGAGGCTGCATCGAGGATGGCGGCACGAGTCGGTGCTGAATCACGGGGGCTCACGAATCAAGCCTACCCACATGTTGACAACGTCAACTTCAAGGCTATGCTGACATTGTCAACATAGCCTTCTGAAAGGGACGATTCATGACCGACTCCACCCAGACCAACGCCGACTTCGACGCCGCCTACCTGCGCACCTGGACCGAACCTGACGCGAGCAAGCGCCTTGCGCTCATCGAGCAGGTGTGGGCCCCCCAGGGCTCACTGCACGTCTCCTCACCCGGCCTGTCTCTGACCGGAACCACCGATATCGCGGCGCACATCGAACACGTTCACAACGATCTCATCGCGAACAAGGGACTGACCTTCGCCTACGACCAACGTGCGGAGTCCGGTGACGCGCTACTGCTGCGCTGGTCGATGACCGCACCGAACGGCGACGTCGTCGGGCGCGGAGTTGACACCGTCTTCCGCGATTCCGATGGCAAGGTGACACGCGCCTACATGTTCATGGGTGTGAACTGACCCGAACTGGGATCAGACGTCGCAGTACACGTCCGACCCCCTACGATATCGCCGCCAGCACCGCCTGGATGCCGGCGGCGATCGTCGCGTGCGCGGCGGCCGCGAGGCGAACGACCTCGTCGGGATCGGTGGGCGCCTGCGCAAAGGACAGGTCGGAGACGATGCTCATGCCAGCCACGCGCACGCCGAGCTGATGCAGAGCGATGGCCTCCATGACCGTGGACATGCCCACGCAGTCGGCGCCGACGGCCTCCAGCATCCGGGTCTCCGCCATGGTCTGGTACTCCGGGCCGCGCAGGGCGGCATAGACGCCGGACCGCTCTGTCACGGCGCCCGCCGCCTCGGCGAGCTCGGCGTCCCAGACCCCGCGCACATCGACGAAGACCGGACCGGTCAGGGGTGAGGATCCGGTGAGGTTGAGGTGATCGATGATGGTCATGACCTCGCCGATCCTCCAGCTGCGCAGGCAACCACCGGCATTGACCAGGACGGCGCCGCGCACGCCGGCAGCGGCCGCGATACGGGCCAGGGCGACCACCGGCCCGGGGCCGTGCCCCTCGTAGAGGTGGGTGCGTCCCTGGGCCACGAGCACGCGCCGTTCTCCCCCGCCCTCCTGTTGACCGCGGCCGACGACGTAGGAGTCGAGGCGGTCTTCGTGCCCCGGGGCGACCGGTGCGAGGACGCCGGGCAAGTCCGACAGGGGCAGGCTCGCCGCCGGCTCACCCCAGGCGGCCAGGGCGCCAGCGGCGCCGGAGCCCAGGACCACCAGGAGATCGTGTCGAGGAGCGCCGGTGCGTCGGGCTACCTGATGGGCGCCTTCCATGACCGCACCGGGACCTTCCGCTCCTGCGGAGGCGCACAGAGCCTCCATGCGTTCAGGCTCGAGGGCGAAGCCAGCGGCGGCGGCGTTCAAGGGCGGGCCTCCTGCCGTGCCACCCGTCCCCGCCCCAGGACGAGGTGCCCGATCAGGCCGATGAGCAGTGCGGCCAGTACGCCGAGGTTCGCCCCGGACCAAGTGCCCTCACGGCCGCCCAGCGGCCCGAGCAGATAGCCCTGCCAGGACAGCCAGGAGGCGGCAGAGTTGACCACCAATCCCCAACCGACGATGGAGCCGGCAGCCACTAAACCGATGGCCTCCCAGTTGACCGAGCCGTAAACGCCGTCGGGAGTGAAGAGCGCCTCCTCATCATAGTCGCGACGGCGCAGGACAACCTCGGCGACCATCACTCCCGCCCAGGCGGCGATGATGACACCCAGAGTGGTCAGGAAGCCCTGGAAGGGGCCGAGGAAGTCGTCGGCGCCGAAGATGACAGCGATGGTGCCCACGGTCATGATGGTGGCGTCGATGGAGGTGGCCACGTGACGGCGTACGGGTAGACCCGTAGCCAGCAGGGACAGGCCCGATGAGTACAGATCCATGATGATGCCCCCAGCCAGCCCCAGAATGGCGACGATAGCGAAGGGGACGAGGAACCAGGCGGGCAGGATCGTGGTGAGGGCTCCGATGGGGTCGGCGTTGATGGCCTGGCCGAGGGCGGCGTCGGAGCCCACCAGGAGGACGCCGAAGAAGACGAGGATGACGCAGGGCAGGGCCGAGCCCAGCGTCGTCCAGCCGATGACACCGGCCGTCGAGGCCTTGCGGGGCAGGTAACGGGAGTAGTCGGCGGCGGCATTCACCCAGCCCAGACCGAAGCCGGTGGCCACCATAACTAGAGCGCCGACGAAGGCCGCCATCCCACCGGAGGGCAGGGCCAGGAGCGCACGGAGGCTGATCTGGGGCGCTACGAGGATGAGGTAAACGACCGTGAGGATGCCGGTGGCCCAGGTGATCCAGGTCTGCACCCTCATGATGGCCTCGAAGCCGAGGATGCCGGCGCTGGCCGCCAGGCCGACGGTGAGCAGGAAACCGAGGATCTGGGCGCCGACCTGGTTGTGCCAGCCCAGCGCCTGGAGCACCGTCGCCGAAGCGAGGGTGGCCGAGACGCACAGGACGGTCTCCCAACCCACGGTAAGGATCCACGACAGCGCTGCCGACAGTCGGTTGCCGTTATACCCGAAGGCGGCTCGGGACAGGGCCAGAGTGGGAGCGCTGCCCCGCTTGCCCAGGACGGCGATGACGCCGCACAGGAAGAACGACAGGACGACGCCGACGGCGCCGGCCACGACCGCTTGCCAGAAGGACAGGCCGAAGCCGAGTACCCAGGCGCCCCAGGACAGTCCCAGGACCGAGATGTTGGCGGCGAACCACGGCATGAAGAGGTCGCTGGGCCGGCCTTTGCGATCAGACTCGGCGATGACGTCGAGACCGACGTTCTCGACGCGGGTGGCGGTGGGGGCATCGGCAGCTGCACTGCTCATGGGCGATCGACCTCGGTATCGGAATCGGGGCGCCTCTGGCGGAGATGAGGCATTGAACGAGGAAAACGGCACTGGACGTTGTGAAACGTTCAAGGTGAAGTGTACGGCCTCGACAGCCCGGCGGTCTCAGTCAAGAGTGCCGCCGCGGCCTCCACCTCAGAAGATAAGAAAACCGCACGATCTACATGGTTTCCATAGTAATTCTCACTATATATGGAGCGGCGTCCCAGGCGACGGCCTGTAGTGTTGAGCTATCCGCTATGTCTCCACCTCGGGAGACTCACCACGGAAAGGAGCTCTCATGAGCGACAACGGAACCTTCGACAGGATCGCCGGCAAGGCCAAGGAGGCCGCGGGCAAGGTCACTGGCAACAAAGAGACGGAGACCGAGGGCAAGCTTCAGCACGCCGAGGGCAAGGTCAAGGAAGTCGCAGAGGATGCCAAGGACGCCGTCAAGGGCGCGGTCAACCGCCTCAAGGGCGACAAATAGAACCTCCCGACGCTGAGAACTAGCAGGAGCCCAGCCCCTTTCAAGAGGGGCTGGGCTCCTGCCGCGCGTGCCGCGCGACCGTGGAATGCCTCTGGTACGCGACTCAGCCCTGGCGGGCCGGCCTCAGCTGTCCGCGGGAATGAGGGTCGGCGCCACATTGACGACGCTCTGCGAGGGATCGGCCTGCCCCCACGAGTTGTTCCCCCAGGTCCAGGTCCCCTTGTCGACCGTTGCCCACGTGTCGTAGCCGGACGTGCCGATACGGGTCACTCCTTCAACCTTGTCGACCCGCACCAGTCCGGACGGGGAATCGGAGACAGCACCGTTGACCTGGCCGTAGCGGTTGGATCCGAAGCACCAGACGGCTCCCCCGGCCAATGCGCAGGTGTGCTCATAGCCCGAGACGAGCTCACTGGGAACCACGGGCAGCTTGCCGACCTCGACGGCCTGGTTGACGAGCGCCTCGTCGGTCTTCTTACCGAGCTGACCGACCTCATTGGCCCCCCAGGCGTACACAGCACCCGAGTCGTCCACGGCCACGGCGAAGCCCTTGCCCACGCTCAGCGCGGAGATCTTGACCTTCTCAAGGCCGGGCACCGCCGTCGGCGACACGCGCGCGCCCTGAGTATTGGCCTGAGCATCGGCACCCCAGCAGGAGACTCCGACACCGCCGGAGGAGCAGATGAAGGACCCGCTACCAGCACGCAGTAACGCCGGCTTCGTGGCGCCAGGAGCCGCAGCGGACGGGGCCAAGGCCGACGACTTCCCGCCGGGCCAGAGCCAGTGCCCTCCCAGGGCACCTCCTACCAGCCCGATCACGAGAAAGCCGACTGCGATCACGGGCAGGATCCAGTTGGGGCGCGGAACACCATCCGTGTACTGGACAACACCCTGACTCGACGGAACCTCGGTCACGGCGGGCAGCGGCTGGAGGCGGAAGCCCTGCGGCTGGGGCTGCGTCGGTGTCACCGTCTGCGGCTGGGGCTGCTCGGCTCCCGACGGCTGCGATTGGACCCGAGTCACGCCGGAGTCGGCGCCGTAGCCACTCGTGTAAGCGCCATCGGAGGCGAAGGCGCCCCCCGATACCCCAGAGGCCGGGGCGGGCTGCTGTGCGGACGGGTACCTGGTGGACTCGGAGGAGTATCCAGCGGATGAAGCCATCTGTTCCAGCTGCGCGCGCTGCTCGGGCGTCCAGGCATGGCCGTCGCGGAGAGCCTCCCGAGCGCGTTCAGGACTGCCGCCGATGAACCACAGCATCTTGTCCCCGTCGAGCATCCGGTCATCCATGGGCCAGATTTCTCCTCAAGGCCGAGAACCAATGCGCGTCAGTATGTCAGCCGGCGGCGCGCCATGAGCATGGCGGCACCCGTAGCACTTGCCCCCACGGCCATCCAGGCGGCGGTCGTTCCGGCACCGGTCTGCGCCAGAACAGGACGACCGGCAGTGCCGGCACCGCCCTGCCGGGGAGCGATGGTCTGCTCACGGGAGGCGCCGGCAGAGCCCTGAGTGGGCCCCTCACCGGACGCCGCAGGAGCACCCTCGGAGGACTCCTCGGACCCTCCAGCCTGGGGCGCCTGTTGCTCAGGAGCACTGCCCGCGCCGGAGGTGCCGCCCTGGTCCCCCTGGCCCTGCTCCGCCGGCGCAGCCGGACTGTCCTGCTGCCCCGTGGAATCGTCGACGCCGGGCGCCTGCTGGCCGGCATCGTCTCCGGGAGCAGGCGCAGGGGCCGGGGCGGGCTCAGGAACGGGGGCGGGAGTCGGAGCGGGCTTGTCGACGATGGGGTTGGGGTTAGGGTTGGGATCGGCGGGGGCGGGCGTAGTGGGCTGAGGGTCCGTGGGGGAGGGCTTGGCCTCACCGGCCTGCGACGCCGCCTGCTCGGTTGTCTGAGCAGTGTCCGAATCCGCAGCAGCCGCTCCAACGGGAATAACGGACAGAGCGACAGCCGCGGACGCGGCCATCCACACGCTTCGCTTCATGGGAACTCCTTCAATATCGAGAACCGCGGGTTCTCGAGGCGGGTCATAGGGTTTGGATGCCGACACTTTACCCGGCAGAACCCCGGTCATGTCACGCCGCCGACACGGGCACCACTCCCACTGTTAGATACCTCACATTATAATCATGCGCCGTTAGACCCTCAGCCCCAGCCCTTTCATCCGCGAGACGGCCCCCTGGGACAGGACCGTGTGGAGCCGCTCGGGGGCAATGGTTCCGAGCAGCTCGGGGAACTGGGCGAGCAGCCGCTGGAAGGAGCCGATCTCCTCGCCGACGACGCGCCTGCCCCACAGCCCCAGGCGCGCAGCCAACTGCGGGTCGGCGGCGATAACGGTCTCCAGCTCGGCGATGGCGTAGGAACCGATCGGGTCCAGGCTCAGCTCGTCAATGAGTCCGCCGCGCAGAGGCTCGGCCAGCGAGTCGCTCAGCGCCATACCGAAGTCGATGAGCAATCCGAAGGCGATATAGGTCTTGACCAGGCGCTCGGCCCAGTCCAGGGGACGCAGGCGCTCGTCGAAGTCGCCGAGCACGTCCGTGAAGCGCTCAGCCGCGCCAGCGGCGTCGATACCGTGCTCCGCAGCCAGGGCAACCACACGATCGAAGGAGCCGACCTCCCAGGCACTCATGCGCAGCAGGTCGACTCGGGCGCCCATCTGCGGGGCGCGGTCGGCGTCTTTGGCGTAGCGCGTACAGGCCGCCGTCCTAGAGATGGCGACAATGCCGACCACGGAGAGCTCGTGAGGACCAACCCGCATCGGGGAGGGGGCACTGGGCTGCGGAGACGGCGTCGACATCTGAGTCATGGCCCCAATCGTAGCCAGGTCCGCCGCACCACGACGCAGCACCGTGACATCAGCCACGCCCATGGCACGTTTCTCCGCCCAAAGGCGCCATCTGGGCGTTTTCCAGCTACGCTGACAGGGTCCACGGTTGCCCGGTCGTCAGATGGACTCAGATAACTCGCGATCGGCTGCCATACCCGACGGCGCCCGCGCCCACGCAGCGCACCTCTGCCGTGCGCGCGAGCGACAGCCGCGCCAGACCGGAACAACCTGATCAGAAGACAAGGAACCTCGTGACCAACGAGCAGCACGGGGCCGACGCCGTCGAGCCCAGCAACAACTCCACAGACGAGAACGCAACCGCCAACGCCGCAGGCACGTCCACCAGCACCGCGGCTTCCGGGATCCTCGAGACGGCCGGAGCCCACGCACCTGTCCTGGACGAGGCCACACCCGACATCACCGATGAGGGCAACCGGACCGACCTGACTCGCAAGACCTTCGCCGATTTCGGTGTTGAGCCTGAGATCTGCGACGCCCTGTCCGCCAAGGGCATTACCCACCCCTTCCCCATCCAGGCCCTCACCCTGCCGGTGGCCCTGGAGGGGCAGGACATCATCGGCCAGGCCAAGACCGGTACCGGTAAGACCCTGGGCTTCGGCATCCCTCTGCTCATGGACACCCTGGGCCCCGGGGAGGAGGGCTGGGACGAGGACCCCGCCTCCGGCAGCCCGCAGGCCCTGGTCATCCTGCCCACCCGCGAGCTCGCCAAGCAGGTCGCCGAGGAGCTGTCCACCGCCGCCGCCAGGCGGACCGTGCGCATCGTCCAGGTCTACGGGGGCCGCGCCTACGAGCCCCAGATCGAGGACCTCGAGCGGGGCGCCGAGGTGGTCGTGGGAACACCCGGCCGCCTCATCGACCTCATGGACCGCGGTGTGCTGGACCTGGCCCACGTAACCACCGTCGTCCTGGACGAGGCCGACGAGATGCTGGATCTGGGCTTCCTGCCGGACGTGGAGAAGATCCTGGCCCGCACTCGCACCGACCGGCACACGATGCTGTTCAGCGCCACGATGCCCGGCGCCGTGGTCGCTCTGGCGCGCCGCTACATGACCCGCCCCACCCACATCCGCGCCCAGGACCCGGGCGATGAGGGCATGACCGTCCAAACCGTCCAGCAGGTCGTCTATCGCACCCACTCGATGAACAAGGTCGAGGTCGTCTCCCGGATCCTGCAGGCCGAGGGCCGCGGGCGCACGATCATCTTCGCCCGCACCAAGCGCACGGCAGCCCGGGTGGCCGACGATCTGCGGACGCGCGGTTTCGCCCCCGCGGCCCTCCACGGAGACCTCGGCCAGGGGGCCCGGGAACAGGCCCTGCGCGCCTTCCGTAACGGCAAGGTGGACGTGCTCGTGGCCACCGACGTGGCCGCCCGCGGCATCGACGTCGACGACGTCACGCACGTCATCAACTACCAGTGCCCCGAGGACGAGAAGATCTACGTCCACCGCATCGGGCGCACCGGCCGCGCCGGCAACTCCGGCACAGCGGTCACCTTCGTGGACTGGGACGACGTGCCTCGCTGGAGGATCATCGCCAAGGCCCTGGGACTACCCATCGAGGAGCCGGTGGAGACCTACCACACCAGCAAGCACCTCTTCTCCGACCTGTCGATCCCCGAGAAGGTCACCGGCCGCCTCCCCCGCCACAAGCGCACCCTGGAGGGCCTGGACGCGGAGGAGATCGAAGATCTGGGCGAGACCGGCAGGCACGGGCGCAAGCAGCCCGGTCGGCGGGGAGGGCGCGGTGGGCGCGACGGCAACAGCCAGCGGGGCCGCGGCAGCAGGGACACCAAGCGCGGTGAGCGCTCGCGCTCCCGACGCTCGGCCGATGACGAGGCGAAGCCCCGGCG
>NZ_JH470351.1:304648-307693 GCF_000239715.1 Actinomyces sp. oral taxon 849 str. F0330 | reverse complement strand
GCGGTGGTCGCCCTGTCGACGGGTCGGCCGGCGAGCAGGCCTGAGCAGCCCGGGGCCGCCGTCGCCGGCGGCTCCGAGGGCGAGCCCGGGTCAGAGGCGGGTCTCCAGGAAGGCGAAGACGCCGTCGGCCATGATCTGGACAGCGATGGCCGCCAGAAGCAGTCCCATGACCCGGGTGAGGATACGAATACCGGAGGTGCCCAGCACCCGGTTGAGTCCCAGAGAAAAGCGCAGCGAGATCCAGACGACGATATGCGTGCCGATGATCGCGGCCGTTACCGAGACCCATCCGGCCGCGCCGCCGCCGGTGGCGTCCACCGCGACCATGGCGGCGACGATCGCTCCCGGGCCGGCCAGCAGGGGCGTGCCCAGGGGGACGAGGGCGGCGTTGGAAGTGACGGCGTCGGGGTCGGGGCTCTCATCTGCCTTGTCGGTCAGCAGCTCGAGGGCCACCAGGAGGAGGAGCAACCCGCCAGCCACCTGGAGGGAGGGCACCGAGATGCCCAGGAACTTCAGGATGTAGCGGCCGAAGACCGCGAAAAGGAGGATGACGCCGAAGGAGACGACCGTGGCCTGGCGCGCAGAGGCGGCGCGCTCGGTCGGGGTCTGCCGCGAGGTCAGGGAGAGGAAGATCGGGATGGCCCCCAGGGGGTCCTGAATGACCAGGAGCGTCATGAAGGTCGTGGCGAAGACCGTGGGCTCGAAGACGGACTGCATAATGGCTTTCTATCACCGGGGTCGGCGGGAGACGGTCAGGAGTCAGGGCTTGACGAGGTCGAGGGCGCCCTCGTCGACGATCTGTTCCAGGAGCTTGGGCGGCATGAGGTTCTCCCCCAGGCGGTTGGGTTTACCGGTGCCGTGGTAGTCCGAGGCCCCCGACAGCCCCAGGCCCAGGCGCTGAGCCAGGATGCGGACCTGCTCGCGCTGCTCGGGAGTCTGGTCCCGATGGTGCATCTCCAGGGCGGCCAGTCCGGCATCGGCCATCTCGGCGAAGACCTCATCGGGCACGAGGCGGCGCTGGCGCGAGGAGGCGCGCGGGTGGGCGGCCACCGGGACCCCGCCAGCGGCGCGCACCAGGCGACAGGCCTCGACCGGATCCAGTGCCCAGTGATGGACGTAGTAGGGGGAGGCGGTGGCGAGCGGCCCGGCGAAGGCCGCATTGCGATCGGGGAAGGACCCGGCAGCCACGAGGGCGTCGGCGATGTGGGGCCTGCCGATCGTGTGGGCGCCTGAGGACTGGGCCACGACATCCTCCCAGGTGATCGGATAGTCCTCACCGAGACGCTCGACCATCCGCTGAGCGCGGGTGTCCCGGGAAGTACGGGCGTGAGCGAAGGCCTCGCCCAGGGCGGGGTCGTCGCTCCGGTGCAGGTAGGACAGCAGGTGGAGGGTGACGCCGCCCGCGGCGCAGGAGATCTCGGTGCCGCGCAGAAGGGCGACGCCGGTGGCAGGCACAGTCGCGGCCGCCTCCTCCCAACCGGCCATCGTATCGTGGTCGGTCAGCCCGACGACATCCAGGCCGGCCCGCGCCGCCTGGGCCATGAGCTCGGTGGGAGAGTCGGTACCGTCGGAGCAGGCCGAGTGGGTGTGGGGGTCGATGCGCACCGGGACAGTGTAGGGACGCATGAGAGACTGGACGACATGAGTGAGCTGAGCCGCACGACGGATACCGCACCTGGCTCCGGGGACTCCCCGGTCCGCTTCGGCGTGATCGGGGCCGGTTTCATCGCCCGATGGTTCGCGCAGGCCGTTGCCCTTGAACCGGCCGCCCGGGTCGTGGCCGTCACCTCTGCCCGCCGCGAGCGCGCCGCCGCCTTCGCCCAGGAGCACCAAGTCCCGTATGCCCACGCATCGCTCGAGGAGATGCTCGCCGCCCACGGCCCGGACTCCGAGGCACCGATCGACGTCGTCTACGTGGGCTCCCCCAATTCCCTGCATGCGGAGCATACGATCGCGGCGCTGGGGGCCGGTTTCCACGTTCTGGTGGAGAAGCCCTTCGCGCTGACGGCCGGCCAGGCCCACGCGATGGTGAAGGCCGCCAGACGGGCCGACCGCTTCCTCATGGAGGGGTGGTTGTCCGCCTTCGAGCCCGGTGTGGCACGGGTGCGCGAGGCGCTGGGGCGCGTGGGCCGACTGCACCGGGTGGTGCTGTCCAAGGAGCAGTTCTCCTCGCGGATGGAGGCCTACCGGGCCGGTCACCTGCCGCCGGCCTTCGACCCGGCCCTGGGCGGCGGGTCCCTCATGGACCTGGGCATCTACACGGTCAACCTGGCCATCCACCTGTTCGGGGAACCGGACCGGGTAACGGCCACGGGAGAGCTGCTGGATTCCGGCGTCGACGTGCGGGGCACAGTCGTCCTGTCCTACGACTCCGGCGAGTTCGCCGGGCTGGAGGTCATCTGCCTGCACTCCAAGACCTCTCCGGGGACGGAGTCGACCTTCGCCTCGGACCGGGACGTCGTGGCCATTGATGACTGCCAGTGGCCCGAGCGGATCGAGCTGCGCGGGCCGACCGCAGGCAGGAGCGCGGGTGAGGGTGCGCAGGCGCGCGAGGATCTGTCGGTCGAGCGCGGCGCCCAGCAGCCCGGCCGTCAACTCATCTATGAGCTGGCCGAGGTCTGCCGCCTGGTGCGGGCCGGGGCACGGGAGTCCGACCTGCATCCCCTGGAGCATTCGGTGGCCGCCATCAGGGTGCTGGAGGAGGCACGCCACCAGGTGGGGGTACGTTTTCCGGCCGACTCTCAGGACTAGCCGCCGTTCCTGCCCCTCGGCCGCTTCCGCGGTAGCCCGACGACGGCTCAACGGTGAGATGATGCCGCTATGACATCGATTCCCCCTGCAGACGGCAGCCCGTCCGACGACTCATCCACATCCGCCTCCCCGGGTGAGGCTCCCCAGTCCTTGGCGGCGCGCGGCTCCAACCGTTCTCGTCAGCCGGACAACCAGGCCTTCCGGGACTTCATCGGCTCGGGATGGGGGCCGCGCCCCGGGGGCCTGCCCGCCCGCAGCGAGGCGGCCCCGTGGGCGGCGGCTCGCCGAGAGGCC
>NZ_JH470351.1:258651-303806 GCF_000239715.1 Actinomyces sp. oral taxon 849 str. F0330 | reverse complement strand
GCACTTCCCCGGCGAGCGCCTGGTACTGCCCGCGGGAGCGCTCAAAGTGCGCAACAACGACTGCGACTACCGCTTCCGGCCTCACAGTGCCTTCGCCCACCTGGCAGGGACCGGTGCGGACTTCGAGCCCGACGCTGTCCTCGTCCTGGAGCCCCTGACCTCGCCCGGCCGGAACACGAACACTGCGCAGACGCCAGGCGCCCCGGATGATCCGGCCCATGCCGCCCCGACTCACGAGGCGGTCCTCTACTTCCGTCCCCGGGCCTCGCGTTCCAGCCGGGAGTTCTACGGCGATCCCCGCTACGGCGAGCTGTGGGTGGGGGTGCGCCCCTCCCTGGAGGAGGTCGAGGCGGCCACCGGTGTGCGCTGCGCCCACATCGACTCCCTGCCCGATGCCCTGGCCAAGGACGCCGGTCCCGGCGCGGTCCAGCTGCGCGTCGTCGCCGAGGCCGATGAGGCCATCACCGATCTGGTAACCACCACCCGTCAGAAGGCCGGGCTGGAGACCGGCCAGGTCGCTGCCGAGGTCGACGCCGGGCTGGCCGAAGCCGCCAGCGAGCTACGCCTGGTCAAGGACCCCTGGGAGATCGACCAGCTGCGCGCCGCCGTGGCCGCCACCAAGGCCGGCTTCGACGACCTCATCCGCTCCATCCCGAGGGCCCGCGGCCACTGGCGGGGCGAACGGGTCCTGGAGGGGGCCTTCGGGGCCAAGGCCCGCGAAGAGGGCAACGGCCTGGGCTACGACACGATCGCCGCAGCCGGCAACCACGCCAACACCCTGCACTGGATCAACAACGACGGCGCAGTCGAGCCCGGCCAGCTGGTCCTGGTGGACGCCGGGGTCGAAGTCGACTCCCTCTACACCGCCGACGTCACCCGCACGATCCCGGTCGACGGCCGCTTCACCGAGACCCAGCGCAAGATCTACCAGGCGGTCCTCGACGCAGCCGACGCCGCCTTCGCCCGTGCGGGCACTCCGGGCTGCCGTTTCAAGGATGTCCACGCCGCCGCCATGGAGGTGATCGCCGCCCGCCTGGAGGAGTGGGGGATGCTGCCCGAGGGGGTGAGCGCCGCCGACTCGCTGGCGCCCGAGGGCCAGTATCACCGGCGCTGGATGGTCCACGGGACCAGCCATCACCTGGGCCTGGACGTCCACGACTGCGCCCAGGCGCGCCGCGAGATGTATATGGACGCCGAACTCGAGCCAGGCATGTGCTTCACCATCGAACCGGGTCTGTACTTCCGCGACGATGACCTGCTGGTGCCCGCCGAGATGCGCGGCATCGGTGTGCGCATCGAGGACGACGTCGTCGTACGCGAGGACGTCGGCGTGGAACGTCTCACCCAGGATATTCCCCGCACCGTGGATGAGGTCGAGGCCTGGGTGAGCGGGCTCATCGCCTGACAGCTTTCTTCCACCCCTTCTATCACTTCCCTCTACCACGGGACGAGAACGGACCGGGCCCATCGTCACCGGGGCGATCGGCCCGGTCCGCAACGTACGGAGCATCGGCGGCAGAGCATCTTGCACATCATCGCCTAACGCGGATACCATCGTTACATGACGATGAAACATGGGTTGCTTCCCGAGGACCGATCCCAGGACCACGGCGCAGTGCACAAGGCCTCCACCGTGGCCTCCCTGCTCGACGTCCTGGGGGACGCCACCCGCCTGGCGATCCTGCGCCACCTCCACGGCGGCGAGCACCGGGTGGTGGAGCTGACCGAGCACCTGGGCCTGGCCCAGTCGACCGTCTCCCAGCACCTGGCAATCCTGCGCAGCGCGGGTCTCATCTCCAGCCACTCCCACGGGCGGGCCAATGTCAGCCGGATCGAGCACCCCGAGGACATCGAGAAGGTGCTGGCCGCAGCCGAGTCCCTGGCCGCCATCATCTCCGCAGCCCCTTCGGGCCAGGACCAGGAACCACTGTGAGCACTCCGGGCAGTCACGAGGACCACGACCACTCCCCCGCCGCCACTGAGCACGCCCACGGGCACTCCCACAACCACGGCGCGGGGGCCTCGCGCGGCCGGCTCCTGATCGCCCTGTGCCTGTCGGTCACCGTCCTGGTGGCTGAGATCATCACGGCGCTGCTGACCGGCTCACTGGCCCTCCTGGCCGACGCCGGGCACATGCTCACCGACGTCGTCGGCCTGGTCATGGCCCTGGTCGCCGCGCACCTGTCCACGCGGCCGGCGACGGACCGCTCCACCTGGGGCATGCGCCGGGCCGAGGTCATCGGGGCCGCGCTCCAGGCGGGCATGCTTGCCGTCGTCGGCGTCTTCGTGGCCTTCAAGGCGATTCACAACCTGCTGGTGGCACCGCAGGTCGAGGCCTCCGGGATGCTCGTCATGGGCGTCATCGGCCTGGTCGCCAACATCATCGCACTGGTGGTCCTCTCCGGCGGGCGCGGCGGCGACGGACACGGCGAGAACCTCAATATGAGGGCCGCCTTCCTGGAAGTCCTCAACGACGCCCTGGGATCAGTGGGAGTCATCATCGCCGCGGCAATCGTCGCCCGCACCGGCTGGACTCGGGCCGACGCCGTGGTCTCCCTCATCATCGCAGCCCTCATCCTGCCCCGGGCCGTGACGCTGCTGCGCTCGGCTCTGGCCGTCCTCATGGACTTCACGCCCAAGGAGCTGGACCTGGCACAGGTGCGCACCCATATGCTCGAGGTCGACCACGTCGAGGAGGTCCACGACCTGCACGCCTGGACGGTCGCCTCGGGAATGCCGGTACTGACCGCCCACGTCGTCGTCCGCGACGAGTGCCTGCGCGACGGTCATACCGAGGAGATCCTCGACCGGCTCCAGAGCTGTATGGCCGAGCACTTCCCGGTCAGGATCCAGCACGCGACCCTCCAGCTCGAGCCCGTCTCGCATCTGGAGCACGAGGCCGCCCACTGTTAGCGCAGGTAGCCAGTTCCAGTTGGCCCTGTTAACGCGCAGTTGGCGCAGCTGGCGCAGAGCTCAGCCGCGACGGTAACGCTTGCGGGTCGGCTCGGGGATGTGCGCGGGCTCTCCGCCCTCCAGGTGCTCCCGGGCGAAGGCGAGCGCGCTGGCCAGCCCCTCGAGGCGCTGGGCGGCCGTCATGGACCTGGTGGTCACTTCGACGACCACCTGTCCCCCGCCGGCCTCGAAGCCGGTGGCCATCAGGTGCCTGAGGACCCCGGCGCAGTCCTGGTTGCCCTGCCCGGGCAGCAGGTGGTCGTCCAAGGGGCCCGGCACGCCGTCGGTCAGGTGGAGATGACGCAGCGTGGGGCCGAGGGAGCGGGCCATGGCCAAGGCGTCGGAGCCGGAGGTGGCCGCATGGGAGATGTCCAGCGTCACCGACTTGTAGCCCTGCCCCACCGGGTCCCAGGTGGGCGAGTAGGCCTGGAAGTCGCGCGTGGAGTGGGCGTGGCGGGGCCTCCAGGTGAACATGTTCTCCACCGCCAGATGGATGCCCGTGGTGGACTCCCGCTGCGCGACCCCGGCGATGAAGGAGCGCGCGTAGCGGGTCTGCCAGAAGAAGGGCGGGTGAAGCACCACGGTGGGCGCCTCGAGATAGTGGGCCAGCTCGATGGAGCGGTCCACCTTGTCCCACGGATCCACCCCGAAGACCCCGCGGGTCACCAGCAGCGTGGGAGCGTGGATCGCCAGCACGGGCTGGTCGTGCTTCTCCGCCAGGGCCGCCAGACGGGTGGCGTCCTGGGATGCCTTCTCACTCCAGACCATGACCTCGACGCCGTCGTAGCCCAGTTCCTGAGCCATCGCGAAGGTGTCGGGAACGCTGCCGGGAACCACGCAGGCGGTCGACAGTCCCACCGGAATACTCATCGCTGAAATCCCTTGTCCCTCTCAGTCCTCATCACTGGAGTTGGCGCCGCCACCACCCTGCGACCTCCTCGAGTCGCCCCGGTCCCCCTCATCCTGCCGGCGCGAAGGCCGCCGGAACGGGTCGTAGTCCTCGGGGACAGCGGGCGTGCCGGGCTCAGGTCCCGAGACCGCGCCGGGAGTCATGTCGGGGGCGCTGCCGGCCTGCGGCAGACGCACCCCGAAGCGGGGCTGCTCATCAGGGCGGGAGCCGAAGGCCGTCGGACCGGGGGACTCCTCCCGAGCCCGACGACGCTCCTGGGTCCGGCGCAGTGCCTCTCCCCCGCGCGAGAGATTGCCCGGGACGTCGGCCAGGGCCTGAGTCGCCTCGTGGACTTCGCGGGCCGCGATGATCGAGTAGCGGGAGGCCACGACCTGACTGATCGAGGTGAAGTCTCGGCGCCCGCGCGTCAAGGCATAGCTAAAGAGCTGGAAGACGATGCCCCACAACACCCCCAGCAGGACGCAGGCCCAGAAGCTGAGCCGAGGACCGCTGCTGCCGGCGACCGACATGATGAGGCCGAAGAACACCCCGATCCACAGGCCGCTCATCGCGCCCGACATCGCCGCACGCCCCCAGCTCATGCGCCCGGTGATACGCTCCACCTGACGCAGGTCGGTGCCGATGATCGCCAGGTGCTGGACCGGGAAGCCCTGATCCGACAGGGCATCGACTGCCCTCTGCGCCTCGGGGTAGGTCGCGAAGGAGGCCACCTCCTCCCCCTTGGGCATGACACCACCACCGGGTGAGGTCAGGGAGGACAGCGGGCTCGGATTGGCACTCATAGGGGCTATCGTCGCATGCGCGGGCACGCGGCACAGACCCATCGACGGGCATTCACGCCCCAGACGCATAGGCTTGGCTTGTGGAGAACACCAGGACGCGCACGACCAGCAGGGTATTTGTGGCCCGCCTCATCGGTACCTCCGTCTTCGACCCCCTGGGCGACGCGGTGGGCAAGGTTCATGACGTCGTCGTCCTGCTGCAGATGCGCGGAGAGCCGCGGGCGGTCGGCTTCGTCATCGAGGTCTCCAGCCGGCGCCGTGTCTTCCTGCCGCTATCCCGAATCACCGCGATCGAGCCCGGCGCCGTCATCACCACGGGCCTGATGAACATCCGCCGCTTCACCCAGCGGCACGTGGAGACCCTCGTCGTCGGCGAGCTGCTGGACCGGGTGGTCACGATGCGCGACGGCTCTGGGACCGTCACCGTACGGGACGTGGCCATCGAGCGCGACCGCGGCATGGACTGGAAGGTAACCCGCCTATTCGTCCAGCGGGCCTCCACCGGGCCACTGGGCCTGCGCCGCGGAGAGACCTTCACGGTGCGTCCCGAGGAGGTCACGGGTCTGGCCGCCAGCGCGGACCAGCAAGGCGCCACCGCGCTACTGGCCACCCTGGAGGACCTCAAGGCCGCCGATCTGGCCGACGTCATGCGAGACCTGCCTCAGGACAGCCAGATGCGTGTGGCCGCCGAGCTCACCGACGAGCGCCTGGCCGACGTCCTCGAGGAGCTCGGCAATGAGGACGCCGTCGCTCTCCTGTCCCGCCTGGAGGCCGGGCGCGCCGCCGACGTCCTGGACGCCATGCAGCCCGACGACGCCGCCGACCTGGTCGCCGACCTCCCCCAGCTCAAGGCCACCGAGCTCCTGGGCCTCATGGAGCCCGAGGAGGCCGAGGACGTGCGTCGCCTCATGGCCTACGACGACTACACCGCTGGTGGCCTCATGACCACCGAGCCGATCATTCTGCCCCCCGAGGCGACGGTGGCGACCTTCCTGGCCCAGTCCCGCAAGGTCGAGATCCCCCCGGCCCTGGCCGCCATCGGCTTCGTGTGCCGACCTCCCCTGGAGTCGCCCACCGGCAAGTTCCTGGGCGTGGTCCACTTCCAGCGGACCCTGCGCGAGCGCCCCCAGCGACTGGTCGGATCGATCGTGGACACCGACGTCGACTCCGTGCGAGCCGAGGACTCCATCGGTACCGTCACGCGCCTGCTGGCCACCTACAACCTGACGGCCCTGCCGGTCCTCGACGACGCCGGGCGCCTGCTGGGCGCCGTCAGCGTCGACGACGTCCTGGACCACCTCATGCCCGATGACTGGCGCGTGGCCGATGAGGCCGTCACCGATGAGACGATCGAGAGGGGAGCTAATGCCTGACCAGCTCGACCAGCCGCTGCCCGACAGCCGCCTGCGGTGGTTGCGCAGGACCCACCCCGCCCGGGCCTCCCGCTCCGACGGATTCGGCCGCTTCGCCGAGGCGACCGCCCGCTTCATGGGCTCGCCCCAGTTCGTGCTCTACATGTCGATCTTCGTCATCGCCTGGATCGTGGCGAACCTCGTCCTGGCCAAGGTGCAGCAGGCATGGGATCCCTACCCGTTCATCCTGCTCAACCTGGCCTTCTCCACCCAGGCCTCCTACTCGGCCCCCCTCATCATGCTGGCCCAGAACCGGCAGGACGACCGCGACCGCGTCACCGCCGAGCAGGACCGCCAGCGCGCTCAGCGCAACCTGGAGGACACCGAGTTTCTCACCCGGGAGATCGCCGCCCTGCGCCTGGCCATGAACGACGTCGCCACCCGCGACTTCGTGCGCAGCGAACTTCGCGACATGCTCGGCGAGATCCTCGCCGAGGAGCGCCTCACCCGTGAGGAGATCACCGAGATCGCGGAGTTCCAAGAGGGGGTCGACGACGAGACCGACAGCCATCCCGGTCACCACCCCTCCCATTGAGGACGGCCGCCCCTTCTCACGTGGGACGCGCCACCTGTCGAGGCGCCGAGCACCGCCCCTAGGATGGGGCCATGCCACTACCGACTCATGACGCCGTCATGGAGGCGCTGAACCGGGTGATCGACCCCGAGCTGCGCCGCCCCATCACCGACCTGGGAATGGTCTCCTCCGTCGACATCGCCGAGGACGGCGTGGTCAGCGTCGAGGTGCTCCTGACCGTGGCCGGGTGCCCCCTGAAGGACACCATCACCGCCGACACCCAGCGCGAAGTCGGCTCCATCGAGGGCGTCACAGATGTGCGGGTGAGCCTGGGCGTCATGAACGACGAGCAGAAGGCCGAGCTGCGCCGTCGCCTGCGCGGGGGCGCGGCCGAGCCGGTGGTGCCCTTCACCCAGCCGGGCAACCTCACCCGAGTCTACGCCGTCACCTCCGGCAAGGGCGGGGTCGGCAAGTCCTCGGTGACCGCGAACTTGGCCGCCGCCATGGCCGCCCAGGGCCTGAGCGTGGGGGTCGTCGACGCCGACATCTACGGCTTCTCCATCCCTCGCATGCTGGGCGTGGACCGGGCTCCCACCCAGCTGGACGGCATGATCGTGCCGCCCGTGGCCCACGGGGTGAAGGTCATCTCGATCGGCATGTTCGTCGAGGACAAGCAGCCGGTCGTCTGGCGCGGCCCCATGCTGCACCGCGCCGTCCAGCAGTTCCTCTCCGACGTTTTCTGGGGAGATCTGGATGTCCTTCTGCTAGACCTGCCGCCCGGGACCGGGGACGTGACCATCTCGGTGGCCCAGCTGCTGCCGGGCGCCGAGATCCTCGTGGTCACCACCCCACAGACGGCCGCCGCCGAGGTGGCCGAGCGAACGGGCCTCATCGCCGCCCAGACGCACCAGAAGGTGGTGGGCGTCATCGAGAACATGTCCTACATGCCCCAGGCCGACGGCTCGCGCGTGGAGATCTTCGGCTCCGGAGGGGGCGCGATCGTCAGCGCCTCCCTGAGTGAGACCCTCGGCTACGAGGTCCCGCTCCTGGCCCAGCTGCCGTTGGACATCCGTCTGCGGGAGGGTTCCGACACCGGTCGTCCGGCCGCTGTGGCCGACAACGGCAATCCCGCCGCCGACGCTCCCGCCGCCCTGGAGCTGTCCGCCGTCGCCCAGCGCCTGACCCACCGCGCCCGAGGCCTGGCCGGCAAGAGCTTGGGGGTCACTCCGGCCTGAGCCGGCCTCGCCCAGGTCCCAGTTCTCACCGAGTCTCATCGAGACCGACACGTTTCGCGTAGCCCGACGGTTTTTCTGTCCGGCTACGCGAAATCGGCCCGGCTCGGTGAGGTCAGAAGTCGACGGCGACGCGCGCGGCCTCGGCGCGGGTGCGGGCGGCGGCGTTGGCGGCGCGCACGATGTCGCGCGGAGACAGAGGGCGCACCCGCTTGGCATGATCGCCGGATGCGCCGGAGGCATCTTTCGAGTGCTCGTCAGAGGAACGGGGGCCCGCTTCGACCAGGCTGGCCGGGACCTCCACAGGGACGGACTCGACGGGCTGCTCATCGGATTCCGGCTGCTCGGTCTGCTCGATCGGTTCCGACTCGGCCTCGGTCTCAGCGCTGTCCGCCTCCTGGAGTACGCCCTGCGGTGGGGCGGCGGACTCGGGGGTCCCAGAGGTCTCGGCGTTCTCCACCGCCTCGATCGCGTCGTCGGCCCGAGCGCCCTCCGCCACGTTCTGAGACTCGGCAGGGGCGTTGTCCCCGCTTGTCTCCGCCCGCACGGTATCCGTCTCGACGCTCTTCTCAGCGTCGTCGGCTGCGCTGTTCGTGGCATTCTTGTCGGCCAGCTGCTCGGCCCGCTTGGCCTCGATCTGCTTGCTCAGCGAGTTGGCCCGGTCCTTCCTGACGACGTCGTTGACGGCCTTGGCAGCGTCGTCGGAGATCTCCTTGGCGGCCGAGCCGACGGACCGGAAGGGGTGAGTGAGGTCTTCGCGAATGGCGTCGATATCCTCCCCCAGGGCGTCACGCACGATTTTGCGGGGGTCGTACTGGCGCGGATCGAGGCTGGACAGGTCCAGGTCGGCCATCTCGGGGCCGACCTCCTCGGCGATCTGGCTGCGCGCGTTATCCAGGAACACCCTGAGCTGACGCACCATCTGGGTGAGCTTACGGGTGTACTCGGGCAAGCGCTGCGGCCCCACGACGACCACCGCCACCAGGATGATGACGAGGAACTCAGAACCAGAGATGCCGAACACGCCGCTCAGTATAGGGACTCTTCCCAGACAGGTTCCGCATCGGTTCGCCTACCGGCGGACTCACCCGGGCTCGCTCCCTTCCCCCTATCTGGCCGAACACCTGGAACAATGAGGCTCGAGGGGCAGCGCCTGGCGCCCCGCAGCAGAAGAAAGGCTCACAGTGAGTGCGGACAAGACGCTGAGCTGGTCCTACACGGAGGACTTCACCGCGGAGGACGAGGCCACCGCGCAGGCCCGCATGCGCGGGCTCGAGCTCGGCATCACCCCGGTCTCCTCTGGAACCGGTGCGGCGCTGCAGATGTTGGCCGCCTCGGTGGGCGCCAAGTCCGTGGCCGAGGTGGGCACCGGCACCGGCGTCTCGGGTCTGTGGCTGCTGGGCGGCATGGGCTCGGACGGGGTCCTCACCACGATCGATGTCGAGCCCGAGCTCCAGCGCGAGGCACGCCGCGCCTTCGACGGCGCAGGCTATCCCTCCTCGCGCACCCGCATCATCCAGGGGCGGGCCTCCGACGTCATGCCCCGGATGGCGGCTCGCTCCTACGACATGGTGGTGCTCGACGTCGCACCGGAAGAGGCGATTCTGCTGGCCTCCAACGCGCTGCGGATGCTGCGCCGAGGCGGGGTCCTGGCGGTCACCCGGGCCCTGTGGAACGACCACGTGGCCGATCCCGCCCGCCGCGACGTCACCACGGTGGCCGCTCGCGAACTCGGCAAGGCGCTGCGCGCCTCCAGGGCACTGCTGACGACGCTGCTGCCCGTCGGAGACGGACTGCTCGTCTCGGTGCGCCAGACCTGATAGCGCACCTGTCGCGCCGCCGGGAAGGATGAGACAGAGAGGAGGGAGGGTTGGACCCGTATCGGATCCGTCCCTCCCTCCGTAGGCTGGATGGCCCGGCCTCCGGTTCCTCGACGCCGAGGACCGAGCGGGACCGGTCTGCGCCCAGACCGCCCGGTTCGATCAGATCTTGGCGTTGGCCAGGGCCTCTCCAAGCTCCTTGACCTCGTCGGCCGTGATCTCGAGGACCAGTCGGCCGCCGCCTTCAAGCGGAACCCGCATGATGATGGCGCGGCCTTCCTTGACGACTTCGAGAGGGCCGTCTCCGGTCCGGGGCTTCATGGCAGCCATGTGCTCACCTTTCGTCAGTGCTGCGCGGGTACATCGCCGCGCGACCTGTCATATTCTACGACATTCAAGGTGCGACGTTCGAGGATGCGCCTGCCATGACACGACTCACGCCCCGCCCTGCCCGTTGCGCAGTCTGCGAGCGGCGCCCACCACGTAGTCCACGGCTTCCTCGGCCCCGTCGACGACGTGGAGCAGGTCGGGGTCGGTCGAGGAGATCGTGCCCCGGTCGATCATGGTGGTGCGCACCCACTCCAGCAGACCGCCCCAGTAGCCGCTGTCCACCAGGGCAATGGGGAAGGAGGAGATCTTCTGGGTCTGGACCAGGGTGAGGGCCTCGAAGAGCTCGTCGAGGGTCCCCATGCCGCCGGGCATGACGACGAAGCCGTCGGAGTACTTGACGAACATGGTCTTGCGGGCGAAGAAGTAACGGAAATTGACCCCGAGGTCGACGTAGTCGTTCATGCCCTGCTCGTGGGGCAGCTCGATACCGAGCCCCACTGAGGTGCCGCCCGCCTCGTGACACCCTCGGTTGGCGGCCTCCATCATGCCCGGGCCACCGCCGGTGATGACGGCGTAACCGGCTCGAGCCAGCCCGGCCCCGACCTCCACCGCCGCCCGGTAGGCGGGATCCTCGGACTTGGTGCGGGCCGAGCCGAAAACGCTGACAGCCGGTCCCAGCTCCGCTAGGGCGCCGAAGCCCTCGATGAACTCGGCCTGGATCCGCATGACCCGCCACGGGTCGGAGTGCAGCCAGTCGGCGTCGGCGGCGCTGCTCAGCAGGCGTGCGTCGGTGGTCTGGGTGGGGATCTGGGTGCCACGCAGCACCACTGACCCCTTGCGGTAGGACTCGCGTGTACTCATGTGGTCATGATTCCTCAATCCGGCCGGGGCGGCGACGCTTCTGCCGCTCCATAAAGTGGCGGACAGCGAATGCGGGTGAGCGACCGCCGATTCAGGCCAGCCAGTCGTGCAGGATGGAGGTGACCTCGTCAACCTGCTCGGCCGGGCAGTGCTCGTCCTCTTTCACTCTCCTTTCACATTAACCTCTTGCTTCCCAAAATCATCAGACACCCCACACTCTCAGAATAGTATCGAATCGTATCCTTTTTTTAATTCAGAACAACTTATTTCACGCGAGATCTGACGCAGTCGTGACTGGATTCTCCTTGTGTTTGGGAACACCCGTGAGGAGAGTCATTGTGAGCGCTTCCAGTACTTTTGTCGCGGTACCGTCGCCGATATGACCCGAGCCCCTGTAGACGTGTACGACGACGCTGCCGTGAACGCCTGGATCCAGGACGATCCGGATCCCGTTACTCGCGCCGAGCTCACTGAGCTTCTGGCGACTGCCGCCAGTTCTCATGGCAAGCAGGCCGAGGAAGCGCGCGCAGCCATCAGCGACGCCTTCAGCAACACGCTCACCTTCGGTACCGCCGGTTTGCGCGGTCGCCTGGGCGGTGGTCCCAACCGGATGAATCGGGTCGTCGTCATTCGGGCCGCTGCGGGCCTTTCGGCTTATCTCAAGGACCGTCTTGGTGAGGGTTTCAGCGTCGTCATCGGCTACGACGCCCGTCATAACTCCGAGCAGTTCGCGCGCGACACAGCGGCGGTGGTCACGGGCGCGGGCGGGAGGGCCATTCTCTTCGAGTCGCATTGCCCCACCCCGGTGCTCGCCTTCGCGCTGCGGCGTCTGGAGGCCGACGCCGGCGTTATGGTGACCGCCTCGCACAACCCACCTCAGGACAACGGATACAAGGTCTACCTGGGTGGACGGGCCGTGACCGACTCGGGCCAGGGAGCCCAGATCGTTCCCCCCTATGACACACAGATCGCCGCGGCGATCGACGCCGTCGGACCGGTCGCCTCGGTGCCGCGCCCACAGTCGGGCTGGGAGACGATCGACCCGGCTATCCGCGAGGAGTACATCGAGCGGGCCGCTCAGGCAGCGCGGATGAAGTCCCCGGCCCCTGTGAGGATCGTGCTGACGGCGATGCACGGCGTGGGCGGGGCCATCTGCCGTGAGGTGCTTGCCCGGGTCGGTTTCACCGACGTCGTCGAGGTGGCTGAGCAGTTCGAGCCCGACCCGGACTTCCCGACAGTCGCCTTCCCCAACCCGGAGGAGCCCGGGGCCCTGGACCTGGCACTGGATAAGGCGAGAGAGGTCGAGGCGGACCTGGTGATCGCCAACGACCCCGATGCCGACCGCTGTTCCGCCGCAATCCCGGACGCGGATGCCCCCGGCGGCTGGCGTCAGCTGACCGGTGATGAGGTCGGTGCGCTTCTGGGCGAGCAGGCGGCCGAGCTGGCGGCTTTCGCCGGCAACGGGGTTCTGGCCTGCTCGGTGGTCTCCTCCCGGCTGCTGCGTCGGATCGCCCAGTCCCACGGGCTGGGGTTCCGTCGCACCTTGACGGGCTTCAAGTGGATCAGCCGGGAACCGGGTCTGGTCTTCGGCTATGAGGAGGCACTGGGGTACTGCGTGGATCCCGCTGCGGTGCGGGACAAGGACGGTATCTCGGCCTCGGTGAGGCTGGCGGTGCTGACCTCCGTGCTCAAGCAGCAGGGGCGGACGCTGCAGGATCTGCTCGACCGGCTGGCCCGTGAGCACGGCTTGCACGCCACGAGCCCGTTGAGCATGAGGGTCGAGGACCTCGGCATCATTACCGCGACCATGGAGCGCCTGCGCTCGGGCGGGGCTCCGGCCAAGCTCGCCGGCTCCCCGGTCTCCACGACGGTGGATCTGCTCGACGGCGTCTCCGACGGTAACGGCGGCACGCTGCCCCCCACGAACGGCCTGGTGTGGGTGACGGCCTCCGATGACCGTGTGGTCGTGCGCCCCTCCGGGACCGAGCCCAAGCTCAAGTGCTACTGCGAGGTGATCCTGCCAGTGGGCGATTCTCCGGCGACTGAGGTGCGCGAGGCGGCGGCTGAACGTCTGGAGGCCATCAAGGAGGACCTGCGCGGTATCTTGGGAATCGTCGCCTGAGCTGCTTCCCCGGAGGCTCTCTTCGACGTCCCGGTTCTCCAAGGGTGGGGTTTAATCGACGAGAGGGGCTTGTGGCGGGGCCGGACCGGCACCGATCACCACCCTGCCCCAGAAGAGCCCAACCTGACAGAGCAGAGCCGGCGATCCGGTGCCGAGGCGAGCCGATGACACACCAGCGCCCCCTACGGCGTTCTCACCACGGCCTTGCCGCCATGATCGTCGAAACTCCGTGCGCGAAGGGCTCAGCGCCGGAACGGGATCCGTGCTCGGACTCTGCTCATGGCGATCCAGTGGGCGATGGCGGATATGAGGTACACCAATCCTGAGGCCACGGCGATGACGCCGCCTGCGGACAGGCTCAGCCGCACCGCGGCCAGCAACCCCACCAGGGCAGTGGCGGCGCCGAGGATCGGGGCTGACACGAGCAGCCGGCGCATGGTGGAGGTCCACGGTGCCAGTGCTGCCGCCGGCGCGGCGATGAGCGCGATGGGCAGAATCGTTCCCACGGCGGGCACCAGCATGACGATGGTCAGGGTGATCATGACCATGACGGTGGCTTCAGCCCACGCGGGACGCAGGCCACTGGCCCGGTAGCCCAACGGATCGAAGCTGTAGAAGGTGAGGAACCGCCCGGCCACGAAAAGCACGAGCACCGTCAGCGCCAGGACGACGCCGACGGCGATGACGTCCACGCGACTGACGTTGAGTACGGATCCGGCTAGGAAGGAGTCCACCTTGAGGGGTAGCGGGGCGAACCACTTGGAGAGGAAGTAGCCCAGGGCGAAGCCGAAGGTGAGGACCACGCCTGCCGCCGACTGCGATGTCACTCCCGGCACTTGGGAGAGTCGGCGCATCAACCAGATCATCGGCAGGCACATGAGCCCGGCTCCCACGAGCACAAGGGCGGACAGGAGGGTGAAGTCGGCGCGCCGTCCGAGGAGCGCCTGTGAGAGCCAGGCGGCCACAACCACTCCGACGATCGCGCCGGGGAAGGTCGCGTGGGTGAGTGACTCGGTGAAGAAGATTCTGCGGTGGACGAGTGCGATCGCTCCCACGAGCCCGGCCAGCAGCCCCATGAGGACCACCTCGACGATGGGCAGGAGGAGGATGTCGAGGCCGATGCTCATGCCCGGCTCCCTTCGGCCATCGGGACCGCTGCGCCCTCCGTACTCGCGGACTCGTCCGGGGAGGCGGCGCACGAGTCGGCGCTGCGCGCCGTCGTCGTCGAAACCTGTGCGGACTGCGCCGAGCGAGCACGCCGAGCCGGTCTGCGGAGCCTCTCGCGCGCAGCGGTGACACCGACGGCGAGGAGGAGGATGGCGGTCATCACCAGGGCAACGGAGGCTTGCGGGGAGATGGGTTTGTCGAGGGTTGCGGGCAGGGCCATGAGCAGCATGCCGAGGTAGCCGCCGCCCACGCCGACTCCGATCGCAACGAGGACCATGGTGCGCACCCGGGAGACGAGGATGCGCGCCGTCGCTCCGGGGATGACGAGGTAGCCGATGACGAGGAGGGTTCCCACCGCCGTCGAGGCCGAGACGACAGCGGCCGCGATGGCGGTGTTGAGGGCCAGATCGAGCGCGAGGAGCCGCAGTCCGGAGGCACGGGCGCCGGTACGGTCGAAAGCGTAGGCGATCTGCTCCTTCCAGGTTGTCATGATGAGCACGAGCGCAACGGCGCACACGATGAGCGCCTGGGCCAGGCGTTCATCGGTGACCTCCAACAGCCGGCCGAACATGAGGGCCTCAAGCTGACCCGACATGTCGCCCTTGGCCAGGGACAGGATGAGCCCGATGGAGAAGAAGCTGGTCAGGACGACGGCGGTGCCCGCTTCGGAGGCCTCGCCCCGACGCGAGCGATGGGAGACGAGGGTCAGGACCAGGGCCGCGGCGACGGCGACGACGGAGGCGGCCGGGATGATCGCGTTGATCCCCCAGTAGACGGCGCCGGCGACGATCCCGGGGAAGATGGCGTGGACCATGGCCTCGGCGCTGAACTCGGCGCTGCGCAGGTTGATGATGACGCCGATGACGCCGGCGACGACGCCCAAGAGCACCACCATGACCAGGGGCCGGAAGAGGAAGGGGGCGTCGGCCAGGGGCGCGAGGCCCGGCACGTTGACGGCCGCCAGGCGCAGCTGCTCGATGGCCTGGCTGAAGAGCGTTATGAAGTCGTTCACTGCGATTCACCCGCCTCGGCCGCGGAGCGCAGGCCCAGTAGCCGGGTGGTGCCGTGGCCGCCGTAGGCCTCGTCAATGTAGCGGGCGACGAGGACCTCGTCGCGAGGCCCGAAGGCGATCTGGCGTCCGGCCAGGAGCGCGACCTGCTCGCAGGTCTCCTGGGCCAAGACCAGATCGTGGGTGGAGATGATCAGCGAGATGCCCTGCTCCTTGAGGTCGGTGATGATGGACAGCAGGGCCTCGCGGTTGGGCTGGTCCAGGCCGTTGAAGGGCTCGTCGAGGAGGATGAGGCGGGGCCGGGCAGCCACGCAGCGCGCCACGAGGACGCGCTGCTGCTGACCGCCGGACAGGGTGCCGAAACGGCGTTCGGCGCGATCGGCCAGGCCGACGCTCTCCAGGGCCTCCAGGGCCCGACGACGGGTCTGGGCTCCGGGGCGCCGCAGGATGCCGAGTTGGGAGTACATGCCCATCTGGACCACCTCCCGCACGGTAACGGGAAAGGTGGGATCAAGGTCGCTGACCTGGGGCACGTATCCGACAGACCCGCGCGGCGCGCGCCCCGGCGCCGCCCCGTTGACCCGCACCCTCCCGGCACTGATGGTCACCATGCCGAGCAGGGCCCGCATAAGCGTCGTCTTGCCCGAACCGTTGGGGCCGACGAGAGCGAGGGCCTGCCCGGCCGGGACCCGGCCGTTGACACCGGTGAGTACCGTCGAAGCGCCGTAGGAGAAGGAGGCGTCCTCCAGGGTGACGACCGGCTCGGCCGCGGCGAGTGCGGAATCGTGGGGGTCTGTCATGTGGTTCCTCACTTGACGTCGGATGCCTTGGGGGTCCACTGGACGAGGTCGGCGGGGATCTCGGCTACTGTGCCGCCCCAGGCCTTGGTGAGGTTGGAGACGTTGTGGAGGATGGAGCCGATGTAGGTTTCGCCGTCAGAGCCGGGGGTGCCCAGGGAATCGCCGTAGAGCGCTTCGTCACCGATGACGGCCTTGACCCCGGCGACCTCAGCGACCTTCTGGACGGACTTGGGGTTGTTGGAGTTCTCGGCGAAGATGGCCACGGCTCCGGAGGCCTTGACCTTGTTTGCGGTCTCCTGGATCTTGTCGGCGGTGGCGTCCTGCTGGGCGTTGAAGTCGGACAAAGCCGCGCCCTCGAACTTCACGCCGAACTCGGCGCTGAAGTAGCCGAAGGCGTCGTGGCTGGTGAACAGGACCCGTTGTTCCTGAGGCACCGAGTTCAGAGAGTCTGCGGCCCACCCGTCGAGGGTCTTGAGCTTGGCGACGTAGGCGTCCACGTGGCTGCGGAAGACACCGGCCTGGTCGGGGGCGGCCTTCTCCAGGGCGGCGCCGATGTTGGAGACCTGGACGATGGCGTTCTTCGGCGAGGTCCACACGTGCGGGTCGAAGCGGAACTCGGGCTGGCTCTCACCCTCCTCAGGCGGGAAGGGCCACTTGGCGACCTCGATCTTGGCGCTGCCCCGGTCGACCTTGTAGGGCTTGGCCTCCTCCTTCTTCTTCTGAGCGGCCAGGTCATCGATGTCGGCGGCCCCGGCGACGCCGGAGGTCACCACCATGGTGCCCTTGAAGCCGGTGGAGTCGACGGCGGAGTCCAGGAAGTGCTCCAGATCGACGCCGGAGATGAAGAAGAGATCCGCCTCGGACAGGGCCTTGGACTGCGCCGTGGTCATGTCGTGCTGGTGCGCCGAGGCGTTGGGGGCCAGCAGGCAGGTGAGCTTGAGGCGGGACTTGGCCTTGGCGGCGTCGGCGCCGAAGTGCTGGGTCTTGCCGTCGGCTCCGGTGCGGTCGAAGGAGAGCTCGCTGGAGGCGTCGCCGGTGGCGAGCTGGGTGATGTAGTCGCAGATCTGGGTGGTGGAGGCGACCGCTTTGACCGTGCCCGACGCGTCGGCGGAGGTGGAACTGCGACCGCAGGCCGCCAGGGTCGGAAAGGACAGGGCGAGACAGGCGAGGGCCGCAGCGCTGCGGCGGCTCATACTGGGGATGGTTCTCATAGTGCCGAGTATAGTTTCGGGTACCCGAAACTTTGCAAGTTGAGACGAGCCTTCCTAACGCGGCCTTGTGTGCACGATGACGGACCCGGCGATGATGCCAGGTCGTCGGTGGTACTCAGCCGGGCATGGGCGCCTCAGTCGTCCAGTCCCTCGAGGACGGCGGCGGAGGCGGACAGCCCCAGGCGGTTGGCTCCGGCTTCGACCATGGCGAGGGCGTCGGCGGCGGTGCGGATGCCGCCGGAGGCCTTAACGCCGAGGCGGTCTCCGACGGTGGTGCGCATGAGGGCGACGGCATGGGTGGAGGCTCCTCCGGCGGGATGGAAGCCGGTGGAGGTCTTGACGAAGTCGGCTCCGGCGGCCTCGGCGGCGCGGCAGGTGGAGACGATCTCCTCATCGGTGAGGGCCGCGGACTCGATGATGACCTTGAGGACGGCACCCCGGCAGGCCTCGCGCACACCGCGGATGTCGGCTTCGACGGCGTCGATGTCGCCCTCCTTGACGAGGCGGAGGTTGACGACCATGTCGATCTCCTCGGCGCCCTTGGCGATGGCGTCGGCGGCCTCAGCGGCCTTGACGGCAGTGGCGTGGGCGCCGGAGGGGAAGCCGCAGACGGTGGCCAGGTGCAGTCCGTCGGGCAGGTTCAGCGGGAGGAGGCTCGGGGAGACGCACACGCTGTAGGCGCCCAGGGCGGCGGCCTCGGCGATGAGCGCGTCGACCTGGGCGGCAGTGGCCTCAGGTTTGAGGAGGGTGTGGTCGATGAGGCGGGCGATCCGGGCGCGTGTGGTCATGGGGGTCCTTCCTGGCGGAGCGGGTCACGTCATCATGGCCCGATCAGTCTCATCCGGGCAAAGTCGACTCGGCCCGGCGGAGGACGCGAAGCCCCCACCCCTGCAGGGTGAGCGGGATGAGTAGAACTGCCGGGATCCATAATCCGCGCAGACCGTACAGGCCGATGGCGAAGGGGACCGACAGGATCGTCACCGCCCCGAGTACTCCGACGGCGAAGATCATGATCGCCAGGGCTCGCTGAGTACCCCGGAGATCCGCATCATGGCCGACAGGCGACATCAGGCGTCCCCCTCACCGGAACGTAGATCGGCGTATCTGGTTCTCAACCTCCCGGCCACGAGCGCCACCGCGACCACCGAACCCAGGATGGGAAGGGAGAAGGCACACAACAGCACCACAGCGCTACGAACCCCTCTTGCGCTGACAAAGATGTACAACGCTGAGACCATGCCTGCAACGTACAGCAGGATGAACGCCGCTTCCGGTGCCGACAAGGAGAACACGCGCCCGCCTTTCAGGATGACAGAACCTTTTCCCACCCCTTGAGTCAGGATAATACTCTTGGTGGTCAGTTTTCGGGCGCGATGATGGCGAGGATGCGGGGCCAGCCGCCGAGCTCGCGGGGGCCGGGGCGGTGCGGATCACGCACAGCGGTCAGGTCGAGGGGTCGCACGGATCCGCTGGAGGGCTCGTAGATGTGCGCGCTTCCCTCGCCGGGGTCCTCCTGCCCGATGGTCTGCCAAGGCAGGGCCAGGACGTAGTGGCGGGGCACGGCCGGGGTTCGCGCCAGGGATGTGCGCAGCCGCGACCCGACAGTGGGCTCGCCCTCGGCGACGTCATCGAGGACGAGAGGGCCGCCGGTGACCAGGATGACCGGGAGCCCGCCTGCCAGCACCTCACGGATCGAGGCGACTTCACGCCCCCAAGCGGGACCGTGGTCGCTCACCCACCTCACTGCGTAACGGCGGCGCGAGTCACCAAGAGCGCAGGCGCTCACGATCCCGGTCATCTGCCGGGCCACGGACCAGGGCGTGGACCCAAGCGCCTTCGGCCAGGGCAGGACCCCCAGACCGTGGACATTCATGGCCCGTTGGAGCCGCAGTTGCTGGCGGGACAGGACGGATAACAGCTGCTTGCCCTCCCGGCCGGGCTCCGACGCGGCCATCTCCTGGACGAGCTCCCCCGTCATGGCAGCGCGATCGCCGGGCGCCAGGAGCAGGCGGGCGGCCAGGAGGCAGGTGGGCCCGCAGGTGGTGCCGTCGGTCTGGGTGAGGGTGATGGCCTGGCCCGCCTGGGTGAGGCGCCCCACCCGTAGCCGGGAATTGACGGCCCGGACGACGATGGCTGGCTCTACCTGCCGGGGCGTGGTCATCCGATGCGCTCCAGGACGACGCCGCGCTCACGGCGGGCGACGGCGTCGGCCGCCTGCGGGGAACCGGCCTGGGAGATGACGATGCCGCCAGCGAGCGCCTCCCGGGCGCGGGTGAAGCGCTCGGGCGTGGCGGTGTGCAGGGTGAGCAGCTCCTGTCCGGCGCGCACCTCGTCGCCCGGCTTGGCGTGCATGGTGACGCCGGCGACGGCCTGGACCGGGTCCTCTTTGCGGGCGCGCCCGGCCCCGAGGCGCCAGGCGGCCACCCCGACGGCGAGGGCGTCCAAGGTGGTCAGAACGCCGTCGGCCGGGGCGGTAACGGTCTCGGTCTCGGGCGCCTGGGGCAGGGGCGCGTCCGGGTCCCCTCCCTGGCGGGCGACCATGTCGCGCCAGACGTCCATAGCACGCCCGTCGGCCAGCGCGGCGCGGGCCTGGTCCTTCTCCACGGGTCTGCCGGCGGCGGCGCACATCTCCAGGGCCAAGGCCACGGTGAGATCGACGACGTCGGCCGGTCCCCCGCCGGCGAGCACCTCGAGGGACTCGGCAACCTCGAGGGCGTTGCCGGCGGTGAGTCCGAGCGGGGTGGACATGTCGGTCAGCAGGGCTCGGGTGGTCACGCCGGCGTCGGTGCCCAGGGCCACCATGGTGGAGGCGAGCTCGCGGGCCTGGTCGAGCTCCTTCATGAAGGCCCCCGAGCCGACCTTGACGTCCAGGACGAGGGCGCCGGTTCCCTCGGCGATCTTCTTGGACATGATCGAGGAGGCGATGAGCGGGACGCAGGAGACGGTGGCGGTGGTGTCGCGCAGAGCGTAGAGGCGCTTGTCGGCGGGGGCCAGGCTCGCCCCGGCGGCGCAGATGACGGCGCCGGGGCCGCTGGGCCCGAGCATCGCCAGGATCTCCTCGCCAGTGAGATCGGCCCGCCAGCCGGGGATGGACTCCATCTTGTCCAGGGTCCCGCCGGTGTGCCCGAGCCCGCGTCCGGATAGCTGGGGGACGCTCACGCCGAAGACGGCCACGAGCGGCGCCAGCGGCAGGGTGATCTTGTCCCCCACTCCCCCGGTGGAGTGCTTGTCCGCCGTGGGCCGCCCGAGGCCGGAGAAGTCCATTCGCTCCCCAGAGGCGATCATGGCGCCGGTCCAGCGGGTGATCTCGGCCCGGCTCATGCCGCGCAGGTAGATGGCCATGGCCAGGGCGCTCATCTGCTCCTCGGCGACGGCGCCGCGGGTGTAGGCCTCCACGACCCAGTCGATCTGGGTGTCGGTCAGGGTGGCGCCGTCGCGCTTGGCGGCGATGACGTCGACGGCGTCGAAGGGCTCGACGACCGGCGGGGCGGCGGGGACGGTCACGGGGTTTCTCCTCCATCTGTGGCTGCTGGTCAGCCGGCCCTCAGCTCTGCTGGCCGACGACGCGCTCGACGTCATCAGCGGTGAAGCGGTCGGGCAGGACCTCGTCGATGCTCATCATCCCCGAGGGCATGGCCAGCACCATATCGTCGGCGGCGTGCTCGCTCAGGAGCTGGCGGCAGCGCCCGCACGGGGCGCAGGCGCGGCCGAGAGCGTCCACGCAGGCGAAGGCGACCAGGCGGCCGCCCCCGGTGCGGATGAGCTCGGAGACGAGCCCGCACTCGGCACACAGGGTGACGCCGTAGCCGGCGTTCTCGACATTGCACCCCGAGACGAGTCGGCCGTCGTCGACCAAGGCGGCGGCGCCGACCTTGAAGCGGGAATAGGGGGCGTAGGCGTGGGTCATGGCCTCCACGGCGAGCTCGTGCAGGTCCCGCCAGTGGGCGTCGGTCAGATCGGTGGGCGCGATGCTGCTCACGGGTAGGGCACCCCCTCGGCGGCGGGGGCGCGCACCTTGCCCACGAATCCGGCCACCGCCAGGATCGTGACGATGTAGGGGATCATGGAGATGATGTCAGGTGAGACAGAGCTGCCGATGATCGGCAGGGTCTGGGCCACCGAGGTGGCGAAACCGAAGAGCAGGGCCGCCCCCAGGGAGCCCAGGGGTCGCCAGGCACCCAGGATCATGGCGGCCAGGGCGATGTAGCCGTTGCCGGCGGTCATGTCGTTATCGAAGGACAGGCCCGAGCCGACGGTGAAGAACGCCCCGCCCAGTCCGGCCAGCGCCCCGGCCAGGGCGAGGTTGGCCACGCGGGTGCGCATCACCTTGATGCCGACGGTGTCGGCGGCCTTGGGGTGTTCGCCGCAGGCCCGCAGCCTCAGTCCCCAGCGGGAGCGGAAGAGCATGGCGGACAGGACCGCCACGGCGACGTACATGAGGTAGACGAGGATCGTCTGGCGGAAGAGGACCGGCCCGATGATCGGGATCCGGGACAGGATCGGCACCGCCAGGGTGGGCAGGCGCAGGGCACGGTTGAGGCTGGGGCTGGATGACAAGAAGGTGGAGAACAGGAAGCCGGTCAGCCCCGAGACCAGGACGTTGAGGACGACGCCGACGACGATCTGGTTGACCCGGTAGCGCAGTCCGAACAGGGCCAGCAGGAGCGCCACGAGGACTCCGGCCACGGGCGCGGCGAAGAGCCCCGCCCACGGGCTGGAGCAGGCCGAGGCGACGACGGCGCCCAGGAAGGCCCCGCCCAAAAGCTGGCCCTCGATGGCGATGTTGATGGTGCCCGAGCGCTCCCCGATAATCCCGGCCAGCGACCCGTAGACGAGCGGGACGCTCAGCCCCAGCGCAGAGGACAGGATGGTCACCAGGGGGATGACGCCGTTGCGTCCGGCGCCGGCCCAGGCCAGGAATGCGACAACGAATCCGACGCCCATGAGGACGCTCACCCAGGCAGTGTCCTCGCGGCGATGCATGGCCCGTACGAGGGCGACGGCGGTGACTGCGGCGACGATCCCCGCGGCGATGAGAATAATCAGCCGTGCGTTGAGTGTGGAGTCCTCGAACTGGAAGAAGTCGGAGGGGACGGTGAACCGGAAGGTGGTCGAACCGCGGGCGCTCAGCGCCATGAGTCCCTGCAGGAGGAACACGACGACGCCGGTGATCGGGATCTTGAGGTTCATGGGCTCCACGGCCGTGGAGGCGGAGGCGACTGAAGCGGTTGACCCGGTTGAGGTGGATGACGCCGTCATGGCTCAGGCCTCCTTCGCGGTGGGAGTGGCCGTAGCCGCGGCCGGCACTGAGGCGGGGGACGGATCGGCGCCGCCCGTGAGCGCCCGGCGCTCCGGCAGCCGGAAGATGGCTCGGACCAGAGGCGGAGCGGCGATGAACAGCACGATCGTGGACTGCAGGACCAGGACGATCTTGATGTGGGTGCCGGGCGCGGCCTGCATGGCGGTTCCGCCGGCGCGCAGGGCGCCGAAGAGCAGGCCTGCCAGGACGGTTCCCACGGGCCGGGAGCGGCCCAGCAGCGCCACGGTGATGGCGTCGAAGCCGATGGTTCCCGCAACGGACTCGTCCATGCTCTTCTGGGTTCCCAGGACCGGAGCACTGGCGGCGATCCCGCACAGGGCGCCGGATATCATCATGACCAGGCTCGTCACCCGGGGCACGCTCATGCCGGCGGTGCGGGCGGCGTCGGGGTTCAGGCCGGTGGCCCGCAGCTGGAAACCGAGGCGGGAGCGCTCCATGAGCCACCACACGGCCGCCGCGGCCAGCAGGGCCAGGAGGAAGCCGGCGTGGAGGCGGAAGGAGCTGCCGGCGAGCGAGGGGTACTGGGCGGAGTCGGCCACGGTCAGCGACTTGCGGTTACCGGTCTCCCCCTCCCCGTTGAAGGCCTTGAGACTGAGTACCTGGGACAGCAAGTGGGCGGCGATCGAGTTGAGCATGATCGTCACGATGACCTCATTGGCGCCGGTACGGGCCTTGAGGACTCCGGCGATACCGCCCCAGAGCAGTCCTCCCAGGGCCGCCCCGACGACGGCCAGGAGCAGGTGGACCACCGGCGGCAGGTTCCAGGCGATGCCCACGTAGCAGGCCGTGATCGCCCCGAGGATCATCTGCCCCTGGCCGCCGATGTTGAACAGTCCGGCGCGAAAGGCCACTGCCACGCCGAGCCCGGCGATGATGAGCGGGGTGGCGTTGGTGAGGGTATCGGTGATGGGGCGGATCATGCGCACGCCCGTGGTGGCCCGCCAGTCCAGGACCGAGCCGCGCAGCAGCGAGCTGTAGGCCTCGCTCAGGGTAGATCCGGCGGCGTGGAGGAAGTCGCCGGGGCGGTTGAGGAGGTAGCCGGCCGTGTAGCGCACCTGGGAGTCGGCCGCGAGGATGAGGATCGAGGACAGGACGAGGGCGGCCAGGATCGCGAGCAGCCCGACGACGGCCGGCGAGGAGGCGACCTGCCGCAACAGGGCGGACTGGCTGCTCGGGCTGGGCGCGGACCGCTCCTCGGACTGGACTGTCGGCGTCGGTGCAGTGCCGGAGCCGGTGGAGGGTGTGCTCATCGTTGCTGCTCCTGAGGGTCGAGGGCCTGCTCGGCGGGGGTGCCGGCCATCATGAGGCCCAGGGCGTCGCGGGCGGTGTCGGCGGGGACGATGCCGACGATCCGCCCGCGGTACATGACGGCGATCCGGTCGGCCAGGGCGTATATCTCGTCGAGCTCTGAGGAGATGATGAGGACGGCAGTGCCGGTGTCGCGCTCGGCGACGATGCGCTGGTGGACGAACTCGATGGAGCCAACGTCCAGGCCGCGGGTGGGTTGGGAGGCGACGAGGACCTTGAGGGGTCGGGAGAGCTCGCGGGCAAGGATGGCCTTCTGCTGGTTGCCACCCGAGAGGGTCGAGATGGCGTCGTCGACGTCGGTGACGCGCACGTCGAACTCCTCGCGCATCCGGTGGGCGGCCTGGCGCACGCGGAGCGGCGACAGCGACGGCCCCCGGCCCAGGACGGGGTCGTCGTAGCGGTCCAGGACCATGTTCTCGGCGACGGAGAGCTCGGCGACCATGCCGTCGGTGGAGCGATCCTCGGGAACGAAACCGAGTCCGGCCCGCAGCCGGCGGCGCACCCCGTGGCGGGTGACGTCGTGGCCGTCAAAGGCGATGGTGCCGGTGGTCGGCGAGCGCAGCCCGAGGATGACCTCGCTCAGCTCGGTCTGCCCGTTGCCCTGGACGCCCGCGATGGCGAGGATTTCGCCGGCGCGCACGTTCAGGTCGACGTCGTCGAGCAGGACGGCGCCGTCCTCGACGAGGCCGACGCCGCTCAAAGCGAGCGTTTCCCGTCCGGCTTCGGCCGGGGACTTGTCGATGGTGAGGGAGACGTCGCGGCCGACCATGAGACCGGCGAGCTCGGCGGCCGGAGCGGTGGGCTCGGCGGTGCCCACGACGCGGCCGCGGCGGATGACGGTGATGGTGTCGGCGACCTCGCGGATCTCTCGCAGCTTGTGGGTGATGAAGACGATCGAGGTTCCGGAGGCCTTGAGCTCGCGCATGATGGCGATGAGCTCATCGGTCTCCTGCGGGGTGAGCACGGCGGTGGGCTCGTCGAGGATGAGGACCTTGGCGTCGCGGGCGAGGGCCTTGATGATCTCCACGCGCTGCTGGACGCCCACGGGCAGGTCCTCGATGAGGGCGTTCGGGTCGACGTCGAAGCCGAAGCGGCGGGAGATCTCGGTGACCTTGGCCGCGGCGGCGTCGGCGTCGATGATTCCCAGCGGCCCGACCGGCTCGTATCCCAGGGCGACGGATTCGGCCACCGTGAAGACGGGCACGAGCATGAAGTGCTGGTGGACCATGCCAATGCCGGCGGCCACGGCGTCGCCCGGTCCGGAGAAGGTCACGGGCTCGTCGTCGATGAGGATCGCTCCGGCGTCGGGCCGGTAGAGGCCGTAGAGGACGTTCATGAGCGTGGACTTGCCGGCGCCGTTCTCTCCCAGGAGGGCGTGGATCTGGCCGGGCTCGATGATCAGGTCGATATGGTCGTTGGCCACGAGCGGCCCGAAGGCCTTCGTGATCCCGCGCAGCTCAAGCTTCACAACAGGCTCGCTTCCAGAGGACGAGGAGGGCGGTGGAGGCTCGGGGCGCTGGCCCCGGGCGGGCGTTCAGGAGGGGTCATAGGGGGTCGTGACGTCGAGGGTTCCGGCGATGATCTGGGCGCGTAGCTCCTCGATGCGCGCCTTGACCGGCGCAGGCACCTGGGAGTCGAAGTCGTGGAAGGGGGCGACGGCCACCCCCTTGTTCTTCAGGGTTCCGATGTAGGGCTCGGCGGAGTATCTGCCTTCGGAAGCGTTCTTGACGGTGTCGTAGACCGAGTTGCCGATCTCCTTGACCACAGAGGTCATGATGATGTTGCCGTCGCCGGTGGAGGTGTAGCCGTCGGAGTCGACCCAGATAACGGCGTTGGCACCGCCCGCATCGTTCTTCTGCTTGATGGCGGACAGCGTGCCCTGGCCGACGGGCCCGGCCACGGGCATGACGATGTCGGCGCCCTGGGAGACGAATTGCTCGGTGATGGCCCTGCCCTTGGCGGCGTCGGAGAAGTTGCCGACGAAGGATCCGCCCTTGCCGGTGGTGGTGTCCCAGCCCTTGACCTGGACGGCAGCACCGGTGTCCTCGTTGTACTTGGCCACGCCCTTGGCGAAGCCGTCCATGAAGATCTGGACGGTGGGCAGGGGCTTGCCGCCGTAGGTGCCCACCACCCCGGTCCGGGAGGTGCCGGCGGCGGCGTAGCCGGCCAGGTAGGCGGCCTCGGCCGTCTTGAACAGGAGGGGCTTGGCGTTGGGCAGGGTGGCGAGCTGTCCGTCAGCGCCGATGAAGGAGGCGTCGATGAGGGCGAATTGGATGTCGGGGTTGGTCTTGGCCGACTCGGTCAGGTCGGCGGCGATGTTGAAGCCGACGCCGATGACGAGCTTGCAGTTCTGCTGGATGAGCGCGTAGATGTTGGTGGCGTAGTCAGCCGAGCTCTCCGACTGCACCGCGATGGTCTTGACGCCGAGCTCCTTGCCGGCCCGGTCCAGGCCCTTCTTGCCGGACTCGTTGAAGGAGTGGTCGTCGAAGCCGCCCTCATCGGAGAGCATGCAGGCGGTGAAGTCCTTGGCACCCTCGAGGTTGCGCGTGGGCCGCTGCGCCGGTGGCGTCCCGCAGGCGGCCAGGGCCAGAGCCAGGGCCGCACCGAGCGTCATCGCGGAGCAGGCCTTCTTCATGGAAACCTCCCTGGTTCTCGCATGCGACAGTGGACACATCCGCATGTCCAGGATAGGCGAAAATCCCGCATTCTCACACCGTGCGATCCACCGGACTCGGCTCGTAATCGCCTAGGTTTCAGCGCAAGGGCCCGGCGCCGGAGAAGTCTCTTCTCCCGGCGCCGGGCCCCTCAGTGGTCTCTGCTGGAACCGCTAGAGCAGGTCCTGGCGTCCAGCGGCTCGCAGGGCGTCCACGACTCCCTTGACGTCCTGGGCGCGCTCGGGCGTGGTGACCAGGAGAGCGTCGGGGGTATCGACGACGACGGCACCCGGCACTCCCAGCAGCACCACTGTGCGTGTGGACGTGGAGGCGATGAGGGCGCCATCGGAGCCGATCGTCCGGACATCGGCCCCGGGGGCCTCGGCTGCTGAGCCGTCGACGCCGTCGAGCACGCAGGCACCGGCAGCAGGTCCCTGGTCTCGTGGAGCGACGAGTTCGGTCAGGGCGTCGAAGCCGCCGACGTCGTTCCACCCCATGGAGACCGGCACAGTGGCCACTCCTCCGGCGGCGGCCACCGGCTCGGCGATGGCGTGGTCGATGGCGATCTTCTCCAGGTCCGGCCAGCGCTCGGCCAGGATCTCCTCGCGCCCGGGGGTATCCCAGGCCGCGGCGATGGCCTCGATGCCGGCCGCCAACTGCGGCCTGAGGTCGGCCAGGTGGTCCAGGAGCACGCCCGCACGGACCACGAACATGCCGGCGTTCCAGCGGTAGTCGCCGGTGGCCAGGTAGGCGGCGGCGGTGTCGGCGTCGGGCTTCTCGGTGAAGCCCAGGACCTGGCGACCGTCGGGAGCGCCGGGCACATCAGTGGGGTCGCCGGCGTGGATGTAGCCGAAGGCGGTCGAGGGCCCGGTGGCCTCGATCCCGATGGTGACCACCCAGCCCTGCTCGGCCAGGATGGCGGCCTGGCGCACGGCGTCGGCGAAGGCGGGCCGATCGGCCACCGTATGGTCGGCGGCGAAGGAGCCGACGACGGCGTCTCGTCCGTGGCGGTGGGCGATGACGGCGGCGGCCAGGCCGATGGCCGCCATGGAGTCGCGCGGGGAGGGCTCGGCCAGGAGATTCTCGCGCGGGATGCCTGGGAGCTGGTCGGCCACGGCGGCGATGTGTGCGACGCCGGTGACGACCGTCGTCGTCGCGGTCACCGGGGCGAGGCGCTCGACGGTGTCCTCAAGGAGGCTGTGGCCGGCCCCGGTGAGGTCGAGGAGGAACTTGGGGCGGTGACGGCGGCTGAGCGGCCACAGCCGGGTACCCGCGCCTCCGGCGGGGATGATGGCATGGATGGCCGGGGCCGGGCCGGCGGTGGGACCGGAGCCGTTGAGCTGCACAGCGTGATCGGGCTTGTCAGGGTTACCAGGAGTGTCAGTCACCGCAACAGGCTAGCGCCCCTACCGGCGCCTGCTCGTCAGATCGGGCCCGAGCCCGCCCTCCTCGGGTTCAGGAGACCGGCACCGGGGGGACGTAATCGGGATGCGCCGTCGGGTCGGCCTCGAGGCTGCCGGTAATGGACTGGCGGGGCCAGGCCAAGGTCTCAGGCACGGAGAGGGTGACGTAGTTGGGGCGCTCGCGGGCGTGGACCTCATCGGGATGGCCGACGTCCCGGGGCAGGGGCGGGTTGGCCATCCAGGCGGCCATGAGCAGCACGATGCGGCTGGTCAAGTGCAGCCACAGGACCAGCACGGCGATGGCGGCGAAGGAGGCCAGGAGAGGATTGCGCGACACCGAACCGACCGCGCCAGTCCCCACCTGGCGCAGCACGCCGAGCGCGAAGGCGCCCAGCATGCAGCCCAGTGCCAGATCGCGTCGGGGAGGGCGGACACCGCAGATGGTGATGAGGAGCGCCAGGATGCCGGTATCGATGAGGAAGGAGATGAGAAGCGTCGCTAGCCACGCCCCGGTGCCGGTCAGCGACTCCGGCAGGCCCAGGGCCCGACCGACGTTGCCGGACAGCGTGGTCGTCACCACCGAGGCGACGGCGGTCACGAGCACCCCAGCCACCATGACGAGAAACCCGGTGATGTTCGCCAGTTGCCCGACCACCGGCCTCATCACGGGGTTGACCAGTCCGAACATGGCGCGCAGCGCGATCTTGAGAGTACCCATGAGGCTGATGACCGAGTAGATGAGCGCCCCTGCCGCCACCACCGATCCCAGATTGAAGGCCGAGCTGACAGACAGCTGGCTCACGGACACCAACCCCTGGCCGTTGCCGGTGTCGATGACGCCGGGCAGCAGGGAGTTGATCGAGTCGACGACGGCCGCTCGGAAGGTGGGGCGGTTGCCGAGCATCGCCATGAGCAGATTCATACCGATGACGAGCACCGCGAAGATCGAGAACATACCGGTGTAGGCAATCCCGCCAGCCATGAGCGCACCGCGCGCCGTGCCGTAGCGGATCAGGGCACGACCGATCCGAGTGCGCCGCGCGGCCGCCAACAGGGCCCTGGCACGCCCGATCACACCGAGACCACGGGAGTCGTCTCTGGCGCCGAGGCAGCGGGCACGCCCGTGACCTCGCCGACTTCAGCCGTCTCAGCGACGGACACGAGAGAGCCCCCGAAGGCAAAGGCGGCGGCCACTTCCCAGGCCCCCTCGACGTCGGTCCGACCGGGTTGGAGGGACCGCTCGAGGTGGCGGTAGAGGTGGAGCTTGGTGACGGTGAAGTCCATGACCAGCTCCGCCCCCTCCCTGGCCGCCAAGTCGAGGTCCTCATCGGCGACCTCGTGGGCCAGGGTCACGTGCGGGTGGAAGGGGAAGCTCAGCGAACGCGCCAGAGGCCCGCGGCGGTCACGGACCCGCATCTGGAGGCGGTCGCACTCCTGGGCGCCGCTGCGCAGGCCGAGGTAGACCACGGGGCTGACGGGGCGGAAGGTGCCGACCTGGTCAAGGCGCACGTCGAAGGGCTGCGTCCCGGCGGCCACGTTGCGCAGGTGCCGCATGACCTCATCGAGCGAGTCAACATCGACGGCCGTCGGCGGCAGCAGGGTGATGTGGGGCGGGACGACGTCGGCCATCGGGTCTCCCGCGGCCTCCCGCACCGCCCGCACCTGGGCGGCGTAGTGGGAGGGCAGGGCAATGGCCACACCGATGACGCACTGGTGCGCGTCTGGTGCGGGGATCTGCATGGCTCCTGAGCTCCTGCGGGACGGTTGACTGATAGGCGATCCTCATCGGGACGAGCGGACGCCCGAGGGTTACCTGGACACACTACCGCGCCGCACCGCCCACGTCCCAGCCGGGGGCGCCGCGCGAGCGGGGATAAGTCTGCCATGACCGACCGAATGGACGAAACGTGAACTACCACCACCCCTTCTGCGCGACTCTGCGCGACTCTGTGCGGGAACGTGCGGACATGGGTGTTTTCGACGACGAGGTCTGGCAGACTGGCCCCATGCAGCCCGGTCCCACAGCCTCCTCCGCCGTCGGCTCCTCCCGACCGGCCCCGATGCTCGCCCGCCAGCGCCAGGAACACATCCTGGAGCGGGTGGCGGCCACTGGGGGCGTTCGCGTGGCCGATATCGTCGAGGAGCTGGGAATCTCGGAGATGACCGTGCGCCGCGACATCACCGAGCTCGTCACCCAGGGGCTGGTCGAGCGCGTCCACGGCGGTGCGGTGGCGGCCGGCCCCACCACCCTCGAGCCGCGCTTCACCGCCAAGTCCACCCTCCATCCGGACGCCAAGCGCCGCATCGGTCAGGCCGCGGCCGCCATGGTGCGCCCCGGGGACTCCTTGGCGCTGTCGGCCGGAACCACCACCCTGGCGCTCGCCCACGCCCTGACCGAGCTGGAGCACTTCCCCACCCTGACGGTCATCACGAACTCGCTGCCCGCCGCGCAGGTGCTCTTCGACGCCGCCGACGCCGCCCGCGCTGAGAACCGCGACGCCCCCACGGTGGTGATCACCGGGGGTGAGCGCACGCCGTCGAACGCTCTGGTGGGGCTGGTGGCCGTCGACGCGCTGCGCACGATGCGCGTCGAGTGGGTCTTCCTGGGCGCCCATGGCTTCACCCCCGAAGCCGGGCTCATGACCCCCAACCTGTTGGAGGCCTCCGCCAACCAGGCGCTTGTCGCCGCCGGGCGCACGGTGGTGGCCACCTTGGACTCCTCCAAGTGGGGGGTCCTGGGGCTGCGGTCCTTCTGCGCCACCCGGGACATCGGTGTCCTGGTGACCGATGCCGAGCCCGACGCCGACACCGTGGCGGCCCTCCGGGAGGTCGGCACTCGGCTGACGATCGCCGCCTAACCCGCCCCCCGCCCTCGACAGTCCTCCATCCACCAACCCGACATATCAGAACAACCAGCAACAGGAGACCACGATGACCAACGATGTTCCCGTCTTCGCCCCCGCCATGAGCCCTCAGGAGGGCGCCCGGGCGGCAACCGCCCTGTTCCGCGAGGTCTTCGAGGCCGAGCCCGACGGCGTGTGGTACGCCCCCGGACGCGTCAACATCATCGGCGAGCACACCGATTACAACGGCGGCCTGGCCCTGCCCATCGCCCTGCCCCACCGGGCGCACCTGGCGCTGCGGCGCCGCGACGACCGGATCGTGCGCCTGGTCTCCCCCCAGACCCGGGAGAAGGTCGATGTCATGGACCTCGACACGATCGGCCCCAAGGGGACCCCCGGCGAGGTGGCGCATTGGGCGGCCTACATCGCCGGCGTCGCCTGGGCACTGGAGCGCGACGGGTTCGACAACCTGCCCGGTTTCGACGCCGCTCTCGTCTCCTGCGTGCCCCTGGGCGGCGGGTTGTCCTCATCCGCGGCCCTGGAGTGCTCGGCGGCCGTCGCCATCGACGAGGTCGCCGGCCTGGGACTGGCGGGCACGCCCGAGGAGCCCGATGACGCCGGGCGCGCCCGACTGGTGAACAACTGCGTGCGCACGGAGAACGAGATGGCCGGGGCCCCCACCGGGGGCGATGGACCAGTCGGCCTCTCTGCGCTGCCGCGAGGGCCACGCCCTGGAGCTGGACTGCCGCGACGGGTCGGTGGCCCACGTCCCCTTCGACCTGGCCGCTGAGGGCCTGGCCCTGCTAGTGATCGATACCAAGGCCAAGCACTCCCTGGACGATGGCCAGTACGGCGCCAGGCGGGCCGCCTGCGAGCGAGCCGCCCAGATCCTGGGCGTCGAGCTCCTGGCGGACATCTCAGCCGAGGAGCTGCCTGACGCCCTGGAGCGCCTGGCCGCCAGCGCCACCGGCCAGGGCGCCGCGGACGCCGAGGAGCTGGTCAAGCGCACCCGGCACGTCGTCACCGAGATCGACCGCACCCGCAAGCTGGTGGAGCTCCTCCAGGACGGGCGCCCCCTGCGCGGTGAGAAGCTCGCCGCGGCGGGCGAGCTCATGGACGCCTCCCACGAGTCGCTGCGCGTGGACTACGAGTGCACCTGCCCCGAGCTGGATGTGGCCGTGGAGGCGGCCCGCGCCGCCGGAGCCCATGGGGCGCGCATGACCGGCGGCGGCTTCGGAGGCTCGGCGATCGCCCTGGTGGATGGCGACGCCGTTCACGACGTGGCCGCTGCCGTAGCAGAGTCCTACAAGCGCGAGGGTTTCAATCCGCCGGCGTTCCTGGACGCGGTTCCCGCCGCCCCTGCCGGCCGGCTCGTCTGATCCGAGCGGTACCGCCGGCTCGCTTGCGCACCTGACGGTACTCGGCTGACGGTACTCAGCCCTCTCCAACCTCGGTTGGAGAGGGTTTTCAGCGATCCTCCTGAGGGATGAGGTTGGGCAAAGCGCCCTTGACGTAGCCTCTGAACGTATTAAACCGGAACCCGGGCCCCGGGCTCCGATTCCATTGCCATTATGGAGGACGCCGTGAAGCGCTTCGTCTGGCCCGCGCTCAAAACCCTCATCGCGGTGATCGCCGCCGTCGCCCTGGTGAAGATCGCCTTTTTCCCCTCGCAGAACAACAGCGCAACCGCTGATATCTCCCCCGGCTACGCCGCCAACGTCAAGACCGTCGCCGTCACCACTGGCAACATCTCCAACACGGTCGAGGTCAAGGGCCGCGTTGTCCAGGACGCCACGGTCGAAGTCCAGGCCGACCTGGCCGGCGTGGTGGACTCCGTCGCCGTGGAGAAGGACGCTCAGGTCAATGCCGGGGAGCCGCTGCTCTACATCAAGCACTCCGAGCCCCAGAGCCCGGTGACCAGAACCGATGAGGAGGGCAACGTCACCCAGACGCCGGTCGCCGACAAGGTCACCTGGTCCACGATCTACGCGCCCGTCAGCGGCACCGTCACCCCCAAGGTCATCAGGCAGCAGGAGACCGGCGTCGGCGTTGTCGTCGCCACGATCGCGCCCTCGACCTACTCGGCTACCGGCACCGTCAGCGCCGCCCAGCAGTACCGACTCACCAACACCCCCACCGCCGCGACCCTGACGCTGGAGGGCGGCCCGGCCCCCTTCCAGTGCAACAACTTGAAGGTCGGAACCAAAACCACCACCTCGACGACCACCGGCGAGGACGGCTCGAAGACGACCACCTCGGGGGACGGCACCAGTGTGGAGATGCGCTGCTCGGTGCCCGGCGACCAGAAGGTCTTCGCCGGTATGGCGGCCACCATGAGCGTCGACGCCGGTAGTGCCTCCGACGCCCTCCTGGTGCCGGTCACCGCCGTAGAGGGCAAGGTCGGCTCGGGCTTCGTCTGGCTGGTCCCCGAGTCGGGCGACGCCTCTAAAGCGGTTAAGACCGCGGTGACCTTGGGGATTACGGACGGCACGAACATCCAGGTGACCGCCGGGCTCAAGGCGGACCAGAAGATCCTTCAGTTCGTGCCCAACAAGGACACGCGGCGCACCGGCACACCGGACACCTGCGAACAGGACAAGTCCGCCTGCTACGACTCCAACGGCAAGGAAATCCTGTGAGTGGGCTGCTGGAGCTGCAGGGCATCACCCGCACCTTCGCCGTTCCCGACTCCGCGCCGCTGGAGATCCTCACCGGCGTCAACCTGAGCGTCTCGCCCGGCGAGCACGTGGCCATCGTGGGGCGATCGGGAACCGGTAAGTCCACACTGCTCAACATCCTGGGGCTCATCGACAAGCCGACGTCGGGCTCCTACACGCTGTCCGGCACCGACACCTCCCGTCTCGGGGAGAGCCGCCGCGCCCATCTGCGGGGGAGAACCTTCGGTTTCGTCTTCCAGTCCTTCAACCTCATCCCGGGACTGAGCACCACCGAGAACGTGGCCGCTCCGCTCCTGTACGACGCGGGCAAGGCCTTCTGGACCCGCAGCACGCGGGCCGCGGAGCTGCTGGAGGCCGTGGGCCTGGGGGACAAGGTGGGTTCGCCCATCGTGCGCCTCTCGGGCGGTGAGCAGCAGCGGGTGGCCATCGCCCGGGCCCTGTCCCGCCGCCCCAGCGTCATCCTGGCCGATGAGCCCACCGGCGCTCTCGACGTCGACACCGGCAACTCGGTGATGACGCTCTTGGAGCGCCAGTGCGCCGAGAACGGCGCCGCCCTCATCATCATCACCCACGACCTGGCCGTGGCCGGCCGCGCCCACACCCAGTACCGGCTCGATCACGGCGTCCTCACCCCGATCTCCGTCACGCGCCAGCAGGTCGGCAGCCTGGAGGAGTTCGGCGAGGTCGTCGTCCCTCCGGCATCCCCCTACCCGACCGCCCCCACCAGCCTTGAAGGAACCTCATGAACGGCATTCTCACCGGATTCTTCGGCGCCATCGTTGAGGCCTGGGCCCAACTGCGCATCGGCAAGCTGAGGGTCCTGCTGTCCCTCGTCGGCGTTGCGGCGGCGGTGGCCGCCATGACTTTCGTCATCGCCCTGGGGCAGGTAACCGTCAGCGCCATCAACCAGGTGGGTGAGAAGTACTCCGGCCGGCAGGGCACGGTGACGATCAGCGTCACCCCCACCGGCAAGGGCCTGAGTCAGGCCATCCAGGCCGACGATGCCCCCGAGGCGAGCGCGAATGCGAGCGCCGGCAGCGGTGCGGGCGGAGCCGGCGGTAACAGTGGGGGCTCCTCGGGTTCGGGCTCCTCCGGGGGCTCGGCGGGCGGATCGGGCGGATCGGGCGCGGACACCACGTCCAGCGCCGCCACCTCCGCAAGGATCTCAGGGGCCATGAACAGCTTCGTCGAGCGCTACGACATCACCTCCTGGGCGACGACCTACACCTCCAATGTTCGCTTCTCCTTCCCCGACGGCGCCCGGAACGTCTCCACCCAGACAGTGAGCCTGAGCTACGGGCTTCTGCACCACAAGACCGTGGCCCAGGGGCGCTGGTTCAGCGCCCAGGACGAGGACGACCTCTCCCCGAGCCTGGTCGTCACCCACGGGTTCCTCGAGCAGATGGGCATCAAGGAGTTCACCGGGCCGATCACCATCACCTCCTTCTCCCCTGTGCAGACCTCCTTCACGATCGTCGGCGTGCTGGAGCCGGAGAACCTCGAACTCATCGGCTGCTCCGGGGACCCTGAGCGGGACAAGGACCTGCCGTGCACGCAGCCCGTCAACGCCTTCGCCCTCAACACCTCTTACGAGAACTGGCTGCCCAAGGACGCCGATCGCCCCTCCCCCACCCTGGAGGTCTGGGCCGGCAAGGGCGGCGCCAAGGAGATGGCGAGCCTGGCCAAGAAGGACCTGGACGCCCGCTTCGGCCAGGGTTCGACCCAGACCTCGGACAACCTCCAGGGCAGCAACGTGAACTCCAGCGCGGACACCTTCACCAAAGTGGTCACGGCCGCCGGTGTGTTCGTCATGCTCCTGGGCGCCCTGAGCCTGGTCAACATCTCCCTGGTCACCGTGCGCCAACGCATCCACGAGATCGGGGTGCGACGATCATTCGGAGCGACGAGCCGGCGCATCTTCTTCTCCATCATGCTGGAGTCTGTGGTGGCCACAGTGGTTGCAGGCATCGTCGGCATCGGGATCGCGATCGTGGGAATGCGCGTCATTCCGCTGGGCGCCGTCCTGGGCATCCCAGTGACCACGACCCCGCCCTTCCCCATGCTGGCGGCCGTCATCGGCCTCATCGCAGCCACCGTCGTCGGCGCGCTGGCCGGCATCGTCCCGGCGATCGTGGCTACCCGCATCCGGCCGATCGACGCGATCCGCTACTGACGATCCGTCGGGGGTCGGGAGCCAGGCTCCCGGCCCCCGACCATTTGCGCTCAGCGGTACTCAGAGATATTCGATGACGAGAGGGGCGTGGTCGGACCAGCGCGAGGCGTAGTCGGGCGCCCGGTCCACGGCTACGCCGCGGGCCCGCTCGGCCAGCGCCGGGGTGAGGACCTGGTAGTCGATCCTCCAGCCGGTGTTGTTGTCGAAGGCCTTGCCGCGCTGGGACCACCACGTGTAGGGCCCCTGCTCCTCGTCCCCCACGAGGTGACGCGAGGCGTCCACCCAGCCGGAGGAGAACCAGCCCTCCAGGTGGGCGATCTCCTCGTCCATGACGCCGGCGATCTTGTTGTGGTTGGGCTTCCAGTTCTTGATGTCGCGCTCGGAGCGCACCACGTTGAGGTCCCCGGCCATGAGGACCTGGGGGCCGCCGTCGCGGGCGGCGGCCAGCAGGGAGGCCATGCGGGCGTCGACGAGCTTAAGGTGGGCGTACTTCTGGTCCATCTTCTCGGTGCCAAGCTGGCCGGAGTGGAGGTAAGCGGAAATGACGGTGAGCCGATCGACGCCCTCGAGCCCGGTGAGCTTCAGGTCGGCCTCGAGCCAGCGGCCGGAGTCGACGTCGGGCTCCTCGGTTCCGGGGGCGGCCACGCCGTAACGCAGCTCCCCGAGGGCGGCCGGTCCGCCGTCGCGCACGGCGACGCCCACACCGGCGCGCCCCTTGATGCGGCACGGCCAGATAGCGGCCTCGTAGCCGGGCAGGAGGTCGGCCGCGATCTGCTCATCGGCGCGGACCTCCTGAAGCAGGAGGATGTCGGGTGCGGAGGCGGTGAGCCAGTCCCCCATGCCTTTGCGGGCGGCGGCACGGATGCCGTTGACATTGACGGTGGCGATGCGCATGGCGGCAAGACTACGCGGTCGGGCCCGAACCGGTCCCGCAGCCGACCTGCCGGTTCCCGCTCGGCGCTGAGCCTGAGACCATAGAGCCATGAGCGACGCCTCCGCGAGCGTGAGAACCGTCCACGTCCTGGTCCACGGTACCGTCCAGGGGGTGGGCTTCCGCTACCACTGCGCCTACACCGCCCAGAAACTGGGTGTGGTGGGCCAGGTCCGCAACCTGCCCGACGGCGACGTCGAGGTCATGGCCCAGGGCGAGGCCGATGCCGTGGCCCGGCTGATCTCGTGGCTGAAACGCGGCCCGCGGTGGGCCTCGGTGCGCACCGTCACCGTCACCGACCTGCGCGCCGGATGCCTGGAGAGCCGCAGGTTCGAGATCACAGGATGACAGGAGCAGCCATGAACGCCGATAACGATTCCAAGTCGCACAGCGGGCGACGAGTCGCCTTCTGGATGATGTCCGTCATCCTCTCCGCCATCCTCCCCGTCCTGGCTCAGATACCCCTCCTGTCCCGCTTCGCCACCGTCCTGTGGCTGGCCTCGATGCCGTTGTGCGTCCTGGGCTGTGCCATGGCGGCCAAGGAGATCGCGGCGCACCGAGCCTCCGGCCAGGACCGGGACTGAGTTACTGACAGCCACCAACGGCCACCAACACTGGTGGGGCGGGTGAAGAGAGCTTCACCCGCCCCACCAGGCCTTTGGAGGAACTTGGACGTTATCCGAGGCGTCAGTCGGCTTCGGAACCGGCCAGTCGACGACGGCGCAGCATGAGCGCAACACCTCCGCCGGCCAGGAGCAGCAGGGCGACGACCCCCAGGAGGAGCGCCTGGGTCCCGGTCAGGGGAAGACCGGCAACGGTGTTCCTGGCTCCCGCGGTGGGCGAGGCGGCGCCGTAGTCGGTGACGCCCGGCTTGCCCTGACCGGGAGGAGTGGTCGAGCCGTTGCTGCTCGGCCCGTTCGTTCCGTTGTTGGCGCCGGGGATGTCGCAGGTGCCGGTCTTCGCGGTGCAGGGGTCGGTGATCTGCTTGTCGGTGAAGCCCAGGCCCTGGGTGCGCAGGAGGACGGTGGAGTCGAGCTGGCCGTCCTCGGCGTCGGCGACGGCCACGCGCACGTGCACCGTCTGCCCCGGGGTGACGGCGACCTGGCAGGGGAGGGCCGAGGTGTAGCCGTTGAACTCCACCGGGATCTGGCCCGGCTTGTGGCCCGAGAAGTTGGCGGTGTAGTAGGCCGCATTCGAGGACTCGTTGATAGTGGCCACGCTCACGGGCGTCTGGGTGCCGGGCACGTAGGCGCACTCGGTGCCGTTGATCTGGATGCTCAGCGGGTCCTGGTAGCCGCGGGACTGCCAGGAGGCAGGGGTGCCCTCGGTGGCACCGGCGTGTTCCTCGGAGCCGAGGCTGTAGTAGAGGACGGCATTGGTGCTGGTAGCGGTGACGTCGAACTCCAGGACGGCCTCGTCGTAGACGATAGTGGAGCCGGCCAGTTGCGCCAGACCCGCCGGGTCCTCGATCGCGCCGAAGTCACCGGTGGTATCGAGGGCGTCGTTGGGGCCCAGGACCGCGGAGCGGGTGAAGTCGGTGTCGGAGTCGGCGGTGGGGTCGGGGTCAATGAGGGACCCGGTGGACAGGGCGACGCCCTCGGTGATGGCGTTGCCGTCGCCCGGCAGTCCCTTGACGGTGCCGATTTGGACGTCCTTGCCGGAGACGGACGCGTTGGTCACGGTCGCGTTCGGACCGGCGACCATCTGGGCGAGGGACTGAGGGCTCACCGTGGAGGTGTCGCGCAGGGAGGTAGTGGACTGCCCCGCCGTGTTGGACATCGGAGCGGCCACCGCCGGGCCGGCCGCGCACAGGGCGAACGCAGCCAGGAAAGCGGTTGTTGGTGCGGTTAACCGTCGCAGACGGATGGGAAAAATACTCACAGGATCTCCGTTAGATACGGGGCCGCCCGACCTCGGGCGACCACCTGAACCGACAGGCATGGGAGACCGGACAGCTCACGGAGAACGTTCTCAAGACTAACCGGCCAGTAAACATCAAGTCATGTGAGGTATGTCATCAAAACTACCGAAAGTCTCAACAATCCCTGGAAGAACAGGACATGCGTCTTTGGTAGGAGGCGCGAACAATTTGCTACACGGCCCAAAGGCCCGCCCCCAACGTCCAGGTTCCCCTAAGGTATGCATCGGGAGATCGAACGACATCAGCTCACGGCGCACTGACATCCTCATTCCCTCATGAGTAAGGACAGTACGGACAATGACCGTGACACACACTTCGTTCCGCGCCCGTCGCAGACGACTGGCGGCGGCACTGGCGCTCGGGCTCCTGGCGGCCGGAACCGGAACCACGGCGATCGCCGATGAGGCCCCCTCCCCCGAACCCAGCGCTTCCGCTACCGCCGAGGCCTCCCCCGAGGCGGGCGCCGACCAGAAGGCGGGGCAGGCCCCGGCCGATCAGGGTCAGGCGGATCAAGCCGGCCAGGCCGACCAGAAGGCGGGGCAGGCCGACCAGCAGGCCGCTGGTGGTGCCGCCGCCCAGGACGCGAACGGCTTCAAGGCCGACAACCCCGGCTGGGCCAACGCTACCAAGCACACCGGTGCGGCCCACGGGGTCGAGGAGAACTACACGGCCAAGTGGACCCGCGCCGACGCTATGCAGATCCAACGGGTCTCCGACCCCAACGCGCCGTCGGGCACGAACTCGATGCCCGAGCAGTACACGATGCCGGAGATCTCTAACGGCTTCCCGGCCACGAGCGACGACGTGTGGGTGTGGGACACCTGGACCCTCACTGACGAGGCCGCCCACCAGATCTCCTACAACGGCTGGGAGATCGCCTTCTCCCTGGTGGCCGACCGGCATGCCGGCTACACCTTCGACGACCGCCACACCCACGCGCGTCTGGGCTTCTTCTACCGCAAGGCCGGCACGCAGACCTCCTCGGCCGACGGCGCGAACAGCTCCAACGGCGGCTGGATCTACGGCGGGCACGTCTTCCCCGACGGCGCCTCCGGCTCTATCTTCGAAGATCAGAGCTTCTCCGCCCAGACCGAGTGGTCCGGTTCGGCCCGCCTCATGGAGGGCAACAAGATCCGCATGTTCTACACCTCGGTGGCGTTCTACAACAGCACCACCGGCGGCAGCGGGAATAACGACGGCGGCCAGGACAACAACGGCTCCTCCAAGCCCTACGACCCGCGGATCGTGCAGTCCGAAGGACGCATCTACGCCGATGAGAACGGCGTGTGGCTCACCGGTTTCCGCACCCAGCACCAGCTGCTCGTCCCGGACGGCAAGTACTACCAGACCCGCGAGCAGAACCCGGGCGTGAACTTCCGCGACCCCTTCACCTTCCGCGACCAGAACAACCCCTCCGACCCCACCGAGTACATGGTCTTCGAGGGCAACTCGGCCTTCGTACGCGAGCAGCAGTACGTCGACGCCGCGGCCAAGGCCGGCCAGAACACCGCCCTGGCCACGTGCACCGAGGAGGATCTCGGCTATGAGAAGGGAGATCCCAAGGCGGAGACGGTCGAGTCGGTCAACCAGCGCGGCGGCCGCTACCAGCTGGCCAACGTGGGACTGGCCCGCGCCAAGAACAAGGCGATGACCCAGTGGGAGTACCTGCCGCCACTGCTGAGCGGCAACTGCGTCAACGACCAGACCGAACGGCCCCAGATCTACTTCCAGGACGGCAAGTACTACCTGTTCACGATCTCGCACCGGGAGACCTACGCCGATGGCCTCCAGGGCCCCGAGGGCGTCTACGGGTTCGTGGGCGACGGGCTGCGAAGCGACTACAAGCCGCTCAACCAGAACACCGGTATCGCGCTGGGCAACCCGATCAACCTCAACTTCAACCCGGGTAAGCCCTACACGCCGGACTTCAACCAGAGCCCTTACACCTTCCAGTCCTACTCGCACTACGTGATGCCCGGCGGCCTGGTGGAGTCCTTCATCGACTCCATCGGCGGCAATAAGGATGGCAACCCGGTGCGTGGAGGCTCGCTGGCACCGACGGTGAAGATCAATATCTCCGGGGACACCACCGCGGTGGACCGCACCTACGGCACCAACGGGTTGGGAGGCTTCGCGGACATTCCCGCGGACCGGGCCCGCACCAACGGCGGCGACTCCCGGCCGCAGCGCCTGAAGTAGGCGAGGCGGGCAGGGCACCGCTGCCCAACATCGCCCAAAGATGATGGCGGGGCCGTCGGAGCAGATGTTCCGGCGGCCCCGTCTTATCGTCGTCCGGTCTTGCCGCGGTGCTCCTACAGGACGGCCGACAGCGGGGTGAGGCTGCCCGAGGTGATGGTGGCCGTACCCGTGGCGCCCAGGACGATCTCCTGACAGCTGGGGTCGGTGAAGACCAGAAGGCTGCCGACCGTGGCGCCGTCGTCGACGAAGACCTCGAGACTAGAGCGGTCGAGGTAAAGGTGCAGGCGCACCGTGGAGCCGGTGGGGTGGTAGGCCACCTCACGGCGCAAGGCGAAGTCGGTCCTGATGCCCTCGTCCTTGCCGTCAACCTGCGTCAGCCCCCCGTCGGTGCGGTCCAGGTAGAGGGTTCCGGCCGAGACGTTGACGCCGACGCGCACCTCCTGAACCTTGCCGTCGATCTCTCCTCGGGCCAGGCCCAGCCAGGCCTCAGATGCCTTGGAGATGTCCAGGGTCAGGTCGATCTCGACCGTGCGGCCCTTGCCCAGTTCCGTCATCGCGCCACCGGCGGTGTCGATGGCCGTGAGGCCGCTGAGGTCGGTGGCCTTGCCGCGCAGCGCGTCGAGCTCAGGGACGGGCTTCTGGACGAGGGTGCGCTTACCGTTCAGGGTCGTTAGGGACAACTCGCGCGGGATGCTCATCTCGCCGCGCCAGTCGCCAGTGGGAAGCGAGTAGGGGTAGTTCCAGTTGCCCAACCAAGCCATCCACACGCGGCGGCCCTCGATGTGCTCGAAGCTCTGGGCGGCGTAGAAGTCCTGGCCGGCGTCGGTGAAACGGGTCTCGCGGTCCTCGGGGAAGAAGACGGAGCCGTCGAAGTCCCCGATGAAGTACTGGGCGGTGGAACCGGCCGTCTCCTCGTTGGCGCCCACCGAGAGGGTCATGACCCAGCGGGTGCGACCATCGCTGGTGTCGGTCAGGGGGAAGAGGTCGGGGCACTCCCACACAGCGGCGTGCGAGCCGATGTCCTGGCCGAAGTCGCTGGCGTGGGTCCAGGTCTTGAGGTCCGTGGAGCGGTATAAGGAGACGTGATCTCCGGCCGAGACGATCATGACCCATGCCTTGGAGTCCTCGTGCCAGAAGACCTTGGGGTCGCGGAAGTCCTTACGCCCATCGTTGGGGATGACGGGGTTGCCGGAGAAGCGCTGCCAGGTGCGGCCCCGATCGGTGGAGTAGGCCAGGGACTGGGCCTCGCCGCCCTCGGTAGAGGTGTAGACGGCCACCATGCCGCCGCCCTTGACCAGGCTGGAGGTGTCGGCGCCGTCGACGACGCAGCTGCCGGACATGGCCAGGCCCTGCGAGTCGTGCTCCAGGGCCGTGCCCAGGCGCTTCCAGTGCACCATGTCCATACTGACGGCGTGGCCCCACGTGCCGTCCTGCTGGTGGAAGAGGTGGTACTCGCCCTCGTGGAGGACTAGCCCGTTGGGGTCGGCGAGGTTCCCCTTGGCGGGGCTGTAGTGGTAGGCGGGGCGGTAGGCGGCCGAGGCCGGCGAGTCCTCAAAGTCTATGAAGGTGGGGATCGGGTCTTTGCAGCAGCGCGACTTTGAGAAGAGCGCCAGGAAGGTTACTCCTGCGATGAGGGCACCGTAGCCAGCCGCGCCAATGAGCAGGGTCCGACGCCGCAGGCCGGCCTTCTGCGGCTGCGGGTCCTGAGAGCCGGTCACGTCCGGCGCGTCCTGAGGTTCCGGCGGAACCGCATCCGGCTGAGTCGACTCGGATTCCCGGGAATTCGCGGAATCAGCCGACTCAGCCGGGTCGATGGAGTGGTGGGACTGGGAGGGATGGGCGCCGTGGGACTCGTCCGTCATGACCTCAAGGTTAATCGGCCGGTCAGGCGAGCGACGACGCTTCTAGAGCGAGCGCTCCGCGGTCTCGACCACGTTGGCCAGCAGCAGGGCGCGGGTCATGGGCCCCACGCCACCGGGGTTGGGCGAGAGCCAGGAGGCCACCTCATCGACACCGTCGGCGACGTCGCCGGCGATGCGGCCCTTGCCGGTGGCCGGGTCGACGACGCGCGAGACGCCCACGTCCAGGACGACGGCTCCGGGGGCCACCATTTCCGGGGTGATGATGCCGGGGCTGCCGGCCGCGGAGATGACGACGTCGGCCCGGCGCACGTGGTCGGCCAGGTCCGTAGTGCCGGTGTGGCAGATGTCGACGGTGGCGTTAACGTCCTTGCGCCCCAGGAGCAGGCCGATAGAGCGGCCCACCGTGACGCCGCGGCCGACGACGCACACGTTGCGGCCGGCCAGGTCGATGCCGTGGCGCTCCATGAGCTCGATGCAGCCGCGCGGCGTGCAGGGCAGGGGCGAGTCGATGGGCCCCGAGGCCCGCAGCACCAGGCGCCCCAGGTTGGTGGGGTGCAGGCCGTCGGCGTCCTTGTCCGGGTCCACGCGCTCCAGGATCGCGTTGGTGTCCACACCCGCCGGCAGCGGGAGCTGGACGATGTAGCCGGTGCAGGCGTCATCCGCATTGAGGCGGTCGACGGCGGCCTCCACCTCGGCCTGCGTGGCGGTGGCCGGCAGGTCCTCGCGGATGGAGAGGATACCGACCTCGGCGCAGTCGGCGTGCTTGCCGGCGACGTACTTGACGCTGCCGGGGTCCTCCCCCACCAGGACCGTGCCCAGGCCGGGGGTGACGCCGCGCTCGCGCAGCGCCGTCACGCGTTCCTTGAGCTCGGCCTTGAGGGCGGCGGCCGTGGCCTTGCCGTCCAGGACCCGGGCCGCTCCGTTCCAGGGAGCCCTCACTGGGCCAGCCCCGGGTAGAGGGGGAAGGCGTCGGTCAGGGCGCGCACGCGACCGCGCAGGGCGGCCAGGGTCTCGTCGTCGGCGGTGCCGGCGGCGCCGTGGATGAGGGTGGCGGCAATGATGTCGGCGACCTCGGTGAACTCGGCGTCACCGAAGCCGCGGGTGGCCAGGGCGGGGGTGCCGATGCGCAGACCGGAGGTCACGCGCGGGGGGCGCGGGTCGAAGGGGACGGCGTTGCGGTTGACCGTGATGCCGGCGGTGTGCAGGAGGTCCTCGGCCTGCTGGCCGTCCAGGGAGGAGTCGCGCAGGTCCACCAGCACCAGGTGCACGTCGGTGCCTCCGGTGACCAGGCTGACGCCGGCGGCGCGCACGTCGTCGGCCCCCAGGCGCTCGGCGATGATGGCGGCGCCGCGCACGGTGCGCTCCTGACGCTCGCGGAACTCCTCAGTACCGGCGATCTTCATGGCCACGGCCTTGGCGGCGATGACGTGCATGAGGGGGCCGCCCTGCTGGCCGGGGAAGACGGCCGAGTTGAGCTTCTTGCCCCACTGCTCGGCGCGGCTGGACAGGAGCATGCCGGAGCGGGGGCCGCCCAGGGTCTTGTGAACGGTGGTGGACACGACGTCGGCGTGCGGGACGGGGTTGGGGTGCAGGCCGGCGGCCACCAGCCCGGCGAAGTGGGCCATGTCCACCCACAGAGCGGCGCTGACCTCGTCGGCGATGGCGCGGAAGGCGGCGAAGTCGAGGTGGCGGGGGTAGGCCGACCATCCGGCGATGATGACCGTGGGGCGCTCGCGCAGGGCGGCTTCGCGCACCTGGTCCATCTCGATGCGCATAGTGGTCTCGTCGACGCCGTAAGCGGTGGCGTTGTAGTTCTTGCCGGAGAAGTTGATCTTCATGCCGTGGGTGAGGTGGCCGCCGTGGGCCAGAGACAGGCCCAGGAGAGTGTCGCCGGGGGTGGCCAGAGCATGGAGGACGGCGGCGTTGGCCTGGGCCCCGGAGTGGGGCTGGACGTTGGCCCACTCGGCGTCGAAGACGGCCTTGGCGCGCTCGATGGCCAGGGACTCGGCGACGTCAACGACCTCGCAGCCGCCGTAGTAGCGGCGCCCGGGGTAGCCCTCGGCGTACTTGTTGGTCAGGACCGAGCCCTGACACTCCAGGACGGCCCGGGGAACGAAGTTCTCCGAGGCGATCATCTCCAGGGTCTCGCGCTGACGGGCGAGCTCGCCGGTGAGGACCTCGGCGATGTCCGGGTCGAGCTCGGCCAGGGGCTGGTTCAGGGACGGGGTGACGGCTTGCGCGGTCATGTCTCTCCTCGGGTGTGGGGCGCACGCTGTGCCGTGGCAGGCGGCCATGCGCGCACTGGTAGGCGATCCGCGGCCCAGGCGGGCGACCCCGGAGTCGTGTTCGTGCCGCTCCCCGGTGGTGATCCACCCGGCGCCAGTCGCGACGGACATAGCCTAACGCGTCGGGTCCGCTGGGCACCTCGTGCGGCTGCGTACGTCTGCGCGTGTCCATGCGCGTCTGAGCACTCGGACGGCCTCACTCCTCCTGGCCGAACCAGTCGCCCAGGCCGTCGTCGGCGCCGATCCAGGCCAGGGCCTGGGCCATCTCCTCGGGTCGCAGGAGGATCCGGCCGAAGGCGCGGCGCACCTGCTCGCGCATGCGCTCATCGCCGATGCCGGTGACCACGAGGTGGCAGCGGGGCTCGCCGGAGGCGCGAGCAGCGGTGCCGTCGGCAGGGGCGACCGGCACATCGGCCCAGGTTCCGGCATCGCCGACGCTGAGGGCGCCTCCGGCGA
>NZ_JH470351.1:256806-258348 GCF_000239715.1 Actinomyces sp. oral taxon 849 str. F0330 | reverse complement strand
GTACAGACCCGGCCGGGGCGGCTGGGCAGCCAGAAGCAGCCGCGAGCGCACAGGCCCCGGCCGGCGAGGTCGACGACGAGGGCGCGCAGGCGCCCGGGGTGGAAGGGCAGGGCGGCGCTGAGGTCGAGGGTCCACACGCCGTGGTCGTCGGGGCCGCCCCAGGCACTGGTGGTAGCAGGATGGATGCGACTCAGAGAGGCCGCGGCGTCGTGGGAGAGGCCGGTGAGGGTCTCCAGGAGGGGCGCGTCGAGCCCGGGGAGCAGCAGCGCGTCGTGGGGGCGCAGGTGCTCGATGAGGTCGGCCCCAGTGGGTTCCTCGTCGCGTCCCAGGGCCAGGACGACGTCGGCGTAGCCGAGGTTGGCCAGGTGCACGGCGCCCGTGCAGCGGCAGTCGCCGGGGAAGGCAGCCAGCAGGCGGTGCTCGAGGAGCTCGTCCAAGGCGGTGGTGGCGTCCAGGACATGGGCGGCCCCGGCCAGTCTCACACCGGTGCCGGCGAGGTCCTCGGCTAGGCGGGGCAGGAGGTGGGCGAGTTCGACGGCCGCTGGCAGGAGGATGACGGTGGTGCCGCCCGGGGCCTGGGCGGCACGGTCCTCGGCGACGGCGACCAGGACCTCGCGCAGTGAGCAGGTGGGGCAGGTGAAGGGCATGGGGACGTCGAGGCGCACCGGGTCGTCGTCGAAGCCGTCGGCCGAGCTGTGGCTGACGAGGCAGACCAGATCGCCGCTGTCGTCACCGACGTCGCAGCCCTCCTCGTCCTCGTCGCCGCCATCTTCCTCGTCGAAGTGGAAGCCGGCGCGGATGACGACGGCGTCCTGGCCGGCCAGGGAGAGGTCGACCAGGTCCAGCAGGGCAGGGTCGACGGCGCCGATGAGGGACAGGGCGTGCCGGCCATCGGCATCAGTCCGGGTACCGGGGAGAGCGAAGAGGTCATCCGAGGGATCGGTCACGAGGTCCTCCAGCAGAGTTGACGACACTGAGAATCATTCTTATATCATGCTCGTCATGACAACCTACTGCCAAGTCACGGGAGCTCGGCCGGTCTTCGGCCGCTCCGTCTCCCACTCGCACCGGCGCACACCGCGGCGCTGGGACCCCAATCTGCAGCGCAAGCGCTACTGGGTGCCGTCGCTGGGACGCACCGTGCGTCTGACGGTATCCGCCAAGGGCATCCGCACGATCGACAAGCTGGGCATCGACGTCGTCGTGGCCCAAATGCTGGCCCGAGGGGAGAAGCTGTCATGAGCGGCGCCAAAGGGAAGGACCTGCGGCCGATCATCAAGATGGTCTCCACCGCGGGCACAGGGCACACCTACGTCACCCGCAAGAACCGCCGCAACACCCCCGACCGGCTGGTACTGCGCAAGTTCGACCCGGTGGTGCGCCGGCACGTGGAGTACAAGGAGTCGCGCTGATGGCCAAGAAGTCCAAGATCGCCGCCGAGCTGCGGCGCCGGGAGGTGGTGGCCCGCTACGCCGAGCGCCGGGCCGAACTCAAGCGGGCCTCAGTGAACCCCCACCTGAGCCAGGCCGAGCGCGACGAGGC
>NZ_JH470351.1:247313-255839 GCF_000239715.1 Actinomyces sp. oral taxon 849 str. F0330 | reverse complement strand
CACCGGAACCTCCCGGGTGCGCTTCCGCCAGATGGCGCTGCGCGGCGAGCTGCCGGGCATCGTCAAGTCCTCCTGGTAGCCGGGCGGGCTCAGCCACGGGGCCCGCGATCGCCAGGCGTCGAGGCCCGCCGCGGCTGCCCACTCTCACAGCACCCACCAATACCGACCACCCCAATCACCCATATCCGAGGAGCTCTCATGCGCCCGGGGATCCACCCCAGCTACCAGCCCATCGTCTTTCGCGATAAGTCGGCCGGCTTCGCCTTCCTGACCCGTTCGACTCTGACGTCGTCGGAGACCATCGAGTGGGAGGACGGCAACACCTACCCGGTCTACGACGTCGATGTCTCTAGCGCCTCGCACCCGTTCTGGACCGGCCAGGGCCGCATCCTGGACACGGCCGGTCGGGTGGAGAAGTTCGAGCGCCGCTACGGCAAGCGGACGCGCTAGTCGCGCAGGCGGGGCCCGGCGCCCGGACATCGCAGCACAGGAAGAGAGAGTTAAGGAGTCACTCATGAAGGTTCGCGCCTCGATCCGGTCCCTGGCCAAGCAGCCGGGGTCCAAGGTGGTCCGACGCCGCGGTCACACCTACGTCATCAACAAGAAGAATCCCCGCCTCAAGGCCCGTCAGGGCTGATCGGTCGAGGCCAATACCCCACCGGGCCGGGCTGCGCAGCAGAGCGCATCCCGGCCCTTCCTTTCCTCAGTATCGACGCCGGTCGATAAAGGATGCCCAACACTTCAACCGTAAGCACCACAATCCCGCAATGAAGCGGAAAACCGAGGAGGAGAACGCTCCCCCACGCTGTCGCCGATCGACCGGAAATATTCATGTAACACGCAAGGCATTGCCTATAAGCGTTCGTCACACGCGGACAAGCTCGCGCTTATGCGCCCGCTCCGAACCGTCTCTGGGAGAAGCCCGATGCACCTCACTCCTCGTGAGCAGGAGAAGCTACTCATCGTCGTCGCCGCAGACCTGGCACGAAGACGCAAGGACAGAGGGATCCGGCTCAACCACCCCGAGGCAGTCGCCTACATCACCGCTGAGATCCTCGAAGGAGCCCGAGAGGGGCGCACCGTCTCCGACCTCATGGCCTATGGCACCACCCTGCTGACCCGCGAGGACGTCATGGAGGGGGTCCCCGAGATGATCCGCGCGGTCCAGGTGGAGGCGACCTTCCCCGACGGGACCAAGCTCGTCTCCGTCCACGACCCGATTCGCAGGAGGCTGTCATGATCCCGGGCATGTACCGGCTCGCGAGCGGCACCATCACCATCAACGAGGACCTCCCCACCGTCGACCTCGACGTCCTCAACACCGGGGACCGCCCCATCCAGGTCGGTTCGCACTTCCATTTCGCCGAGGTCAACTCCGCGCTGTCCTTCGACCGGCAGGCCGCTCGCGGTTTCCGCCTCGATATTCCCGCAGGAACCGCCGTTCGCTTCGAGCCGGGCGACTCCAGGCCAGTCCACCTGGTGGCACTGGCCGGAGCGCGAAGGGTCTTCGGACTGGCAGGCAAGACGAACGGACCCATCCAGGGCTGAGAGCACAGGAGCACACCATGAGCAAGGAACTCAGCCGTCGGGAGCATGCCGCCCTGTACGGCCCCACCACCGGGGACGCCATCCGTCTAGCCGACACCGACCTCTTCGCCCAGATCGAGTGGGACCTGACCCATCGTGGCGACGAGGCCGTCTTCGGAGGCGGCAAGGTCATCCGCGACGGCATGGGCCACAATGGCCAGCGCACGCGAGACGAGGGCATTCCCGACACCGTCATCACCAATGCGATCATCATCGACCACACCGGCGTCTACAAGGCCGACGTCGCCATCCGCGACGGCGTCATCAGCGCCATCGGCGCCGCGGGCAACCCGGACATCATGGACGACATCGATATCGTCATCGGCACATCCACGGAGGTGATCGCCGGGGAGCACCGCATCCTGACGGCCGGGGGCATCGATTCTCACATTCACTTCATCTCCCCCACCCAGGTCGCCACCGCCCTGGCCTCAGGCGTGACCACCATGATCGGAGGGGGGACGGGCCCCGCCGATGGCACCAACGCCACCACGATCACGCCCGGGGCCTGGAACCTGGCCCGCATGCTCCAGGCCGTCGAGGACTTCCCGATGAATATAGGTCTGCTGGCCAAGGGCCACGCCTCCGCCCGGGAGCCGCTGGCCGAGCAGCTGCGCGCCGGAGCGGTCGGCTTCAAGATCCACGAGGATTGGGGCGCCACACACGCGGTCATCGACGAGGCGCTCAAGGTCGCCGACGAGTTCGACGTGCAAGTCGCCATCCACACCGACACTCTCAACGAGTGCGGTTTCGTGGAGGACACCCGCCGCGCCATCGGCGGACGTGTCATCCACACTTTCCACACCGAGGGCGCGGGCGGCGGCCATGCACCGGACATCATCACCCTGGCGCAGGACGCCAACATCCTGCCGTCCTCGACCAATCCGACACTGCCCTTCACGCGCAACACCGCCGAGGAGCACCTCGACATGCTCATGGTGTGCCACCACCTCAACCCCGCCATCCCGGAGGACGTCGCCTTCGCGGACTCGCGCATCCGCCCAGAGACGATCGCGGCCGAGGACGTTCTGCACGACCTGGGCGTGTTCTCCATGACATCGTCGGACTCCCAAGCGATGGGGCGCGTCGGTGAGGTCGTCATCCGCACCTGGCAGGTGGCCGACCAGATGAAGAAGGCGCGCGGCAAACTCGCCGGGGACCCGGAGGGCGGCGACAACCTGCGCATCAAGCGCTACGTGTCGAAGTACACGATCAACCCGGCCCGCACCAACGGGATCGACGAGGTCGTGGGCAGCGTGGAGGTGGGCAAGTGGGCGGACCTGGTGCTGTGGGATCCCGCCTTCTTCGGGGTCAAACCGAACCTGGTCCTCAAGGGAGGCCAGATCGCCTCGGCGGTCATGGGGGACGCCAACGCCTCGATCCCCACCCCCGAACCCACACTCATGCGCCCCATGTTCGGCGGCTGCGGGGCGGCACCGGCGTCGAACTCGATCACCTTCATGTCCCAAGCCGCCATCGAGGCAGGAGTGCCCCAGAGCCTAGGACTGCGCAAGAAGATCCGTCCGGCCCGCGGGGTCAGGCGGCTGACGAAGGCGGACATGGCCTTCAACGACGCCACTCCGGCGCTCACCGTCGATCCCGAGACCTACGAGGTCAGGGTCGACGGCGAGAAGGTCACCTGCGAGCCCGCCGAGGTCCTCGCCATGGCGCAGCGCTACTTCCTGTTCTGATCCCTCATCCTGGAGCCTTCATGATTATCGAGTCCATCGCAGGCAATATCCACGACTTCTCCCCCGAGGACCTCGAGGGCGTGCACGTCGAGAGTGTGATCCTCCCCCTGGCTGCCCTCACTAAACGCATCCAGCGAGTGCGCTCGGACCACGGCACCGAGCTCGGTATCCGGCTCGCACCGGGGGCACCGGACCTGTGTGAGGGAGACATTCTGCTTCGCAACGAACGCGGAATCGTCGTCGTGCGCCTGGAGCCCACCGATGTCCTCGTCATCGCACCCGCCACGGTGCGCGAGATGGGGGTCGTCGCCCACAACCTGGGCAACCGGCACTTGCCTGCCCAGTTCTTCGGACCGGATGACCCCTTCCCGGGGCTTGAGGGACATGACGGCGTCATGGTCATCCAGTACGACCACACCGCCGAGCACTACCTGGAGCACCTGGGGGTGCGCCATGCGCGGATGGAGCGGTCCATGCCCGTCCCCTTCCGCCATGCCGAACACACTCACTGACCCCTGCGCCCCGGAGTGGGGTGAGCCCGCACGCTGGCAGCTCCCGCTGGCCCAGCTGTGCGACTCCGCACTGCCCACGGGCGCCTTCTCCCACTCCTTCGGGCTGGAAACCTATATCTGCGACGGCATCGTCGACGGCGAGGCCTCCTTCATGTCCTGGCTGCGCGCGCTCGTGTCCACCCAGCTGACCTTCTCCGAGGGACTGGGGCTGCGGCTGGCCTTCGAGGCGGTGGCGGCGGACGACTGGGAGGCGATCGCCCGCCTCGACGACCTCCTCGTGGCTCAGGCGGTGCCGATCCAGGTGCGCCGTGCCGGGATCACGATGGGACGGCGGCTGCTCACCATCGCCCGTCTGGCACTGAGCGGCGCCGACGGCGACAGGCTGCTCAGCCGCTACGCGGCACTCGTGGACACCGGGGGCTGCCGCGCCCACCCCGCCATCGTGCTGGCGATCGCCGGCTATGCGCTCATGGCACCGCCGTCGGCGGTCACGGCAGCCTACCTCCAGTCCAGTGTGATCTCGCTGACGCAGAACGCCGTACGAGCCATCCCCTTGGGGCAGGACGCCGGTCAGCGCGCCATCGCCTCGGTGCGCGACGACGTCCGCGCCGCGGTCAGGCGGATCGGGACTCTTGACGAGATGGACCTGGGAGCGGCCGCGCCCGGGATCGAGATCAGCCAGATGCGGCACGAGCGACAACGCGCCCGCATGTTCATGTCCTGAAGAACTACTGAGGAGATACTCATGACAGCAACAGCCAGCCGGACTCTCGTTGATAGGCCCGGAGAGCAGGCCGCCCGCTCCCAGCATCCCGGCCCGATTCGTATCGGGGTGGGCGGCCCGGTGGGGGCGGGGAAGACCCAGCTCATCGAGCGGATCACCCGGGCCCTGAGCCGGGAGATCTCCATGGCCGCCGTCACCAACGACATCTACACGATCGAGGACGCCAAAATCCTCGCCGCTCAGGGAATCCTGCCGGTGGACCGCATCGTCGGGCTGGAGACCGGGGGCTGCCCGCACACCGCCATCCGCGAGGACACCTCCATGAACGAGGCGGCGATCGCCGAGCTGGTCGAGCGCCACCCCGACCTGGAGGTGGTGTTCGTGGAGTCGGGAGGCGACAACCTCTCGGCCACCTTCTCCCCCGAGCTCGTCGACTTCTCCATCTATGTCATCGACGTGGCCCAGGGCGAGAAGATCCCCCGCAAGGCCGGTCAGGGCATGATCAAGTCCGACCTGTTCGTCATCAACAAAACGGACCTGGCTCCTCACGTCGGCGCCGACCTGGCGGTCATGGAGGCCGATTCCAAGGTGTTCCGGGGTGACAGGCCCTTCTGCTTCACCAATCTCAAAACCGATGAGGGCCTGGATCACGTCATCGAGTGGCTCCGCCACGATGTGCTCATGACGGACCTGGAGTCGTGAGCACCACAGGCGAACTGCATCTGCGGATCGCCCGGGACGGGGACCGGAGTATCGCCGTGGACCAGTACCACCGGGGAGCATTGAAGGTGTTCCGCCCTCTGTACCTCGATGAGACCGGACAGGTGACCTACTACGTGGTCAATCCAGGGGGCGGGTACCTGGACGGCGACTCCTACCTTACCGAGATCGAGGTCGAGGAGGGGGCCTCAGCACTGCTGACCACCCAAGCGGCCACGAAGATCTACCGCACCCCCACCTGCCCGGTCCACCAGCACACCCGAATGAGCCTGGCTCCGGGGGCCGTACTCGAGCTCGTTCCCGACCAGGTCATCGCCTACAGGGAGTCCTCCTACCTACAGACCGCCCTCGTCGAGATGGATCCGACGGCGACCTTCATGTCCTTGGAGGTCCTCACCCCCGGTTGGGCCCCGGACGGTTCGGCCTTCGGGTATGACTCCGTACGGGTGCGCACCGATATCCGCGTCGGCGGCCGGTGCGCCGTCGTCGACAGCCTGCGCCTGGTCCCCGGCGAAACCGGTATGGCGGGCCTGGGAGCTCTGGAGGGGTACAGCCATCTGGCCTCCTTCACGGTCGTCGACGCCCGCGTCGATGCCGCGCTCGTCGCCGAGGTCGGCGAGCTGCTCGAGGCCGACGACGTGCGCGCCGGAGTGACGCGGGTGCCGGGTCCCGGACTCGTTGCCCGGGTGCTGGGTGACGACACAACCCGGCTGACCGGTCTCATGCTCGACATCAACGAGCTCGTGCGCGGCCGGTGGTTCGGCGCGCCGAGGCTCGACCTGCGCAAGTACTAGTGACGGCCCGCTCGCCTCGGCAGCGGGCATCTCCCGAATCTCCATCGATCGGAGCCCCTCATGCCTGAATCATCTGCTCATCAACCCCACCACCTGACTTCCCGACCGGACACCGCGGCCGTCCCATCGATCGTCTCGGTCGGCGTGAGCGCGCTCGGGCGCGGGGTCGGGCAAATCTTCCTCCAGCCCCATGCACTCACCGGAGTGCTCATCGTGGCCGGCATCGCCGTCTACTCACCACTCATGGCCCTCCAAGTGATCCTCGGGACGACAGTATCGACGGCGGCGGCACGGCTGCTGGACCTGCGAATCACCGATGGACTCCAGGGCTACAACGGGGCGCTGGTGGGAGCGGCGGCCTGGGCCGCTATGGGCGTTTTCTGGCCGGCGACGCTGCTCACCGTGGTCGGGGCGGCGGCGTGCCCCGCGGTCCACCGCGCTCTGGAGCGCGTTCTCGCCCCGGTCGGGCTCCCGGCGCTCACGGCTCCCTTTTGCATCGTCTCCGGCCTGCTGACCGCTCTGCTCAGGGCGATCGACGCGCCGATGGTGCCCGATCCGGCACCGGTCAGCGGGTCGACGGCGTGGCTGGTCCCGGAGGCGGTGCTGACGGGAGAGTCCCAGGTGGTGCTCGTCGACTCCTGGGTCGGCGGTGCGCTGATCCTGGCCGGGCTGTTCATCGCCAGTTGGAGAGTAGGAACGGCAGCACTGCTGGGTAGCGTCGTCGGAACGGCGGCAACGCTGGCGCTCGTTCCCGCCGGTCAGGCGGCGCACGGTCTGGGCGGGTACTCTCCGTGCCTGACGGCGATCGCGATCGGCGTCGTCCTCCTGCCTCCCGGGAGGCGGGCCTGGGTGCTGGCGGTCGCGGGATCAGTGCTGACCGTCGTCGTGGACCGAGTTTTCACGGAGATCCCGGTGCCGACCTACACCTGGCCCTTCATCGTGACCACCTGGCTGGTGCTCGCCGTCGTCAAGTGGCGCGAGCGCCGACTAGGCTGAGTCCATGGCTCACTCCACGGCGCAACCCGATTCTGCTGCCCACCTGGTCCTGTCCCTGTCCTGCCCCGACCGTCCGGGCATCGTCCACGCGGTCACCGGCACGCTGGCGCGCCGCGGCGGGAACATCACCGAGTCCAAGCAGTTCGGGGACTCCTCTACCGGTCTGTTCTTCATGCGGGTCCAGGTGCTGACCACCGTGCCGCGCGAGGAGCTGGAGAAGGACCTGGCCGAGCTGGCCGGGGATTACGAGATGGAGTGGAGCCTCGACGAGGTGGGGCGCGCCATGCGCACCCTCATCATGGTCTCCAAGGAGGGGCACTGCCTGACCGACCTGCTCTTCCGGGAGCGCAGCCAGGGGCTGCCGGTCGACGTCGTCGGCGTGGTGGGCAACCACGAGACGCTGCGGGACGTCGCCGAGTTCTACGGGGTGCCCTTCCACCACATCCCGGTCACCAAGGAGACCAAGGAGGCCGCCGAGGCAGAGCTGCTGGGGCTGGTGGACTCCCTCGACGTCGAGCTGGTGGTACTGGCCCGCTACATGCAGATCCTCTCCCCCGCCCTGTGCGAGCGGCTGCGCGGGGGCGTCATCAACATCCACCACTCGTTCCTGCCGTCCTTCAAGGGCGCGCGCCCCTACGCCCAGGCGCACGAGCGCGGGGTCAAGCTCATCGGGGCGACGGCGCACTACGTGACGGCGGACCTGGATGAGGGCCCGATCATCGAGCAGGACGTGACGCGGGCCGGCCACGAGGACTCGGTGGCCACGCTGCAAGCCAAGGGCCAGGATGTCGAGCGCCGGGTATTGGCGCAGGCAGTGCGCTGGCACACCGAGCACCGAGTGCTGCTCAACGGGCACCGCACCGTCGTCTTCTCCTGAGCACGCTGCCGGCCCCGCCGCCCGTATGCCGGGACGGCGATCCCACCACCTGCTCCTAAGTCGCCGCGCATTCTTCACCGAACCGGCGCAGTACTCCCGAGCGCCACAGCCGCTGCACCTGAGCCGTTGGCGGCTGGTTGTCCACACCCGGAACCACGTCCCATGGCAAGACCACCTGCTGACGGGCCACCATTGCTTCGGGCTAGGTGATGGGGCCCGTTGGGGGCGCCTGTTTCAGTTGCGTGATGGCTGCTGGATTCCTGCGAGGTCAGGGGGCGCCGATCCGCCCGTGGTGGGCGCTTCGGCGATAGTGCCCCGGGGGTTTTCCACAGGGCCGTGTCAAAGTCTGGCGGTCGGGGCGTGTGTGCAGGTAATGTCAATACACCGCTCGGACGGGCACTGCCGCCCGTCCCGGTGGTGTGAGGAGTTGTTTCGGTGGCGAGGAGGCTATCGGTGATGAGCACGTCCCTACGATCCCCAAGGCCTGTGCACTCGAGGCGACCCGCAGGCGAGTACGGGCGGTCCGGTTCTCGTCTGGGGCGCCGCCGGGCGGCCGCCGGTTTGGCGGTGGTATGCGTCCTGGCCCTGGGGGCGGCGGGCTGCGCGCTGAAGGACGCGCGGGCGG
>NZ_JH470351.1:239573-247036 GCF_000239715.1 Actinomyces sp. oral taxon 849 str. F0330 | reverse complement strand
GGTGTGAGGAGTTGTTTCGGTGGCGAGGAGGCTATCGGTGATGAGCACGTCCCTACGATCCCCAAGGCCTGTGCACTCGAGGCGACCCGCAGGCGAGTACGGGCGGTCCGGTTCTCGTCTGGGGCGCCGCCGGGCGGCCGCCGGTTTGGCGGTGGTATGCGTCCTGGCCCTGGGGGCGGCGGGCTGCGCGCTGAAGGACGCGCGGGCGGAGGCCAGTGCCAGCGCCAGTGCCAGCGCGTCTGCGGCCGTCGCCCGGGCCGAGAAGGGGATCGCCGACGCCAACGCCTCAGCGACCGCCTCCCGAGAGGCCGCCCTGACCCCCGAACTCAAGGCCCAGCGCGACACCGCCCTAGCCGAACCCGCACCCGTCAAGAATCCACAGGTCAGCGAGGAGACCTCCGAGGGCGCAGTCGCAAGCGTCTACTACTTCCTCGACCTCTACCGCTACGCCTTCATGACCGGCGACACCACCGAACTCGCAGCCATGAGCGAAGACCAGTGCCAATTCTGCCAATCCACCATCAACGATGCTACCGAAATTCACAGCAAAGGAGGGTGGGCCGACAAATGGGATCAAGAAATTGTTGACGCGACTTACTATGAAAAACTAGAAGGCTACAACTACAACAGGGTGAAAGTGGTCGTCAACTACGGAAAAATGACCTCTTACTATGGTGACGGGAAAAATCCCACCACCTCCAACCCCACGGAAGGGCAAGTAATTAACTTTGGAGTTCGATATAACGGCAGAATATGGGTTGTCGGGGTTGTGGAAGTGGAGTCAAAATGATGATGAAACTTCGGACAGCCGTGACCGCCATTGCACTGACCTCGTTTCTTATCGCGCCCGCCGGTTGGGCGGATAATTCTGATCAGGCTCCACCTAAGCTTCAAATGGGCGCAAGAAATGGCGGTGACGGAGCTCAATTCTATGGTGAAGCGACAGAGCAGATTCCCCAGGAGGGGACATCGGAGCCCGGTGCACCACCATCTCAGGAACACCCAGACGTGACGGCATCGGAACCGTCGATGTGGGACGAGAAACCCCACCAAAAATGCACCGACAACGGCGACGAACACCCTGAGATTCACTGCGTGAACAACGGGCTGCTCCAGCCCTCCGGACCCGAGGAACCCACCGGCGGCCCCCGCACGATCACGATCACCACCCGCCAAGCCGCCACACTCATCGCACAGGGCTCGGGCATCACCCGCCAACCACCCGGCCCGAAAGTCATCATCTCCAAAGCCTTCATCGTCTACACCGACCCCACCCCCCGCTACCAGACCACCACCATCCTCGACACAGCAATCGACGTCGAATTCACCCCCATCTCCTACACCTGGAACTGGGGAGACGGAACCACCACAACCACCACCGACCCCGGAGCCCCCTACCCGAACCACACCGTCACCCACCACTACAAACACACCGACAAGAACATCACCACCACCCTGACCACCACCTGGACAACCAGATACCGCCCCACCGGCCACACCAACTGGCACACAATCGAAGGCACCATCACCACCACCGAAACCTCCACCCCCTACGACCTCGTACGCATCGTCACCTACCTCACCGACGACGCCGAAGAAGCCCAAGGACACTAACCCCCCGACACCCCCACTCCGACATCCTCTTCACCAACGACGGCGGGTTCCGTGGGTGGATGCGCCACTCGTGGGAGGGGCGTTTCGTGTCCGGGACTCGGTTTGATCTGGGCGTTCGTCGGGGCGCGGTAGCGCGCGCGACCACGGCCGGCCCGCATCCGGATCACCCACTCGCGCTACCACTCGTCCGTCTGGCCCGCTCCTCGCCCCTTGGGAACAACACCCCATCGCCGTTCTCGCACTCCGCCTCTAACCTCAAGGCATGAGCCTCCCCCAGAGCAGTATGCAGGTATACGGAGGGCCGCCTCCATATGCGCACCAGATCCCAGCCCCTTTGCCGTACAGCGTCATGTCCTACTCGTGCCTGCTGAATTCCATACAGGGAGCCAACGACTGCACCGCTTCCACGCGGAATACGCTCTTCTTCTGGCTCAGGATCCCGCTGGTCGTTGCGATACCGCTCATCGTGATCGGATTGCGCATCACATTTGACGCATTCGGCATGCGCTCCTTCTTCTTCCTTCTCCCATACGTCATCGGCTTTCACGCCGCCACTTTCGCCGCCACATCGAACAGGCCATCACGCTTTGGCAATAGAATCATCACACCGGCAACAGCGATAGCTTTCTTCAGTCACCTGATATTCCTCATATTCCTATCCTTGTCGCTGCCCGATCAACACTTCATTCCCTCGCGTATTCCTTCACCCTTTGAGAACCTGGGACTCTCTTCCGGCTCCTCCGACGTCCTGGCAATGGCGAGCATCATTGGAGTCGGTATCTCGGCTGTAGCCTGCCTCGCCTTCGCCATCATGGAGAAGCCTTCAGCCAGGTACATGAGCATCGCTCCCAACTCCCCGCACCGTTGAATCCCCCACCGCCATTCAGGGCCGGTTCCCCGTCGACGCCGGGCTCCCGCGGGCGTCAGACAGAGGCGTAGCCTGACGGCATGACGACTCCCGAGATGCTCATCGACATCCTGTCACGGTCGCGCGAGCGCTTCGACCGCGCCTTCGACGGCGTCACCGTGGAGCAGGCCAACACGCAGCCCACCCCGGACCTGGCTCCGCGCATCGACTCCCTGACCTGGTTGGCCTGGCACACGGCCCGCGAGCTCGACACCCAGGTCGCGCCGTTGGCGGGCATCGAACCCGTCTGGATCACCGGTGGCCACCGGGAGCGCTTCGCCCTGGCCCTTCCTGACGACACCGAGGACTGGCACCACACGCCCGATCAGGCCGCACAGGTCGTCGTCAGCGACCTCGGCCTCCTCTTCGCCTATCTCGATGACGCCTACGCGCTGGCCACCACCTACCTGCGCGGCCTGACGCCGCAGGTACTCGACGACGTCGTCGACAGCTCCTGGGACCCGCCCGTCACCCGGGGCGTGCGTCTGGCCTCGATCATCGACGACGCCGCCCAGCACTCCGGCCAGGCCGTCTACACCCGCCGCCTCCTGGGCCTGCCGGGCTAGCCGCACGCATCACTTCGGCCGGCCGACCGGCGCGCACGGCCCAGCCGCCTCCGCACCACACGTTCGCCCCGACCTGATGGTTCAGGTCGGGGCGAACGGCTCCCACATGACAAGAGACTGCTGGGGCCCGTGCGAGCCGGTGGCGTGGGAGGATCGGGCGGCGGTTCTGGGCCGCGCGCCTCAGGCAGCGGGTTCCACCGTCTCGCCGCGGCGCAGCACGGTGACGGGCCTCAGGTCCGCGTCGGTGACGACGACGTCGGCCCACAGGCCCGCCCGCAGTGCCCCCACGTAAGGGTCGCCGAGGATCTGCGCACCCTGGACGCTGGCGGCGTAGACGGCATCGACCAGGTCGACTCCTCCGTGCCAGGTGGTGCGCACGACGTCGATGAGGTGGGCGGTCCCCCCTGCGATCGCGCCGCCCTCGGTGAGGCGGGCGACGCCGTCGGCCACGGTGACCGGCTGGGAGCCGAGCACGTAGTCGCCGTCCGCCATGCCGGCCGCGGCCATGGCGTCGGTGATCAGGACGACGTTGTCGCGTCCCAGGGTTTCGAACATGTCCAGAACGATGGCGGGGTTCAAGTGCACGCCGTCGCCGATCATCTCCAAGACGCATTCGCCGCGCTGGGCGGCGGCCAGGAACTCGGGCACGGGCCCGGGTTTGCGGTGGTGCATGGGTCGCATGCCGTTGAACAGGTGGGTGGCGGTGGAGCGCGGGGAGCGGACCATCTTGCCGGCCTCGATGCGCTCGGCGATGCGGGCGGCGGCGTCGGCCAGTGCGGCGCGCACGGGGGCGGCCTCGGAGTCGGTGTGCCCGAAGGAGGGCAGGGCCCCGCCCTCGATGAGGGCCGCGTTGACTCCGTCGTCGCCGGTGATGCCGGGTTTCTCCGGGGCGATCGTCATGGTGACGACGTGCCCGCCGCCGAGCTCGATGAGCTCGCGGGTCAGGGCGGCGTCGGGGTCGATGATGTAGGTGGGGTCCTGGGCGCCGCAGCGCTCAACCGAGACGAAGGGTCCCTCGAAGTGGATGCCGGCGAGTTCACCGTCCTCGCACAGCCCGGCCAGGACCCGGGTGCGCGCCTTGAGGACCTCGGGGGCAGCCGTCACGCAGGAGGCCACCAGCGAGGTGGTGCCGAAGCGGCGGTGCTCGCGCACGGAGATCATCGCCTGCTCGGCGGTCTCGGCGTTGGGGAAGGACTCGCCGCCGCCGCCGTGGCAGTGGACGTCGACCAGGCCCGGCAGGAGGTAGCCGCTCTCGGGTGCGGTCTGCGCCTGCTCGACGACGTCTCCGAAGCCGGCCCTGGCGGCCCGGTCGGCAGGCCCGACCCAGGCGATGTGGGTTCCCGACAGGACGACGGCCCCGTCGTCGATGATGTGGTCGGGGGTGACAACACGACCCCGCAGTGCGCGGACCTGCATGGCTTCGTTGCTCATGAGTCGGATTCTGTCACTTCCCCAGACATCAGACAACCTCATTCTCGGCGTCTTCTCCCCCACATCTCCGGATCCGCAGTGGTCCGGCGGCAGTGTTGCCGGACCACTGCGCACGGGGCGCGAGGGCGCCGGTCACCGGCCGTCAGCGCTGCGCCGTTTCCTGCTGAAGCCTCCCGCACGCAGTGCCAGCGCGAGGGCCATCAAGTCCCACCAGAGAGCTCGCCATCAGCCAGAGCCCCCAGGCCAGGTAGCTGTCGGCCAGCAGCCGTCCTCCGGAGATGGCCGACAGCGTGAGGAGCCAGATTGCCGATACCGCCCCTATCCAGTGACGGGTACCCACCGCGACCAGGGTGAAGACGATCCAGCTCAACGATATCCATACTTCTTTGCCGCCTCCGCTGGCGGGAACCAGTGTTCCGTGCCCCTCGGGGAGCAGGAGCGAGATGGTGGCCGTCGGCAGTTTGAGGAGCAGGATCGTCAGGACGAGCCCCAGCGCGAGACGAGCAGGCCCTGGAGTGCGCCAGAAGCCGGCGTGCTGGGCTCCGGCGGCAAGCTCGGTCGTTCTCGTTGTCATGAGCGCCGCCTCCACATCCGCGCCCCCGCCAGGACGCAGCAGGCGAGCAGCGGCAGCGCCAGGAGAAGCCTGAGCCACTCCACCCGTTCGACCCCGGTGCCCGTGTAGAGGCCCACCGCGACGTCGAGCCACTGCTTGAGCGGGTTCCACTCCAGGATCCTCTTGAGGGCCTCGGGGAGCTGCTCCAAGGGCATCGCCGCGCCCGAACCGAAGAACATAAGGAAGAAGACGGCGGCCGACAGGGCCTGGGTCGTGCGCGAGGAGACCCTCAGCGCGCCGATGAAGAAGCCCAGTGCCGAGAGCCAGGCGATCGAACCCGCCATGACCGCGAGGAAGCGCGGGTTCCACAGTTCGGGCCTCACGCCGTCGCGCACGGCGACCACCAGAACGATGATCATCGAGGCGGCCACCACCAGCGCGAGTGTGGACAGCAGCAGGGCGATCACGAAGTGCCGGCCCCGCAGTGGGAGTGTGGCGTAGCGCCGGTCGATTCCGCGCGAGCGCAGCTCGGCCAGGTATATCGGCATTCCCATGAGCAGCAGGTTGGCCATGACCGACAGGATGAGCGAGGGGAACATGACGTCGATGAATCTCACGCCGGGGGCGACCTCGTTGGAGGCGTAGGGAATGCCGATGAAGACGTACATGATCACCGGGAAGGCGAGGGAGAAGAACACGGCAACGGGCTCGCGCAGCAGCAGGACGAGCTCCTGACGGGCCCACACCGTCACCACCCGCCATCCGGGAGCCAGGGATTGGGGCTGGCCGGGCTGGGACCGACCAACCCCGGAGGAGCCGGCCCGCAGGGTGCCGGAGACGGGCGGCGCCGCGACGGCGTCGAGCTGCGGGTTCGCATGGCGCGCCCGCCGGGTCTGCTGTGATTGCGCGGTCATCGGGCTACCTCCTGATTCGCTTGGGAAACCGCCTCGGCGAAAACGTCCTCCAGCCGGATCGACCCTTTGAGGATGTCCTGATAGTGCAGGTCGCCGCGGTCGCGAGCGGCCTCGATCTGCTCGGCCATGGCGGCCACGGTCTGCCTGTCGGAGATGAGGACGCGCGTGTCCCCGGCCTCGACCAGCTCGACGCCATGGGTGCGGGCCCAGGCGTCCACGGAGGACTCCACCCCGATCAGCCGCAGCCGCCACCGGCCGCCGGCCAGATCGAGGATGTCGTCGACCGTCCCCTGGAGGACCAGGCGCCCGCGATCGAGGACCAGCAGCCGATCCGCGTAGGCCTCGGCCTCGCTCAGGTCGTGGGTGGAGGCCAGGACCGCCACGCCCTCGCTGCGGCGTCGCCGCAGGAACTCCCACAGCTCGGCGCGCGCCACGGGGTCGATGCCGCTGGTCGGCTCGTCGAGGACGAGGGCGCGGGGCCGGCCGATACAGGCCAGAACAACATCCAGGCGCCTGGCCCACCCGCCCGACAGGGAACCGATCGCCTGGGTCATATAGGGGCCGAGGCCGAGCTGGGCGACAATCTCATCGACCGGCCCCGGATCGGCGTACAGGCCGGCTACCGCGCGGATCGCCTCGCGCACCTTGAGTCGCTGGGGCAGCCCCGTCTCCTGGAGCTGAACGCCGACGAGGGCGCGCTGTGGGGTGGAGGGGCGCACGGCCTCGCCGTTCACCAGGACCTCGCCCGAGGTCGGCAGGCGCAGGGCGGAGACCATCTCCATGGCGGTGGTCTTGCCCGAACCGTTGGGGCCGACCAGCACCACGATCTCCCCGGGGTGCACCACGAAGGAGACGTCGCTCAGGGCACGCCCCGAGGCCTTCGGGTAGCGCTTGGCAACGTGGCGCCACTCCATGACAGGGACTTTGCGCGCCGGCGCAGTAGCGGCTTCCATGGTAGCTCCTCACATGCCTTCGTCACTGAAAACCAGTTTGTGATTCAAACCTTGAGATCAGGATACCTTCTCCTGTTTGAAACGCAAACCCTTTTGAGTGACAGAACCAATCGCGACGCCCTGCGCCTGGCGGCCCGTACGGAGCCTCGCCTACTGGGCCAGGCGGTGCTCCATACGGGTGACAGCCCGGTTGACGTCGCGCTCCACGCGGGCCGATGGCGCCGCCCCGCCCTTCCACAGCAGGCCCTCGCCGACCGGGCGCACGGCGACAATCTGCCCACGGTCGACCAGGATCGGGCGGAACATACCGTTGCTCGCCGGGCAGATGAGGCGCTCGCCGCCGTCGTCGGTGAGGCAGGAGCGGTCCTTGTAGCCCACGTGCAGTTCGTCGAAGGAGCCCAGGAAGTGCGTGGCCTGCGCGGCGGTGCGGTGAGCGGACAGGAGGTCGGGCAGGTCGGCGCGCATGTAGAGCAGGGCCGGCCTTCGGGGCCGACGTCGCCGGGGCCGAGCACTCGCAGGCCGCCG
>NZ_JH470351.1:224225-239403 GCF_000239715.1 Actinomyces sp. oral taxon 849 str. F0330 | reverse complement strand
CCCTCGCGCTGGAGCCGCACCAGGAGGTGACGGCGCCGGTAAACAGAGACGTCCTCTCCACGGAAGGCCTCCATGAGGCCGGCCTCCTGCCAGGCCGCCAGCAGCACCGAGCGCGTCAGCGGCCCCTGGTCGTCGATGAGGCCGAGGGCCACCTCGGCGGCGCGCTCGCACAGGGCCGTATCGACACCGTAGTCGGCCTCGCTGCGCCGGACCCAGGCGTCGGTGCGGTGCATGAGGGCGGCCCGCAGCCAGTGGTGGTCCGCGGCGGTGGTGATGTGGACGGTACCGCGCATGGGCCAGGAGCGCACCAGGTCGCCTCGCGCGAAGGCGGCCTCGACATCGGCCGGGGTGGCCGCGGGGGCGCGCACGAGCAGAGCGTGCGGAACGGCGGAGACCTGCTGGCCCTGGATGGCGAGTCTGCCCGCCACCGCCTGGACGACGTCGGACGCGGCGGTGGCGGGGATGAGGCCCTGGGAGATGATGCGGGCCAGGCTCACCTCGCGTGGCAGCGGCGCGGAGGAGTCTCGGGCAGCAGGCACGCTTGTCCCCTCAGAACAGGCGGGAGGCCGGGTCGTCCATGCCGCGCATGGCGTCGTAGTCGAGGGTGACGCAGCGGATGCCGCGGTCCTCGGCCAGGACGCGGGCCTGCGGCTTGATGGTCTGGGCGGCGAAGACGCCTTGGACGGGGGTCAGCAGCGGGTCGCGGTCGAGGAGCTCGAGGTAGCGGGTGAGTTGCTCGACGCCGTCGATCCCGCCGACGCGTTTGATCTCCACGGCCACGGAGCGGCCCTGGGCGTCCTTGGCCATGATGTCGACCGGGCCGATGGCGGTGGGGAACTCGCGGCGCACCAGGCGGTAGCCGGCGCCCAGGACCTCGATCTGCTCGGCCAGGAGCTCCTGGAGGTGGGCCTCGACGCCGTCCTTGGTCAGGCCCGGATCCACGCCGAGCTCGTGGCTGACGTCGGAGAAGGTCTCGAAGACGCGGATGACGAGGCGGTCGTCGGTCTTGGAGGCGCGCACCTCCCAGACCTCGCGCACGCCGTCGGCGGCGGCCTCCTCATCCGGATCGGTGACGGCCAGGCGGGCCGGGGCGCTCATCCAGTTCAGGGGCTTGTAGGAGCCGCCATCGGAATGGACGAGGACCGAGCCATCGGCCTTGAGCATGAGCACACGGGTGGCCCGGGGCAGGTGGGCGTCCAGGCGGCCGGAGTAGTCGACGGAGCAGGAGGCAATAACGAGGCGCACCCGTCCACCCTAGCGGGGCAGACCGAGGCTCGGCGCGACGCCGGGGCCGGCATGCCTGAGCATCGTGTCACCAGCCTGCTGCCCCGCCGTCATCCGGGCACGGCACCCGTACCGGCTCAGGGCCTGTTTCTCAGGCGCGATCCGGGGCCGGGGCCGTCGTACCAGGAGGCTACGACCCTCGCCGTCGATAAGCAGCCGCAAGACTGACGGGACGGGTACTCCGCACGAGGAGCACCCCTCTTATTGAGACCCAGCGGCCTCGCGCTCCTCCCGCCCCTTTCCCGATCTCTCAGCAGGTCGCGTCATAGCGAGCATCACGTCATTCAACTCAGCGACGGCATGGTCGAGTACCTGGAGGACCTCAGGCAGCACTCGCTCACAGTGGGATCGCCCCGGCGCAACAGGTGGCTCAAACAGAGCACGAATCGCACGCGAAAGCACGGCCCGTGGATCGACAGTTTCGAAATCAGCACTGTCCACCATCTTGCCCATGACGAAACCAGTCATTAAGGCATCGAAAACATATGCCTGCTCCAAAGCGTCGGCGTCATCCCTGACAAGTCCCTTCTGCCGCAGCAGAGGCAGCACCCGCAGACACAGTTTCATCGGCATAGACCGATCGAGGGCTTCGCGAGGTTGCTGATGCACTGCGAGTATCCTGCGCAGATACAGATCAGAAGCGATGAGCTCGACCAACTCGCGAGGCCACGAGTCGAGTAGTAGAACCCCCAATCGGGATGGACACAGATCCTCGGGATCACGCACCAACTTGTCACGTACTGCGAGTACCCACTTTAAAGTCTCGTGCGCCAGCAGAGCCAGCAGAAGCTCTTCCTTGCTGGACCAGTACAGATATGCAGTCCCCTTGCCGACGCCGGCAGCCCGGGCGATTTCGGCCACAGTGGTCTTCTGCGGGCCATGCTGACCGACAAGTTCTGCGGCAGCGTTGAGAATTCGTTCAGGCAATGCGGAGACGGCGATCACCGCATCTGTTTCAGACGCACTGATTGGCTGAGGCATACCCATCATTATATTGACGATGCAGCTCCGGGCAGGCCTCCGCTGGCCAGAGTCAGTCACCAACTCGGCGCTCACCGCTCACTGCAGCGGCTCACTATCGGCTCGCACTGCCGTGACAACTCCTGCGGAGCCATCCACCACTATCAGGTCTCCGTCTCGGATCTGCACAGTGGCGTCTCCAACTCCGAGCACAGCGGGAATACCGTACTCGCGGGCGACGATCGCTGCGTGCGACAGAGGACCACCGGCCTCGGAGACAACACCAGCCGCCAGGGAGAACAACGGGGTCCACGAGGGGTCGGTGAATGGGCTCACGAGGATCTCTCCGGGGCCCAGGTTCACGAAGTCTTGGGGACTGAGGATCACTCGCGCCCGCCCAGTAGCCTGACCCGCAGCAGACGGGAGCCCGCGCAGGACCAATTCGTCTCCGAGACGAGCATCGGCTTCGATGGCGTTCGGCTCCGCGGCACAACTTCGACGCCAGGCCTCCTGCGCACGGCCCCGATCACGTCGACGCTGCTCCACCAGGTCCAACAGATCTCCATCTGGTGGGAGGATGAGCGCCCGACGCATCTCGTCTGCATAGAGCAGGAGAATATCCTCGGCCGCCTCCAGGACGCCGCGCGCCAAGAGCCTGTTGGAGATCTCATCGACGATTCTGCGAGCCTGGAAGAACAGTTCCTCAATGAGATAGAGGGTTCCTTCCCTTCCTACATGCATGGCACGCTGTCGTGAGACAGAGCGGTACCAACTCCGTCTCAGGACTGCAGGCAGTCGCATGGCGATGCTCCGCACCGTGGCGGTTCCGGAAACCGCCCTGACATCCGCTCGTCGGTCCTGAGGAGCATCGGCCCCACGCAACTGTGCCGAGATCATCCCCAGGAGATCCTCGGGGCGCTCACGCCATGATCTGGAGGAGAAAGCAAGATAAGGAGCTCCGGCTCTCGCCCCGAAGTCGGTGAGGAAACGGTTGAGGTCTGCGTGAAACTGGTCTCCACCCGGCATTGTGTCAATGTCGTGCAGAAAACGGCGCGGGCCGAGCTCGAGCAGCGCCTTGACCAGCCCGAGTCTGCGCAGCTGGTCTACGAGATGCGAGACTCCTTCATTGGCCTTGGCCGTCACGTAGGGAAGACCTCGATAGAGGTCCTCCTCCAGAATGCCGGCTCGTGGATCCGCCACCGCCGCCAGCCGTCTGGTCAACGAGCGGGTGAGTGCCATGGGGACGAGGTAATTGCGGTAGCGGTCGTACAGGACATGGGCGGCTGCGTCGAGGACTGCATCCAGAAGGTGCATCAGAGCCGCCGAGTCGATTTCGGCGCGTCGATCGATGAGCTTCGCCAAGCGGTTCATTCGTCTGCGGACTGCAGCTTCTTCCTGCGGCCATCGCCTAGGGTCATGGCGCAAACCACGCACCGCGACAACCGGCATACGCAAGAGTCTCAAGGGATGCTGCGGAGGCACAGACACGTTGAGGCGGATGGTGCCATCCGAATGGCTTTGGATGAGAGCCTCCGGATCAGGAGGGTTGATACCGGCGCGATCGAGTACTTGACCTATGGCTTTGATGAGCCGGTGCACAGCGGCCAGATCGAGGGGCATGGGACCTGGCAGGTGCTCAGCCAGGTCGGCACGGATAAAACTTTCCGCACGAGAGCGTGCTGACAGGGGACGCTCGATAGACGGCTCAATCGACTTGACAGGTTCGACCGAATCGGCCTGAGCGGTGATAGGCCTGCTCTGAAGGAGAACGACTTCGCCATCACACAACGCCCACTCGACGTCCTGCGCACTCCCGTAGTGCCTCTCCAGACGCATGCCGATGTCGACCAGACGCAGCAGCTGATCGTCATCGAGACACAGACGGGAGCGCTCGGAAAAGGGGACCCGGGTCTGAACGACTCCCTGCTCTCCTACGTCCATCCTGGTTTTTTTAGACCCTAGGACTCGGCTGACGACTCGGGGCGGGTTGACACTCACAACGAAGGCATCGGGCACGATGAGACCGGAGACCACACTCTCCCCCAACCCGTATGACGCGTTGATGACCACCTTCCCCGGTGCACCAGAGACCGGATCACGGGTGAAAAGCACACCGGAGACATCGGGAGCCACCATCGGCTGAACGACAACGGCGATAGGCGAGACGCCCGTGATCCCCTGGCGTCTGCGGTACTCGATAGCGCTATCACTCCAGACTGAGGCCCAACAGGCACGCACGGCGTCGAAAAGCGCAGATTCTCCACGGACTCCCAGAAGTGTCTCGTGTTGTCCGGCAAGACTGTGGCTCTCGCTGTCCTCGTCCACCCCTGATGAACGAACCGCCACCGCAGGTTTTCCCAACCGGTCGTACGCGGCAGCCAGCGCAGCCTCAAGACCGGACGGAAACGGGAACGGTTCTTTACCACACGGCCCCATCTCTCGATCCCGAATCTGCGAAATCGCAGCGGTGAAGGCGTCAACGGTGACGCAGAAACCATCAGGCACGGGGAGGCCAAGTCCTCGGCATCGCGCCAGAGACGATCCTTTTCCACCGACCCGGAAGCGATTTTGGGCACTGACATCGTCAAGCCAGAGGATCACGGCGTCTCCTTACTCGAAAGCTGCTCACGCAGAGGAACCGCAACCATTATGACCAGATGACCAGATTCGGTCAAACGGTCATTCAAGAGCTCGGCCACGCTCATCGAGCTAGTCCGGAAAGTCGAAGCCGCTGCCCTGCTGGCGCCTCAACGACAGAATCAAGCGCCTCTCACTCCCAAGACACCCACCCCTGCCCGTGTCTCAGATGCCCCGGCACCGAATTGCCTCAGAAGTGAAGAGACACGGCAAACGGTCCGGCCTTACTGCACGGAGGTAAACCGCACTGCACGCACCCTCACCACCGTGGAGCCGACCTCTACATCCTCCAGAAGCGTCCAAGGGTCGTGGAGTGGGGGCGGCCGAGCCGTCGTCGAGCCGATACTCACGCAGCCGCAGCCTCGAGCGCCGTCGAGAACGTACTTCGTGATCGAGGACTGCGATGTCCTACAGATGGCTGGGGGCGGACCTCAGTAGTCTGCGGGAAAACGCAGTTCTCGCGGGAGAAGTACGTCCCCGATCGGACCAGGAAGCCGCGCCCGCCGGGGGAAGCAACGGCGAGACTCGCCGACGGAGGTCGTCAGCAGAACTCAGTAGAGGCTGGGCTGCTCGGGGGCGGCGGACTCCACCCAGGCGACCAACGCCGAGTGCGACTCCTCCATCATGGCCAGGTCGAAACCGTCGGAGCCGGCGGTGGCATCCACGCAGTGAACCTCGACGACGCGTCCCTGCTCGCGGCGCCGCTTGGCCGCGGAAAGCTCCAGGTCCAGGCGCCTCCACACCCGCGAGGGGCGCGTGGACAGGGACATCAGCCGGTACCACTGAAGGGAGTCGAGGCGGAAGGAGGCGACCCCGCTGAGCCAGCGCTGGCCGCCCGGCAACCGCATGGCGCACTCGAAAGAACCGACCTGTCCGGCCAGGTAGCGAAGACGCACCAGGAACCCGCCTGTCAGCAGCACGAGGGCGATGATGCCGATCGTCAGGATCATCCACACGTGCTGCCCCATGCCTCAGGCCTCCGCGTCCTGCTTCACATGGTCGGCGGCGATCGTGATGACGTCATGGTCCACAGAGCAGAACCCGCCGGACACCTCGATCCTGCGCATCTCACCGTCGACGGGACTCAGGCGCACCGGCCCGGAGCCGAGAACAGCCAGGAGGGGCTGACGGCCGGGCAAGACGCCAAGCTCCCCGTTGATCAGAGGCACGGAGACCTGCGTCGCCTCACCGGTCCAGGCCTCGCCCGCCGGCGAGACCACCTCGACACTCAAGACACTCAAGGCCGTGTCCCCTCCTTTCCTGCTCCTGCACCGGGCCTGACCCGCATCCTACGTCTCAGTCCTTGAGCTCGGCGGCGCGACGCTCCAGGTCTTCGATGCCGCCGATGTTGAAGAAGGCCTGCTCCGGCAGGTGATCGTAGTCGCCGTCACAGATGCGGCGGAAGGCCTCGATGGTCTCCGACAGCGGCACGGTGGAGCCGGCCACGCCGGTGAATTTCTCTGCCATGTAGGTGTTCTGGGACAGGAACTGCTCGATGCGGCGGGCGCGCGCCACCGTCACCTTGTCCTCCTCGCCGAGCTCGTCGACGCCGAGGATCGCGATGATGTCCTGGAGCTCCTTGTTCTTCTGGAGGATGGACTTCACGCGGGTGGCGACGTCGTAGTGCTCCTGGCCCACATATCCGGGGGCCAGCAGGCGCGAGGTGGAGGTCAGCGGGTCCACGGCCGGATAGATGCCGCGCGAGGCGATCTCGCGGCTGAGCTCGGTGGTGGCGTCCAGGTGGGCGAAGGTCGTGGCTGGCGCCGGGTCGGTGTAATCATCGGCGGGGACGTAGATCGCCTGCAGGGAGGTGATGGAGTGGCCGCCGGCGGAGGTGATGCGCTCCTGGAGCTGGCCCATCTCGTCGGCCAGGTTGGGCTGGTAGCCCACGGCCGAGGGCATGCGGCCCAGCAGGGTGGAGACCTCGGAGCCGGCCTGGGTGAAGCGGAAGATGTTGTCGATGAACAGCAGCACGTCCTGGTGCTGGACGTCGCGGAAGTACTCAGCCATCGTCAGGGCGGACAGGGCCACACGCAGACGCGTGCCCGGCGGCTCGTCCATCTGGCCGAAGACCAGGGCGGTCTTGTCGAAGACGCCGGCCTCGTCCATCTCGACGATGAGGTCGTTGCCCTCACGGGTGCGCTCCCCCACCCCGGCGAACACGGACACACCGCCGTGGTTCTGGGCCACGCGCTGAATCATCTCCTGGATAAGGACGGTCTTGCCCACACCGGCGCCACCGAACAGGCCAATCTTGCCGCCCTGGACGTAGGGGGTGAGCAGGTCGATGACCTTGATGCCGGTCTCGAACATCTGCTCCTTGGACTCGAGCTGGTCGAAGGCCGGGGGCTGGCGGTGGATGGGCCAGCGCTCGGTGATCTCCAGATGCTCGCCGGGGGCGAGGTTAAGGACGTCGCCGGTGACGTTGAAGACGTGGCCCTTGGTCACGTCGCCCACCGGAACGGAGATCGGCGCACCGGTGTCGCGCACCAGCGAACCGCGTACCAGGCCGTCGGTGGGCTTGAGCGAGATCGTGCGCACGACGTTGTCGCCCAGGTGCTGGGCGACCTCCAGGGTGATCTCGTGGGGCTCCTCGCCGGCGCTGGTGGCCTGGACGGTCGCCTTGAGGGCGTTGTACATCGCCGGGATCGCATCAGGCGGGAACTCGACGTCGACGACGGCGCCGATGATGCGGGTGATGCGTCCCGTCCCGGGGGTGGTGGTGTCAGCCATGTGCGTTCTTCCGTATCTTCCAGAGCTGAGAGGGGGTCCTGCTCGGTGAGGTGAGTCTGTATGGGGTCTCGACGACGTCGGGGGCTAGCCGGCCTATTCGGCCCCCAGGGCATCCGCGCCCGAGACGATCTCGGTGATCTCCTGGGTGATGTCGCCCTGGCGGGCCGCGTTGGCCAGGCGGGTGTAGGTGATGATGAGGTCCTCGGCGTTGTCCGTGGCCGTGTGCATGGCCTGCTGGCGGCTGGCCAGCTCGGAGGCGGCCGACTGCAGCAGGGCGTTGCGGATGCGGGAGCCCATGTAACGGGTCAGGAGTGCGTCGAGCACCTCCGAGGGGCCGGGCTCGAACTCGTACAGCGGCATGGAGCCGCCGTGTTTTTCCGCCAGCTCCTTCTCGAGGGCCTCGTTACCGGCCTCGTCGAGCTCTCCGGCCCCGGCGACGTCGACCACCTTGAGCGGCAGCATCCGGCGCACTTCGGGGACCTGGGAGACCATCGAGACGTAGCGGGTGAAGACGATGTGGACCTCGGCCACGCCGCCGGCCTCGTGCGGCTGGAGGAAGTAGTCCAGGAGGGTGGTGGCCACTTCCTCGATGGACTCGTCGCTGGGACGGTCCGACTGCCCGGTCCAGGAGAACTCGATCGGCGTGCCGCGGAAGCTGAAGTAGCTGTGGGCGCGCCGGCCGAAGGTGAAGATCACCGGCTCCTTGCCGTCCTTGACCAGCTCCTCGATGAGGCGGCCGGTCTCGCGCAGGATGGTGGCCGAGTAGGCGCCGGCCATGCCGCGGTCGGAGGTGACCACGAGGATCGCCACGCGGTTGGTGTCCGTGCGCTCCTGGGTGATGGGGTGCTCATCAAAGCGAGAGTAGGAGCCCAGGGCGGCCACCGCCTGGCTCAGGGCGTGGTCGTAGGGCGAGGCCTCCTGCGCGTTGCGGCGCGCCTGCCCGATCCGGGACGAGGCGATGAGCTCCATCGCCCGGAACACCTTCTGGAGGGTCTGGGTCGATCGAATGCGCTGCTTGTAGACGCGCTGGTTACCTGCCACGTCAGCCCCTCTTGACCACGAGCTGCTCGGCGGTCCTCTCGGCGGCGGGCTCCTCCTCGGGGGCGGCGACCTGGGCGCCGAGCATCTGCTCGCCGGAGGCGAAGGTGCGCCGGAAGGCCTCGACGGCCTTGACGAGAGCCGCGTCGGTCTCCTCGCTCAGCTCCCCAGTGGACTCGATGTCATCCAGGATGTCGGTGTTGCGCCGCAGGTGGTCCAGGAAGGCCTCCTCGAAGGGCAAGACGTCGGCGACGTCGAGGTCGTCGAGGTAGCCCTTGGTGCCGGCCCAGACGCTGGCGACCTGCTCGGCCACCGGGTAGGGCGTGTACTGGGGCTGCTTGAGCAGCTCCATGAGGCGCTCGCCACGGGTGAGCTGGGCGCGGGTGGCGGCGTCCAAGTCGGAGGCGAACATGGCGAAGGCCTGCATGGAGCGGTACTGGGCCAGCGTGATCTTGAGGGTTCCGGCGACTTTCTTCATGGCCTTGACCTGGGCGGCGCCGCCCACGCGGGACACGGAGATACCCACGTCGACGGCCGGGCGCTGGTCGGCGTTGAACAGGTCGGATTGGAGGAAGATCTGCCCGTCGGTGATGGAAATGACGTTGGTGGGGATGTAGGCCGAGACGTCGTTGGCCTTGGTCTCGATGATCGGTAGGCCGGTCATGGAGCCAGCCCCCAGGTCGTCGGAGAGCTTGGAGCAGCGCTCCAGCAAGCGCGAGTGCAGGTAGAAGACGTCGCCGGGGTAGGCCTCGCGGCCCGGCGGGCGGCGCAGCAGCAGGGAAACGGCGCGGTAGGCCTCCGCCTGCTTGGACAGGTCATCGAAGACGATGAGGACGTGCTTGCCCTGGTACATCCAGTGCTGGCCGATGGCCGAGCCCGTATAGGGCGAGAGGTACTTGAAGCCGGCCGGGTCGGAAGCCGGGGAGGCCACGATGGTGGTGTACTCCAGGGCACCGCGCTCTTCCAGGGTGGCGCGCACCGAGGCGATGGTGGAGCCCTTCTGGCCGGTGGCCACGTAGATGCAGCGCACCTGCTTGTTCGGGTCGCCGGTCTCCCAGGCCGCCTTCTGGTTGAGGATCGTGTCCAGGGCGATGGCGGTCTTGCCGGTCTGGCGGTCGCCGATGATGAGCTGGCGCTGGCCGCGACCGATCGGGATCATCGAGTCGATGGCCTTGAGCCCGGTCTGGAGGGGCTCGTGGACGGACTTGCGGGACATGACGCCGGGGGCCTGGAGCTCCAGGGCACGGCGACCCTCGGCCGCGATCTCGCCCAGGCCGTCGATGGGCCGGCCCAGCGGGTCGACGACGCGCCCCAGGTAGGCGTCGCCCACGGGCACGGAGAGGACCTCTCCAGTGCGGTGCACGACCTGGCCCTCGTCGATGCCGTCGAAGGACCCCAGGACGACAACGCCGATCTTGCGCTCCTCGAGGTTCATGGCCAGGCCCGCGGTGCCGTCCTCGAAGGTGAGCAGCTCGTTGGCCATGACGCCGGGCAGGCCCTCGATGTGCGCGATGCCATCGGCGGCGAAGACGACGTGCCCGACCTCCTCGGCGGCGACCTCGGCGGGCTTGTAGGACTCGGCGAACTCGTTCAGGGCCGAGCGGATCTCCTCGGGCCTGATGGTCAGCTCTGCCATCTCGTCTCCTTGCTGGTTGCGTTCTGGGGGCCGGCGGCGCGAGGCGTAGCGGCGTCGGCACGGGGTCAAGTGGGTGAAGTTGTGGGGCCGGCACGGGGCCGGTCCTTGGACCGGTGCGTGCCAGTGGTGTGGCTAGCCCGCCAGGCGGGTTCGTAGCTCGGCGACGGCGCCGCGCACCGTGTGGTCCAGGACGTGGTTGCGGATCATGATGCGCGCCCCGCCGATGACCTCGGGGTCGACCTCGCAGTTGAGGTCGATGCGGTTGCCTAGGCGCAGCTCCAGGATCGTGCGCAGGCGCTTCTCCTGGGCAGTGGTCATCGGGATGGCGGTGACGACGTCGGCGATGATGCGCTGACGCAGCGCAGCGGCCAGCTCGACGACGCGGCGCAGGTTGCGCAGCGGCCCACCCTCGGAGCGGTGGCGCACGCACCAGCGCAGCAGGCTCATGGCCGGGGCGCTGACGTGGGCGGCGAAAACGGCCTCGGCCAGACGGACGCGGGCCTCGGTGCGGGTGCGCCGGGAGGGGGCCAGGGCCTCGCGCAGTTCACGGTCGTTGGCGATCCGCTCGTGGACCTCGAAGAGCTGCTGCTCGATCTCCCCGACGGTGCCGTCGGCGTAGGCTCCGGCGAGGATCGCCTCGATGCCCAGGTCGTGGAGGGCGGAGATGAGGTCGATCGGCTTGGACCAGCGCCCGCGGACCATGGCGCTGAGCAGGTCGACGACGCGCCCGTCCACGGCCCCCTCGAAGAGCCGGCGGGCCAGCGCCACCTTGTCCTCGGGCTCACGGCCCGGGTCGGTCAAGGGACTGGCCAGCGAATGGGCGGCGACCTGGTGGGCCAGGGCGAGAATCTGACGCCCCAGCTCCTGGCCCTCGACGCCCGCCGCCGCGAGCACTGGGCTCCAGGCCTGGCTCACGGTCTCACGGGTGGCTCCGGTGCCGGTTCTCACTGCTTGTCCTTAGCGGCGAAGTCGGTGTTCCAGCTCGCTGTCACCGGTGCGTCAACGCCCTCGACGGGAGGCATGGCCTCGAGCTCGTCGAGGAAGCGGTCGATGACGCGCTCGGACAGGGCCGTGTCCTTGAGCTGCTCGCCGACGATGCGCTCGGCCAGGGTGGAGGCGAGCATACCGACGTCGGTGCGAAGCGAGATCTGCGCGGCCTGCTTGTCCGCCAGGATCTGGCGCTGGGCGCCATCCAGGATGCCGGCGGCCTCGGCCTGGGCGTCGGTGCGGGCCTGGGCGACGATCTCCTTGGCCTCGCTCTGGGCGTTGTCGCGGATGCGAGCGGCCTCACGGCGGGCCTCGTCCACGAGCCGGGCGGCGCGCTTCTCGGCATCGGATTGGTCCTGCTTGGCCTTGTCGGCCAGGTCGAGGCCCTCCTGGATGCGCCGGGCGCGCTCGTCCAGCACGGCGTAGAGCCGGGGCAGGGCGAAGCGACCCACCACCAGGAGAATGAGCAGGAGGACGACCGCCGCCCAGAAGATCTCGTAGAGCGGGGGCAGGATGAAGGCAGTGCCTCCTACCTGCCCGCCCTCGGCAGCCAGGGGAAACATCACTTGACGACGAGCGGCAGGACGAAGCCGATGAGGCCCAGGGCCTCGACCATGCCCGCGCCGATGATCATGTTGGTGAACAGGCGTCCGGCCACCTCGGGCTGACGGGCCGTGGCCTCCTGGGTCTTGCCGACCAGCAGGCCGATGCCGATGCCCGGGCCGAGCGTGGCCAGGCCGTAGCCGACGTATGCGAGCGCGGTGAGGGACATATTCAGTTCCTTACTTTCTGGCGCCGGGTGGCGCAGGTGGGGGTCGGTGGGTCGAGAAGAGTCTGAAACGACGCGTCCGTGCCGTCTAATGCGCCTCGATGGAGAGCTTGATGTAGACGGCGCTGAGGATGGTGAAGATGTAGGCCTGGAGAACCGCGACGAAGACCTCGAACATTGTTACCACGATCATGGCGGCGCCGGTCAGGAGGCTGATCGTCGAGGAGGCCTGAAGGTGCAGTAGCAGGCTGGTGGTGCCGAAGAAGGTCATGCCGAGCAGCAGGTGGCCGGAGACCATGTTGCACAGCAGACGCAGGGTGAGCGTCACCGGGCGCACGATGAAGTTCGAGAGGAACTCGATGGGGGTGATGAGCAGATACATCGCCTTGGGCAGGCCTGGGGGGAAGAGCTGGGAGGCGAAGAAGTGCCCCGCGCCCTGCTCCTTGATCCCGGCGCCGATGAAGGTGATGTAGGTCAGGGCGGCGAACACCATGGGGACGGCCACCACGGAGGAGGCGGCGATATTCAGGCCCGGGATGATGCCCGACAGGTTCATCGCGAGCACCCCCAGGAAGAGGGTGCCCAGCAGAGGCGCGAAGCGGCGGCCGTTCTTGTTGCCCAGGAGCATGAGGGCAACGTTGCTGCGCACGAAGTCGGCAATGATCTCCAGCAGCGCCTGGCCGCGTCCGGGAACCATCTTGAACTGGCGGGCGGCGGCCACCCCCAGCGTCAGGCACAGGAGGCCCCCCATGACAAGACGGACGAAGGTAAGGCGGTTGAACTCCAGGAGCGTGCCCCGTCCGACGATCGCCTCGGGGAAGAAATCTTCGACGCCGGGCGAGTGGGGGTGCTGGGTGAAGGCGGGTACAGCGGTCAGCGCGATGACCGCGACCAGGAGGACCAGGAGCACCCAGTACCACAGCGGTTTGACGAACGGCTTGGCGTCAGCCGCCCGCGGCACGGCGACGTCGTCGGCTGCCGTGCCGTTCTCGGTGACGGTGTTGGTGGACAGGAGATCCTCCCAATGTCTCTCACGCTTCGAGGTTTGACCTTAAGTCTGCCCCGGCAGGCCTGCTAATCACTGGCAATGCTAACGCCTAGGGATGACTCAGCGAAGCGAACCCGGCCCGTCCCAGTAGACGAACACGGCCCGGGAGGCCCGCAACCGAGCCTCAGCAGCGATCAGGAGTCGTCAGTCGAGTCGCCGTTCATCGGCTCAACCGCAAGGATCGGCGCCTGCGTCAGCACAGTCGCCTCCGAAAACATGCCTACCAGGATCGCAATGATGAGTGAGACCCCAATCACTCTGCTGTCGAGGCCCAGCGCCCGACCCCCCAGCAGTGCCACAGCCAGAATTGCGACTTTTCCAAGGTATCCACCGGCCATCCAGGCCACGAGGGCCCCCATGGAGGAGCGGACCATGTGGTCCAGGAACCACCAGGTCGCGGTCAGGAGCACCGTCGTCGAGCCCGCCGCAACCGGCAGCGTGCCCAGCGGGCGGGCCACTGCGCCGCGGGAGCCGGCGATGAGGCACCACAGGGCCTGAGCTGCCACTAGGACCACGGCGGCCACGATGAGAATCCGGCGCAGGCGGGCGGCGGCATCCCTTAGGGCGGAGGCGTTGGCGCTCGTCGATCTGCTCACTGGCGCGTCCCTTCAGATGACCCGGACTGAGCCGGCACGGCGGCCCCTTGCGGCGCCTGTCCCTCGGCCGGGCGCGTCACCTCGCCGGTTCCCGAGACGTTGCGGGAGATGACGATCCGTTGTCCCTGGCGGTCCTGGCGTCGGCGCAGCGCCGAGCGCAGGCCGTGGCGCACCCCGGGCATGAGGTCGACGGTGACGACGAAGGCGAACAGGATCGCGATGGCGGCCCCCACCATGACCCATGGCAGGGGGAAGAAGGCCATGGCGGCCACGGGGAAGGAGGCGACGGCGGCCCACAGGTACATGACCAGAACGGCGCGGCGGTGGGAGTGCCCGGCGGCCAGGAGCCGGTGGTGCATGTGCATGCGGTCGGGGTGGGTGGGGCTCAGGCCCTTCCTGGTACGGCGCACGATCGCCATGATCATGTCGGTCAGGGGCAGCAGGAGAACGGCCAGCGGCAGGAGGATCGGCATGAAGGCGGGAAGGGCGCGGGAGCCGTCGAAGCTGCCGGGGTCGATCTGCCCGGTGACGATGATGGTGGAGGCGGCCGAGACCAGCCCCAGCTGCATCGCCCCGGAGTCGCCCATGAAGATGGTGGCCGGGTTGAAGTTGTGGGGCAGGAAGCCCAGGCACACGCCGATGAGCGCGGCCACGATCGTGGCGGCCAGGGAGCTGTAGGAGCCGGGGCTCGTGGCTCGGGTGAGGACGTAGGTGTACAGGAAGAAGGCGGTCGAGCCGATCCCGACGACGCCGGCCGCCAGCCCGTCGAGCCCGTCGACGAAGTTGACGGCGTTGATGGCGGCCACCACGACGATGACTGTGGAGATGAGGGACAGGCGCGAGGAACCGATGGTCAGCCCCGCCACGGGGAAGGTGAGGAGCTGGACGCCTTGCCAGGCCATGACGCCGGCTGCCAGGATCTGTCCGGCGAGCTTGGTCATCCAGTCCAGCTCCCACAGGTCGTCGACGACGCCGAGCAGGCACACCAATCCCGCTCCCAGGACCACCGCCCAGGCGCTGGAGTCGATGACGTCGGAGAGGTAGGGGATCTGAGAGGCCACGCTGATGGCTGAGAACAGGCCGAAGAACATGGCCACCCCGCCCAGGCGCGGGATGGGGGTGGAATGGACGTCGCGGGCCCGCACGGGGGTGAGCGCGTTGCTCACGAGGGCGATGTGCCGGATGATCGGCACGGCGACGTAGGTGGCCACGGCGGCGATGGCCATGACCAGGAGGTAGACCCTCACGCCCCCACCTCCGCCCTGTTCCCCGCTGCGTCCGCCACCGGTCCGGCGAGGTCGATGCCGGCCGTCCGCTCCAGCTCCTCCTGCGCTAAGACCCCCTGGCGCAGGATGCGGGGGGCGCGGGCGCATGGGCCAGCGAGGGAGACGATGGTGGAGGGGACGGGACCGGGGGTGGCCCCGCCGTCGAGCAGAAGGATGTCCCCGGACGCGAGGGCGCCAGCGCCCTGGGCGCTCAGGGCCTCCTCG
>NZ_JH470351.1:221103-223755 GCF_000239715.1 Actinomyces sp. oral taxon 849 str. F0330 | reverse complement strand
GGCGGCGTCGGTCGCGGGCGGCGCACCGGTGGGATTGGCGGAGGTGACGGCCAGCGGCCCGCTGCGGCGCAGGAGGTCCAGGGCGAGCCTGTGGTCGGGCATGCGCACGGCGATGGAGCCGACGCTCTCCCCCAGGTCCCAGGTCAGGGCCGCATCGGCATCGAGGACGAGGGTCAGCGGACCGGGCCAGAAGGCCTCCATGAAGGCTCGGGCGGCCTGCGGCATCTGGGCGACGACGCCGGTCAGGTCGGCGGGGTCGGCCACGAGCACCGGCGGGGGCATCTGGCGCCCGCGCCCCTTGGCGGCCAGCAGTCGCTCAACCGCCCCGGCGTCGGCGGCCTCACACCCAATGCCGTAGACAGTGTCCGTGGGCAGGATGACCAGCCCGCCCGCACGTAGGTGCTCGCAGGCCGGTTGGAGGGGGTCGGGGCGGGAATGAGCGGTGCTCGCGGAGGGCTGCGGGGGGTGGCTCACGTCCCGCATCCTGCCACGGATCGGGTCGGCTACGGGACACTGAGGCGGTGTGGGCCGGGACGCGATGTCAGACCGTCACCTGCAGCGGTCGCCCATCGTCCGCATGTGCTCCGAGCTCTCCGAGCTGCACCCCGCCTACACGATGCGGCGGGCCACGGCCCAGCGGGTGAGCTCGTTGCGGTTGGACAGCTGGAGCTTGCGCAGAACCGCGGAGACATGGGTCTCGACGGTCTTGACCGAGATGAACAGCTCGGAGGCGCATTCCTTGTAGGTGTATCCGCGGGCGATGAGGCGCATGACCTCGCGCTCGCGCACCGAGAGCCGATCGAGCTCGGTGTCGGCCACGGCGACCTCGCCCGTCCCGGTTCCGAAGGCATCCAGGACGAAGCCGGCCAGGCGCGGGGAGAAGGCAGCATCGCCGGCGGCCACGCGCCGCACGGCCTGGGCCAGGTCCTCGGTCGAGATGGCCTTGGTGACGTAGCCGCGGGCGCCGGCCCGGATGACGCCGACGACATCGTCGCTGGCGTCCGAGACACTCAGGGCCAGGAAGCGCGTCTCGGGGACGTCGTGACAGGAGACGACGACCTCAGCCCCGCCCCCGCCATTGCCTCCGGGCAGGTGGACGTCGAGCAGAACGACGTCGGGCCGCAGGGCGTGGACGGCGGCAATGGCGCCCTCAACGTCGTCTGCCTCGGCGACGACGTCCATGTCGGGGGCGTGCGCGGTCAGCTCGGAGCGCACTCCGGAGCGGACCAGGGCGTGGTCGTCGACGACCAGGATCCGCAGGGGCGCGCCCGCCGAGGCTGGCGGGCGGTTGTCTGATGGGGTACCAGCGGGGGTGTCAGCCATGGGGTCTTCCTGGTGGTGACGTCGGTGCGGTGAAGGGCGTAGTGAAGGATGCGGGAAAGAACGGGGGACGAGAGGCTTGTCAGGGGCAGGGTATGCCGGAGCCAACGATAGATGGGGGCGGCGGGATCAGGTGGGAAGGGACAGGACCACCTCCGTGCCGGTCTCCAGACGGCGCACCCGCGCGCTGCCGCCGTGACGCTCCATGCGGGCGATGATGGACTGTCGCACGCCGTGGCGGTCCTCGGCGATGGCGTCGAGGTCGAAACCGGGACCGCGGTCGCGCACGAATACCTCGAGGCGCTGGTCGCCCGCCTCGACGTAGAGGGAGACCGGCGGGGCGCCGTGGCGCACGGCGTTGGACAGGGCCTCGCGGGTGGCTGCGACGATGACCTCGGTGTCGCGGTCGGGGGCGCGGTCGCCGACGCACACGACGTCGACGGCCACGCCGTGGCGGTCCTCGATCTCGCCTGCCAGGTCGGTGAAGGCGTCCGCCACGGAGGTGCCCGGCGCGGGACGGTCGGTGTAGAGCCAGGCGCGCAGCTCACGCTCCTGGGAGCGGGCCAGGCGGGCGACCGTCTCGGGCTCCTCGGCGCGCTTGCGGATGAGGGTGAGGGTCTGGAGGACGGAGTCGTGCAGGTGGGCGGCGATGTCGGCGCGCTCGGCCTCGCGGATCTCGGCGGCGCGGGTATCGGCCAGGGCCCGGTTGGTCCGCAGCCACAGGGGTGCCAGCACCACGCCGATCCCCGCCACGAGTGCCCCTCCGGTGACGAGCCCGGAGATGAGCTTGTAGGGCGAGCTGTCCGCGGCCACCCACACCAGGATGCCGACGACGGCCAGGCACACCCCGCCCGCGACCCGTAGAACAGCGCCCAGGTTGCGGTCCGGGCCCACCAGGTTGTCCATCTGGGACCAGGCCAGGGCGGCACCGGCGATGATGACGATGACGATTCCCACAGCGCCGACCCGGTCGAGCAGTCCGAATCGCCAGGAGGCCAGGAAGAGGGCCGCCAGGATGAGGGAACCGCCGTCGATGACCGTCTGCGACAGGCCGGAGACGGAGCCGCCCTCGGCGGCTTCGCTCCCGGCACCCCCGGTCCCCCTGTCATCCGTGGCGCGGGCGGCCAGGCGGGCCCGGGAGACCGGCGAGGCCGACCCGGATCCCGTCGGGCTGCTCTCCCCGGGCAGCGTCGCCCACAGCAGGGCGTAGAGGAGGGCGCCCGCGCCGCCCCCGAGCGCGAGGACGACCATGGCCGCGCGGATGTAGCGCACGGGGATTCCCAGGTGGAGGCTCAGTCCTGCGCAGACCCCGGCGATGCGGGCGGGCTTGCG
>NZ_JH470351.1:194566-220807 GCF_000239715.1 Actinomyces sp. oral taxon 849 str. F0330 | reverse complement strand
GAGCGACGCAACGGGGGCCGCTGCGGGGGCGGCGGGGGCGTCCACGACTGCCCTGGTCCGGCGGGGGCCGGCCCGGGCTGCGCGGCCCACTGCTGAGCTGTCGTCATGGCACCATCGTGGCACGTCAGAGTCGCTGATCCGATCGTCCCCCGGTGGATTCGGGGGTCAATCGGGGATCATTCAGGGGGTCCCCTGATCGTGGCGCGGGGCGCGGACGCGAAGAATTGACGGTATGAACGACATGCCCACTCCCCCGTCAAATGGCGGCTCGCCCGCCGACTCCGCCTCTTCCGATTCCTCCGGCACTGCCGGTTCCCAGGCCGGCGGCGCCCAGTACAGCTCCCAGCAGCGGCCGCACTACGGACCGCAGCCCTACCCCGGCCCCGCGTACCAGCCCTACGGGGAGGCCCAACCCGGCCCCCGGGACGGCTCGACGCGTCGTTTCTTCAACTCCCTGCGCGGCTCGGGCCTCATGCGCACCAACGAGCGCTGGGTCGCCGGCGTGGCCGGCGGCGTGGCCCACCGCTTCGGTCTGGACCCCATCCTGGTTCGCTGCGTGTGGGTGGTGCTCTCGATCTTCTCCGGAATCGGGTTGGTCCTCTACGGCGTGGCCTGGGCGCTCCTGCCAGAGGAGTCCGACGGGCGCATTCACCTGGAGGAGGCTCTCTCCGGCCGCTTCAACGCCGGTCTGGCGGGCGCCATCGGTATGACGATCGTCGGCATGTCGACCATCGGCGACGGTTTCATCCCAGGCTGGTACATCGGCCTATGGGGGCTTCCGGGAATCGCCGCCCCCGTGTGGACGCTCTTCTGGCTGGGGCTGACCCTCCTAGCCGTCGTTTTCGCCGTCCGCTTCGCCCAGAACCGTCGCGGAGGTCACGGCGCACCTCACAGTCCCCAGGGGCCTCAGCCCTGGCAGGCCGCTCAGCAGAACGCATCGCAGGCGCCGGGGAGCCGCACTGGCGACCAGACCGGCCAGGCCGCTTCACCTACGACCTCAGACTCCTCCACCTCCTCCACCTCCTACGCGCCCGGCTCCAGCGCCCCAGCCTTCGGCCGCCCGACGAACGGTCCGACCTGGCAGAACCGCTCCTACCGGCAGTACCAGCCCCACCAGCCGACACCCGCACCGGTCCGCCCGCAGAGAGCGCGCCGTCCCGGCCCCGGTTCCTCGGTATCGTTGGCCGTCCTAGGCCTGGCGTTCCTGGCCGGAGCGGGAATCTGGTACGCCACGGCGACCCACCGCGTCGGCCTGCTCCAGGGGCAGTTCTTCCTCATCGGCATCTTGGTCGCGCTCCTGGGTGCGGGTATCGTCGTCAGCGGCCTGCGTCGTCGGCACGGCGGCTGGATGACGTTCCTGGGCTGGCCGGCTCTGTTGGTCATGGCGATCCCCGCTCTCATGGTCGCCTCGGTCACTCCCCCGAGCCTGGCCCGTATGCCCTTCGGAACCATTACGGACTCGGCCACCTTCGCCTCGACCACAGTCACGTGGAAAGAGTTGTCGTCGTCGGCCAGTGGCGGCAGCGTCACCCGCAACAAGGACATCGGCGACCTCACCCTGGACCTGCGTGGCATGCCCGCGGACGAGGCCGGCCGACTCTCGACGATCAACGCCCACCTCGACGTCGGGCGCCTGCGCGTCAAAACCGATGCGGACCAGCCGGTGACGATCAAGACCGACGTCGACATGGGCTCGGTGGAGGCGAGGGTCTCTCGGGCCTGGACCGTCAACGGCAGGCAGATGGAGCCCGATGAGGAGGGGCCGGCCACCTACGACGTAAACGGCAAGACCACCTCCGCCTACGCAAATATGCGCGGCGGCCTGAACATCAAGTCCACCCTGACATCCTCCGGCAGCGGGGAGGGGCGGCAGGCGATCACCATCAACGCCTCTGTGGACACCGGAGCGATCGAGGTCACCGACCAGGACGACAGCATCTCCTGGCACGGCAACGCCGATGAGTCCGTGTGGATCGTCAGCTACTGGTCCGATGAGCACGGCGGTGTCCACCGCGGCTCCCTGCCGATCCCGGGCATGAGCCACCAGGCCATTACGGTCGACGACGCTACGGCCTGCATCCGATCAGCCCGCGAGAGCGCGGACGCCGATGATCGCAGTCAGGACGCCAACTGGCGGGATCTGTCCGATCTCACCTCCAAGGAGCGCACCTCCTACGACGCCTGCGTGCAGAAGGCCCTGGACGGGCAGAGCGCCGCCGGGCCGAGCACGGCCCCCTCAGGAACAGCCGCACCGGCACCATCCCAGACACCCACTGAGCAGCAGGCTCCCGCCGAGCAGCCTCCCGCCGACGCGGGCTGATCGGCTCGGCCCCCGCACTCGTTCGAGACACCCAGACCTCTTCCCGGGCATTCCCCGGCATTCACGCAAGGAGACCCCCATGAGCAGCACCTCGCCCGCCACATCACCTGAGGACGCAGGCGAAAACGCCGTCGAAGAGACTACCGAGGGCGCCACGAGGCCTTTTCCGGCCTCGGGCGACACCCGGCCACTGACCATGCCGCTTCCCACATCCGACGGCGTCGCCACCGACGTCCTGAGCACCGGGGAGGCGCCGAACGGCACCGACCAGACCGGTCGGCTCGCCGATGCCGAGACGGAGGCGATGACGCCAACCGACGTCCTCTCCTCTCCGGCGTCGAGCTCGGCATCAAGCCGAGACGGCTTCTTCACTGCATTCGACTCCACCCCCATCGGTCAGGACTCCACGACTGGCGAGGATCACAGCCCGTCGACCGACTCGGCGCCCGCGGCATCGGCATCTGGCCCGGTGTGGAGTGCGGGGACGGTGACCGGTGAGGGGAAGCAGCCGCAGGCACCCGGAGATATCAAGGGCTCCACGCTTCTGTGGGGGACGTTCCTGCTCCTCGTGGGCGGGCTGCTCATCGCGGCGGGCCTGGGGCTGCGATTCGACTTCACAACGACGGCGATCGTCTGTCTGGCGGGGCTGGGAGTCCTGCTCGTCGTCGTCGCCCTCATCCCCATGGGGCGCCGCAGCATCAAACCCTGATCCGATCAGCACAACCGCGCGCGGACGCACCCTGAGTCTCGTTGACTGCCCCTCACACGCGAGGGGGCGAGGTTCCAGGTGCGTCCGCGCGGGCATATCATGTAGGAAGAACTCACCGGAACCGAGAACCTCTGCCATACCAACAGGAATAATGAGGGACGTCGATGGTTGAGACAGCATTCTCCGTACTCATGAGCCTGGTCCTGGGCGTGGCCGGCGTCGGACTCGTAGTGCTGGGGCGCCGGATGTCGCAGCGCAGACTGCCACCGAACTCCTGGGCGGGAGTGCGTTACGAGATCGCGCTTCGGTCCGAGGAAAACTGGTATGAGACGCAGGCCCGGTGCGCGACGGCCACCGCGGGACTGGGCGTGGTCTTCATCGACTCGGCTCTCCTGTTTGTCATCCAGGCGGTCCTGCATGAGACAGTCTCGATCCTGATCCCCATGGCCATCACGCTGATTCAGACGGCTGCCAGCATGGCGATACTTCACGTTCAGGCCCGCAGGTGCAGAGCACTCCTTCTGAAGAACACAATCAAGTCATCTAGATGACTGACGTCAGACAAATTAGCGAAGGCGCACATCCATCCTGTAGCCCCTCAACCGCAACCCAGCAGTCAACTGCCGAAGCCACCGCCAGCCACACAGGTAGCTAATACGACAGCACTATCCTCACACGAGGAGACCTCACCGAAGCCAGATTTGTGATCGGAGCACGACGTCTCCGAGTCATCAGCCCTGGTAGACGATCTTGGTCTTGACGTCGTCGACGGCCTCCTCGCCGAGGTAGTGACGCACGATCTCCAGACCAAAGTCGATAGCGGTGCCCATGCCCCGCGAGGTGATGACGGGGCCATCGGTCACGACGGCGGCCTGGCTGACCTGCGCCCCGTGGTCGGCGAGCACGCCCACGAAGCCGGGGTTCGACGTCGCCCGGCGGCCCTCGAGCAGGCCCAGCTCGGCCAGGATCGAGGGGGCAGCGCAGATCGCGGCCACCGGCCTGCCGGCGCGCACCCGCTCGGTGACCGCGGCCATGAGCGGCTCGACGGCCTTGAGATTGGGGGTGCCGGGGATACCGCCGGGCAAGATGAGCATGTCGTAGTCGGCCAGGTCCGCCTCGGCCAGGGTGAGGTCGCAGGTGACGACGATATTGTGGGAGGAGGTGACGGACCGCTCGGGGGTCACTGAGATCATCGTCGTCGGAATACCGGCGCGGAAGAGGATGTCAACGGTCGCCAACGCCTCGACCTCCTCCAGTCCCGGCGCGATGAAGACGGCGACGGTCTTGTCCGTCTTCTGGTCGGTGGGCGCGTGGAAAGCGGGCATGTCTCCTCCAGGAAGGTCGGCTCAGATGCGTGTGGCTGCCACCGTCACCCTACGCGCCCGCAGCATCGGCCGGGAAGGCGACCGCGGTTCCCGCGCCCCTTCCGACGAGCCTCAGCGCTGGCGCAGGAGGTGCTGCTCGGCGTTGTCCAGGATCGGCTTGGCGGTCTCGGGCGCGTAGACGCTCAGGCCGCCGTCGGACACGGGCAGCTCGACGTCGCCGTCGTCACCGATGGTGACCGGCTCGTGCTCGCCCAGGACGCAGATCCACTGCTCGCCGGCGTGCCGAGCCCCCACGTGGAGGCGCTTGGCGCCGGCCTTGCGGTCGGATAGGACGACGGCGAGCCCGGAACCGGGGTGGGCATCGTCGCCCTCGCGCGCGAAGCCGACGACGTCGGGCCCGTCGAGGGCATCGTGCTGGGGGCCGTGGGCCAGCGCGCGCCGCATGGTCATGAGCAGCGGCAGCTCGGTGACGGCCGGCAGGTCGCCGGTCTCGGGGGTGCCGAACAGGTCGCCCCAGAAGACGCAGGGGGTCCCGGCCTCGCGCAACAGGATGAGGGCGTAGGCCGAGGGCTTGAACCACGATTCGATGGTGGAGGCCAGCGACTGACCCGGCTGGGTGTCGTGGTTCTCCACGAAGGTGACGGCGCGGGCGGGGTCGGAGGCCACGAGGGTGCCCTCGAAGAGTCGGGACAGGTCGACGTCGCCGTTGGAGGTGGAGGCGGCGTGCAGGTGGAAGTGGAGGGGGACGTCAAACAGGCTCATGAAGGGAACGGCCTCCAGGTAGCCCTCCAGCTCGGCGACGTCGCGGGTCCAGTACTCGCCCACGGCCGGCAGGGCACGCCCGGTGGCGCGTCGCAGCTCGGGCAGCCAGCGGGCGAAAAAGTCGGCGCCGACGTGCTTGAGAGCATCCAGGCGCAGGCCATCGACGCCGGTGGTCTCCACGTACCAGCGCCCCCAGCGGTCCATCTCGGCACTGACGGCGGGGTCGGTGACGTAGACGTCGGAGCCCATGAGGTAGTCGTAGTTGCCGAGCTCGTCGTTGACGTTCTCGTTCCACTGCTTGCCCTCGAAGAGCCACACGCCCTTGAGCCGGCGGGCCTCGTCCCAGTCGGTGCCGTGGAAGCACGTCCAGTCCCAGGTGAAGTCCGAGTAGGTGCCATTGCGCCCCGGGAAGGTGTAGCGGGTCCAGGCGGTGATCTCCTCGGCATCGCCGATGGGGCGCAGGCGGTCGTGGGGGTCGACCGGGGTGGCGCGCACGACCTCGGTGTCGTCACCGCCCATGCGGTGGTTGAGGACGATGTCGGCCACGACGCTGATGCCGGCGGCGTGCAGGGCCTCAATGGCGGCGAGGTAGTCCTCCTTGGTTCCGTACTTGGTGGGAACGGTGCCCTTCTGGTCGAACTCGCCCAGGTCGTAGGTGTCGTAGACGCCGTAGCCGACGTCCTCCACCCCGGCCTGTCCCTTGTAGGCGGGCGGCAGCCAGGCCGAGCTCACGCCGCAGTCGGCCAAGAGGGAGGCGTTGTCCGCCAGGACGCGCCAGTGGGTCGAATCGGCGGGCAGGTCCCAGGCGAAGGCCTGAAGCAGGAGGGGGTTGACGACGTCGTCCGGGTTGGCGGGGCTGGGCTGGGCGCGGTTCTCAGTCACGGATCCGATGCTGCCAGCCCTCCCCCGACGGCGGAAGCCGAATGCGCGATCGAAAAGCCCGTGCGTCCACGCGCAGGATGTCCCCGCAAGTGAGCTGAGGGCTCCGGTCGATTCCTCCGAGCACATCACAGGTGATACCAGTCTGGTATCACCTGCTACTGTGGGCGCATGGCGATGACACTGCGTTTAAGTGAAGAGGACGAGTGTCTTCTGACACTTCTCGCCAAGGAGGACGGGGTCAGCCGCCAGGAGGCGACGATCCGGGCGATCCACGAGGTGGCCGCACGCCGCGGACATGAGCGGCGAGTTCGAGAAGCGTCCACCCGTATCCGCACCCGGTATGCCGAGGTCCTGGAGCGCCTTGGTCGCTGATCGGGCACGGATGATCGAGTATTTGACGCTTGAAGACGCCCTGATACTCATTGAGGACCTCGCCGTCGGACCGGTCCGGGATCTCGGCCTGCTCGACTCGGCGCTGCACCGGCCTGCGGCCACTCTCTGGGGACATGACGCGTACGCCACGATCGATGAGAAAGCTGCGGCCCTGCTCGATTCCCTGGTCCGCAATCGTCCCCTGGTGGATGGAAACAAGCGCCTGGGGTGGTTGGCCACGCTGGTCTTTCTGGACATCAACGGCCATTGGATCGAGGCTCCCGATGATGATGCCTATCAGCTGGTGATGGCCGTAGCGGCTGGAGAGCTCTCGCTCAAGGGGACCGCTGAGGCCCTCTCTCAATGGCGCAGTCACGAATCGGAAGAGATCAGGTAGGTGCGAGCAGGGCGGCGACGTCGTCGAGTTGAGCGGCGATCTCGGTGAAGTCCCGGTCCAGGTCGAGGGTGCGCACGTGGAAGCGGTGCCCGGTCTCGGTCCAGGTCTCGCGGATCGGCGGGTCGACGGCGGTCTGGGCGTAGAGCAGCATGCCGGCGACCTCGCGCCCGCCCTGTCGGGGGTCGCTGGCCTCGTGCATGACGTAGCTGTAGATCTGATTGCGGTTGGCCGGGGACAGGATCCGCCTGTCGTAGCGGGAGCCGAGGATGCGCCCGTAGCACTTGGTGTCGATGATGAGGGTCCGCTCCGGCCCGGTCAGGACGATGTCGGTGCGCAGCCCCGGAAGGAAGTCCGGGGCGTCCTCGATGCCGCCGCTCACCCAGGGAGCGCCGGCGCGCAGGTGGGGGTGGTGGCGGCGGAAGTAGGCCAGGACGAAGCGCTCGTACAGGGCGCTCAGTTCCTGAGTGTCGAGGAAGTCCGCGAGGCTGACTGCGCCGTCGGCGCCGCTGAGCAGCCGCTCGTCCAGGACGAGCCGGCACGCCCCCATGAGCAGTCGGTAGGAGCGGTTACCGCGGTGGAAGCGCAGTCTCTCCCAGTGCAGGTGCCTGAGCTCGCCAGCGCTCATCACCTCGACGTCGCCCATGACGAGCAGCGTAGACTTCAGGCGCGTCCTGCGGGCCGGGGCGATGTCGCCGTGCAGGATCAGGTGCAGGGCGGCGGTCTTGAGGAGTCGGTTCATGAGGGTGTTCTCGGTGCGCTCGTCGTAGCCGCAGCGCACCAGGCTCCTGCGGCGGGCCCTGAGCCGCATCGTGGCGACCGGGTCGATGCGTCCCCGCACAACCGACAGGTCCTCGGTGAAGGGCCGATAGTCCCGCTCAAAACCACGTCGACGCTGGTTGTCCAGCCCACCGGCCAGGATCGCGGCGAGCATGTCGTGGACGTGATCGAAGTCCTCGGCCGCCAGGCGCCGGTGCTCGCCGGTCTCCAGGGCCTTGAAGGCGTAGGCGAGCATGTAGTAGACGTTCTTGAGCAGCACAGTGCTGGGACCACGCCGGTGGGGTCGGCCGGGAGATCCGTCCGGCGTCCGTCCGGGCAAGGCGGTGGCCGTCATGGCAGGATGCTCTCCAGCTCGTGAATGCTCTCGTCCATCGCAGCCGGATTGTCGAACCAGTACTCGCGTACCAGCGGCTCGAGCTCGTAGCGCACCACCGAGGTCACATCCGCATCCGTGCTCGCAGGGTTCTCAGGGCTTCCTGCTGGCAGGCACAGGTAGGAGTGGCCGATCTGGAACCCGGGCCCGAGGGCCTCGTCCTCGGCGATCCGCTGGTTGAGGAGGCGTACGACGTCAACCAGAGCCTCCAGCCTCGAGCTGCCCACGGCCTCGACGTGCCTGAGGAACCCGGGGTGATCGAGGGCCGGCCTCATCTCGAAGAAGGCGAAGCGGCGCCGCAGCGCGTAGTCGATGAGGGCCAGGCCCCGGTCGGCGGTGTTCATCATGCCGATGATGTGGAGCCGCTTCGGGACGGACAACAGCTCCCCAGACACGGGCAGGCGCAGTGCCTCCCCTCGGTGCTCGGCCTCAATGAGCATGAGCAGCTCGCCGAAGGTCTTGGAGATGTTGGCGCGGTTGATCTCGTCGATGATGAACACGTAGTCCCGTCCCGGGTCGGCGGCAGCGCGCCGGCAGAACCTGGCGAAGACGCCCTCGGCGGCCGCGAACCCGCCCTCGGCCGTGGGGCGCAGCCCGACGACGACGTCCTCGTAGGCAGTCGACTGGTGGAACTGCACTACCTCCACCCGAGAGTCATCCGTCTCACCCATGAGCGCGTACGCCAGGCGCTTGGCGGCGAAGGTCTTCCCCGTCCCCGGAGCGCCCTGGAGGATGAGGTTCTTCTTGCGTCGCAGCAGCCCGAGCATCTGCTCCAGGTCCTCGGGGCCGAGAAAGACCTCGTCCAAGAAATCGGTGCTGGTGTAGTGCTCGTCCGCCTCATCAAGCTCGTTACTCCCGTGCTGCTCGTCTACGGATGAGGGAGAGTGCGAGTCCTCAATTCCGATCAGTGCGTTGAGCTGGTCCGGCGTGTACTTCGTGTTCTCTGTGAGGCGTTGCAGCATCAGTCTGCCGATCCGCTGCTCGAGCAGCCAGGAGCCGACATGCGTCCACTCGACGTCGCGCACCGCTCGGAAGGATGATCGGTCCTCGTCATAGCGATAGTCGGAGCGAACCACTCCGCGCCCCACGATCTCATTGAAGCTGCGGCGGACGTAGACAATGTCGCCTGGTTTCATGGCATGGATGTAGTCCCACACTGAGTCCGCAGCCTTACGTGGACGGCCACCCCAGTCCCCGTAATGGGTGTAGAGCGCCTCCAAGAGCGATTCCTTGTCGGGGAAGGAAGCAAGGTCGCCAACCCGGTCCCAGTTGAGCGCCATGATCCCGGCGGTTCGGAACTCCTCCCATCTCGCCGCGCCCTCGCCCGGGGTGTAAAGCCAGTGCTGGAGCTCCAGTTTCTTGGCTTTGTCGGAGTCCCCGACGCCCTGCGCCTGGGCGCAGGCAGTCGACGCGTCCAAGGCGTTCCGGTCCCGGAACAGCGACTCGAGCTGAGCCGGGTTGTAGCTCGTGTTCTCCGTGACCCGTTGCAGGGTCACTGAACCCACACGCCGGTCAAGCGGCCAGGAGCCGACATGTGTCCACTCAATGTCGCGCACGCAGCGGTAGGCGGGCCGGGCGTCGTCGTAACGGAACTCTGAGCGGACGACGCCACGCCCTATGATCTCGGTCGGACCGCGCCGGGCGTAGACGACATCGCCGGGACGCATCGTGTGGGTGAAGTCCCGGATCATTCCTGCCGCGCCTGTCGGCCTGCCTCCCCAGTCCCCGTAGCCGGCCTCCAACGCCTCGATCACAGCCTCCTCATTCGGGTAGCTCGTGGGGTCGCCGATCCGATCCCAGTTGAGCGCCATGATCCCGGCGGTTCGGAACTCCTCCCACTTCCCGGCGCCCTCGCCGGGAACGTAGAGCCAGTACCCGCGCACCTGTTCCTGGGCGCTCTCAGCACCCTCGGCCGACGCCGTCATCGGCTCCCTCATGATTCCTCCTCATTGCCCGTACCCGCAGCGCTGCGAGCACGTCCAGGGAGAATAGTAGTGCTGCCTTGCACCATCAGTACCAGCCAGGTGCGGTCGCTTCCTCGGCGGGGACAATCGACGCCGTCGGGGACAGGATTTCTGTCCCCCTGCGCGCAGGATGTCCCCGACCGGAGGATGGTGCGCCCCTACGCGAGAAAAGTCCCCGTCAAGAATGCGTCATCAGGCGGCCGGCGCCCGCAGCACCACGATGCGCTCGGAGAGCCTGCCCATCAGCGGCAGCCGCACCAGGGGCGCGAGCACGGGGTGGTAGCGTGCAATGGTGTTGGTGAAGGGGACGTCGTGGAGGAGTGTGAATCCGGGGGCGACCGTCCGGTGGAACTCGGCGGCGCTGGAGCAGCCGTAGGTGTAGCGCGCCCCCGCGTCCTCGACTGAGCGCTCCCGGCCGTACTTCTGGAACAGGCGGGGCATGACCTCGATGAGAACCGTTGCACCGGGCAGCCGTGCAGCGATGATGTCCATGAGGGCGCGCACCTCGTCCTGCTCGAGGTACATGCTCAGTCCCTCGACGATGACGAGCACATCGCTGCTCGCCTCGCTGTCCTCCAGCTGGTCGGGCCAGGCGGGGTCGAGGGCGGAGACAGCGATCGTGCGGTGGCGCTCGCCGTCCTCGAGCAGTCGGTGCCGCAGCTCGATGACATCGGGCAGGTCGAGGTCGTACCAGCTGACGTGCCCGTCGTCGAGGCGCTGGAAGCGGGTGTCGAGGCCGCAGGCGATGTTGACCACTGTGCAGCCGGGGTGGATGGCCATGTACCCGGCGACGAGTGGGTCGAGCGTGAGCGTGCGCAGCACGACGCCGTCGGCCATGAGCCGGTCCTGACCCGCCATGGTGAAGTCGTAGTCGAGCCGGGAGACGAGCTCGACGGCGGCGGCGTCCGTGAAGCGCGGGCGGTCGGAGAGCGTGTGCTCCGCCCTGGCGTGGAGGGTCAGCAGCATCGTCTTGCTGACGCTGGTCAGGTCCGCTGTCTCGTATGCGCTCATGCGGTCAATTCTGCGATGCCGGCGATTCGGGCACCAGTGCCGTCAGGAAACCGGACGCGTCGTCCGAGCCCCACGGTCCGGCCGCGCCGTTCAGTCCTCCTCCAGGACGCCGTTCCAGGCCAGGAAGTCGGTGGTGCGGCGTATGGCCTCCTCCCAATTGGCGTCGCCGAAGCCGTGGGCGGCGCCGGGGATGGTGACGAGCTCAGCGTCGGGCAGGGTGCGCGCGGCGGCCCGGGAGACCTCGATGGGCACGGAGCGGTCCTGATCCCCGTGGACGATGAGGACCGGACGGCGATAGGAGGCCAGCTCGGCCCCGACCTCCAGGTTCCAGCCGTCGACGGCGTAGGCGCGCCCCAGGCGGGTGCCCGCCCAGTCGAATTCCTCCGGCACGGCCGCCAGGGTGCGGAAGGCGGCGCGCAGGTTCTCCCCCAGTCTCAGCGCCGGGTACCACAGGGCCAGCGCGGTGATCCGCTGGGGGTGGCGGGCGGCCGCGAGCGCCGCGACCGCTCCCCCCAGGCTCAGCCCGAACAGGGCGACTCGGGAGGCATCGACTTCCGGCCACGCGCAGGTGGCGGTGAGGACGGCCTCGAGGTCGGCCAACTCGGTGAGGGCCGACATCGCGGTGGTCTCGCCCTGGCTGGCGCTGCCGCCGCCCCCGCGGAAATCGAAGCAGACGGCCACGGCCCCGGCAGCGGCGAAGCGCCGCGCCATGGGGGCGACGCGGGTGTGGGAGCCCTCCATGCCGTGGCAGCAGATGACCAGGGGCGCGGGGGCCGACGACGCCGAGCGCGGGAGGTAGGCCAGTCCCCCGATCCTCTGCCCCTGGGCGGTGAAGGTGACCTGCCGTGAGAGGTAGGGCTGTGTCGTCGTCACGTACTCTCCTTGCTGTGTTGGGCCGGCAACAAGAATCCGGCCCGGTGGCCATCGTAGACGGGCCGCCGGGCCGGGTGAGGACGCGAGGACTCAGCGGTAGGCCTCCGAGGAGGCGTTCTCGTCGTAGTTGGCCACAAGGACCAGGCCGGACAGCGCGTAGGGGCCGCCGATGTAGGGCATGACCTGGACCAGCGCCGCGGCCACCTTCTGGCGGGAGGAGCCGGCCCTGATGGCTCCGGCCACGTGCGGGCGCAGCTGGGTTGAGGCGCCGATGGCGGTGATGGCTACGAGGCTGATGAGCTCGCGCTGGGCGACGTCGAGCCCGCCGCGGGTGGCGAAGTCGCCGAAGGCCGAGGAGGTCAGCAGGTGGGGCACGAACTTGTCGAAGGGCTCGGGCAGGGCGGAGAAGACCTCCCTGACCTCGTTGCCGTAGAGCGGGGCCTGAATGGCGGCGCCGGCCTGCTCGCGGGCGCTGGGGTCGGTGGCGTCGACGGTGCCGGCGTTCTCTAGGGGCAGGGAGATGCCGTGCGCCTCGAAGACCTCGTTGGCGATGTCGATGGCGTTGAGCGTCTTGGGGAAGCCGATGTAGGGGGCGCACTGGTAGATGGTCTCTCGCAGCTGGAGCGGGGTGGCGCCGATGTTGAGGGCGGCGCCCGCATGGGCCTTGAGCTGCGGGAGGGTCTGCATTGCGGTCAGAACGGAGATGGTGAGCAGTTCGCGCTCGACGTCGGTGAGGACGCCGGTGGAGAAGGCCTCGTCGAAGATCTCGTTCTGGAGGATGTCGAAGAGCTCGGGATCGGTGGGGTGGGGCTGCGGCTCCGCCCCGAACAGCCTGGTGAAGGTCTCGCGTGCCTGGGGCGTCAGCGCCATGGAGGGCTCCTTACGATGTGTGGGCGGCTCGACCTGAGCATGTCACGTCGGCCGCCCTGGCGATAGGTTCTCTACGCCCCGTCTCCGGATTCACAACGGGGCGACCTCTCAGACCAGTGCCATGCCGCCGTCGACGAGGATGAGTTGTCCCTGAACATAACTGGATGCATCGGAGGAGAGGTAGAGGATCGTTCCGTTGAGCTCGTTCTTGTCTCCGGGGCGGCCGGCGGGGTTCAGCGCGTTGTAGGCCGTCAGGAACTCCTCGCTCTTGAACAGGGTGCTCTCGGTCATTTCGGAGGCGAACAGCCCCGGTCCGATGGCGTTCACGGTAATCCCGTAACGGGCGTAAGAGCAGGCCATTCCCTTGGTGAGTCCCAGGACCGCAGCCTTGGAGGCGTTGTAGGCGTGGCGGATGAACACGTCCTGCTTGTCGGCGATGACGGCGTTGACCGAGGCGATATTGACGATCTTGCCGTATCCGCGTTCACGCATGAGGGGCACGACGTACTTGCTGACGTGGAACATGCCCTTGACGTTGGTGGCGAAGGAACGATCCCAGTCGGTCTCCGAGAGGGTATCGACACCGCCACGCACGGCAACCCCCGCGTTGTTGAGAAGGATGTCGATGTGCCCATAGGCCTCCACCACCTTCTCGACGGCGTCACGGCAACTCTCCTCGCTGGTGACGTCGCAGCGGACGGCGAGTGCACGGCGCCCGGTCGCCCGGATCTCCTCGCGTAGAGCTTCCAAACGCTCAAGACGCCGGGCGAGCAGGGCAACGTCGGCGCCATGCTCGGCGTAGGCGCGGGCGGCGTCTGCACCGAGGCCCGAGCTTGCCCCGGCCACGACTGCCACCTTCCCGCTGAGGTCGAACAGACTGGTCATAGTGGTTCCTCCTTGCATCCTCCGGCGGGCCTGCGCACGTGGCGCCGTCGGAGCGGACTACGTGGCTGCTATGAACCATGCCGGGGCCGTCGGGGTGCCACAAGGGACCAAGAACCTTCCTGAACCTTCTCACTGGCTGGAACGGCGGCACGTCGCAGACCCGGAGGCCGGTCGCTCGAGCGGCAGGTTCTCTCACATCCCGCCAGCGGCTTTCCGCGCGAAGTGAGCACGTACGTCGGCTGCGCCGATTCGCCCCTACTCTTGGCCCAAGAGGCGACCGGCCTCAATTTCTTCACGTATCCGGCTTCCAGGGCCGGCAAGCCTCCGAACCATGCGGATGACGCGGGCGGCCTGCTTCTCGAGCTCGGCGCGCGTCAGGTCCGCGCCGCCGTCATCCGATTCGGTCCGCCCGGCCGATGGCCGAGCGTCGCTCCCCCGCCTGAGCGCGGCCAGGAGATCGTCTCGGTCCGGTTCGCCTCCGGGCATGAAGAGTTCGTTGCCGGCCTTGACGGTGGCTGCTGCGGTGGCGCGCGGGTGCTTCATGTCGCTGCGGGTCATACCATCGACGACCCAGTCGGTCATGACCAGGCCGTCGAAGCCCCACTCCTGGCGCAGGATGACCTCGAGCAGCTCGGCCGATTCCGAGGCGTGGACACCGTTGATGAGGTTGTAGGAGGTCATGATGGCGGCGGGCCGGGCCTGGCGCACGCAGATCTCGAAGGCGCGCAGGTAGAGGTCGCGCAGGGCGCGCGGACTGACCCGGCTGTTGGAGTTGAGGCGGTTGGTCTCCTGGTTGTTGCAGGCCAGGTGTTTGATGGTCACGCCCCGCCCCGGGTGGGCCTGGACGCCGCGGGTGATGGCGGCGGCGATGCGTCCGGCCAGCAGCGGGTCCTCGGAGAGGTACTCGAAGTTGCGTCCGCACAGGACGCAGCGGTGCAGGTTGAAGGCGGGGGCGAGCCAGAGGTGGACGCCGAAGCGCTCCATCTCGGCTCCGACGACGTCTCCGAGCCGCTGGGCCAGCGCCGGGTTCCAGGACTGGGCGAGCGCGGTGCCGATGGGGATGGCGGTGGTGTACTGCTCGCGGATCTCGGCGGGTTCGCGGGGCTCGGGGGCGTCTGCGATGCCGAGGGCCTCGCGTCCGGCGTCGTCCATGAGCTCGAGGAAGGTGGCGGGCAGGCTGGAGTCGCCCAGGGAGAAGGGGCCTTCGGCGTCGATACCGTAGGTGGGGGCCAGGCGCAGGCCGGCGGGCCCGTCGGCCATGATGATGCTGGGCAGGCCAGGGATCCGGGTAGTGGTCTGGCCCGCCGCTCCGATGACGGTGGTGGAGGCGGCCCCGATGACGGAGCCGGACTCCTCGCCGCGGCGGTAGTCGCCCAGGACGGTATAGATGAGCTCGTCGTCGGAGAGCCCCCGGGCCATGGCGAGGGCCTTGTCGAAACCCTCTGGGGCCGGCCGCGCATCAGGCGCAGCGCCGTCCGGTCGGCGCAGGTGGGCCGGGTCGACGACGAGTACCGGAAGGCCTGCTGGAATGTCGAGGGCCGCCGGAGTCTCGGGTTTCCAGTCGATGAAGCCGGGATCACCCAGGTCTCCGGCCAGGCGTCGCACGGTTGCGTCCTGGGAGAGGTCGACGACGGCAACGGGGCTCAGCTGCCGGCTGGAGGTTCCCACCCGCAGCAGATAACTGCCTGCCTCCAGAACCGTGGCATGGGCCGTCTCATCGTAGGAGGCCAGGTCGGTCAGGTCGACGTCGATGGTGATATGCGCCGTGGCGCCGGGGGCGATCTCGTCGGTCTTGGTGAAGCCGGCCAGCGCCTGGAGCGGCTGGTCAAGGCGGTCAGCCGGTACACCGGCGTAGACCTGGACGGTCTCCTTGCCCGGGCGCTCACCGGTGTTGGTGACATCGACATCGATACTCACGCGCGCCCCGTCGAGGCTCACCTGGCGGGTTTCGACATCGAAAGTGGTGTAGCCCAGGCCGAATCCGAAGGGGAAGAGCGGCTCCTTGCCGACCGAGTCGTAGAAGCGGTAGCCGACGTAGACGCCCTCGCGGTAGTGGGTGTCATCCGGGTCGCCGAAGTCGCCGATCTGGTCGGCCTCGTCCCAGGCGGCCCAGGTGGTGGCGAGCTTGCCGGAGGGGTATGCCCGTCCCAGGAGGACGTCGGCAAAGGCGTCGCCGACGGTCGCGCCGAGCTGGGAGAGCAGAAGGATGTTGCCGACGTCGCCCAGCGGGCTGAGGTCGACGACGCCGCCTACGTTGAGGACGAGGAGGAACCTTTTGAAGCGCTCGTTCAGTGAGCGGATGTCGCGAATCTCGGAGGCGGTGAGCCTGAGGTCACCGGCCTCGGGGGTGCGGTCGCTGCCCTCCCCGGAGGTTCGGGCCAGGACGTAGACGGCCGTCTCCGGGGCGGCGTCGGTCTGGACGTCGAGTGGGATCGTGTGCTCGGGCTCGAGCATGACCGAGCCCATGCCGACCATGATGGCGGGGACGCCGCGCTTTGCGGCCTCGGCCCTGATGCCGGCGATGAAGTCCTCGTGGGCCTGGTCGCGGACGCGGTCGTAGGCCTCCAACCAGGGCCTGGTGACGATGGTGAAGCCGGCCGCCTCCAGACCTTCCTCGATACTGGTGACATGGCGGGAGTTGACGTCACCGCTGCCTGTTCCACCTTTGATGGTGCCGCGGGCGCCGGAGCCGAACAGGACGATCTCGCCCGGTTCCGCCAGGGGGAAGGCGCCGTCGGAGCGCAGCAGCACCATGCACTCGGGGGCCAGGGCACGGACGGCGTTGAGGTGATCGATCTCGTAGGTTTCCATATCGACTTCTCTCCTTGTCATGCCGACGGTGACGCCGCATGCAGGCCTCCGCATTGAGCGAAAGGGCTCGGTCTGCCCCATCATCACGGGGTTCTAATGCCTACGATAGATGAGGCGGGCACCGGATCCGGAGATGTCTTCGGACAGTGTTCTGTGTCCTGCGGAGCGGAGGAATCATGAGGATGTTCAGGGCGGTCAGCAGGAGCAGGATCGCCGTCGGCATGGCCAGCGTCGGTCTGACGGTGGGCGCCTTTAGCCTCTACTCCCGCAAGCGCTATAGGCGCTCGGCCGCGGCGAGCCTGGCGGAGTACAGCACCCGTCCGGTCAAGATGGTGTACGCCCGCATGTCGATCGCCAACCGGATCGCCCGCCTGGCCAGCCGTCCCGAGCCTCGTCGAGCCGTCGCCTTCCCCTCCTGGGGGCGCTTCTTCTACGACCTGGAGCGGCGCGAAGACTCGGGCATGCCCGTCTACTACGTCCGCCCGCATACGCCGTCGAACACGATCGTCATCTACCTCCACGGCGGCGGATACATCTCGACGGCGGTCTCGGCTCACGCCTGGCTGGTCGACCACCTCGCCCGCAGGACGGGGGCCGGTTTCATCATGCCGCTCTATCCGTTGGCACCCCATCACACCTGGCAGGAGGCGCACCGGCTGGTGCTGGACCTCTACCGGCGCGCGGTCGCCGAGAACCCGGGTAAGCGGATCGTCCTCATGGGTGATAGCTCGGGCGGAGGCCTGGCGGCGGTCATCGCCCTGTCCCTGGCCGAGGCCGGCGACGCCCAACCCGACGAGCTCGCCCTCATCTCGCCCTGGGTCGACATCACCAACACCAACCCGGAGATCGCCGATTACGTCGACGCCGACCCGCTCATGGCTCCCGAGCCCCTCGCCGAGATCGGGCGGTGCTGGGCGGGAGACACGCCGCCGATCGACTGGCACCTCTCCCCCATCTACGGCGACCTGTCGGGCTTGAAGAAGGTGACGACCTTCGTGGGGACCCGGGAGATCTTCCTGCCGGACAATGCGCTCTTCCACGCCAAGCTCCTGGAGGCCGGGGTCGACTCGACGCTGCACGTCGGCGAGGGGCTCAACCACGTCTACCCGATGTTCCCCACTCCTGAGGGGCATCGGGCTCGGCGCGACCTCGTCCGGCTCGTCACCGGGGAGCTCGCCTAGCCCAACCACGCCCCCTATTACCGCCACTGGCGGTAAAGTATGGCGGTAATCGTCGTCACACTGACAATATTGACGGTCTCCCGACAAGCCGAGAGCATCTCAGAGGAGAACAGATGGGCTACGAGCCACCGCTGAATCGCACCGCCGAGATCGGCGAGCTCTGCCTTGTTCGGCTGGATGTCGTCAACCGACCTTCACCCTCTGCTGGTGTCCTGCATCTTCCACTACGAGTTCGAGTTCATCCACCCCTTCGCGGACGGCAACGGCCGCACCGGGCGCCTATGGCACACGCTGCTGCTGTCTCGCTGGAGATCCCCATTGGCCTGGCTACCGATTGAAAGTGTGATCCGCGGACGCCAGGCCGACTACTACGCAGCGATCGCGAGCTCCAACACGGCAGGGACGAGCGATTCCTTTGTCACCTTCATGCTCACGATTATCAGAGATGCGCTCATCCCCTACGCATCAGACTCTCCGGCCCAGGATCGTCAGGAACGGACACTCTCGTTCTTCAAAGCTGACCCAAGTGCAACAACCATTGCCGATCTGGCAGGCCATTTAGAGTGCGCGCACAGAACAGCGGAACGTATTGTCTCCGACCTGCGCCGCTCGGGGCGTCTGAGAAGAGAGGGGAGCGCTCGAGCAGGAACATGGTGCGTCATAGAAGAAGGTGGCTCTGCTTAGCTCCCGGTCAACAGGGTCACCTGCAGTGCCGTAGCCTCGTCTGCCTCGTCACCGGGGAGCCCACCGCTTGAGAGTCGGCAGGACGACGGCCAGATAGGAGACGGCCTCGTCCCGAGAAATGCCGATCCCTTCGGCCACATAAGGGGCGTTGTGCTCGATGAAGGCATCAAGCGACTCCTCTCCGGTGAAGGCCCCGTCCGGATAGCACCGGGTGCAGTACTCCTCCGACTTCGTACCGTCGGACTCGGCACCGTAGTCCGTCTCATTGCTCAAGGGGAGAGCGCAGCTCTGACAGCATGGCTCCGGGGGCATCTCCAAAAGCCGTGTGACCGGAACGTCGAGCGCGCCGGCGAGGAGCTTGCACATATCGACACCCGGAGTCGTCACCCCGGTCTCCCACCTCGAGACGGCTTGGCGGGTGACGAGGACTTTGCCCGCCAGGTCGCTCTGAGTCATCCCCTGAGCCTCCCGGGCTGCGCTGATGACCTCTCCGATACTCATGCTGGTCCCTTTCTCTTCCGCAGCCCTCTGCATGGCCACGCTCATCAGGTAGCCACGGCCCGACCGCGGCGTCGAGCAACACGTTGTTGCGCCATGAGCACCGGCCCTACTACGCCGTCAGCCCGGCAGCCGGCACTGTTCTGATAGCCCATGTGGCGCCCCGCCAGTCCGGCAATTGGTGCCGTCGATCCGGCATATGGCGTTTATCGACCAGTCGATCACATGCTCGCACACTCCATGGACCGCACATTGCCGACGGTGCACCATCGGTCCTGGCGGTGTGATGCCTCAGGACATCGAGGAAATCGGCCTGTTGGTGTCCAGATCTGTGACAAAGGACCTCCAGCTGCCAGAGCGCATCATGGAAAACCTTGGAATCATGCGGTTGCGCTCCGTCTGGATGACAACGATCTGACCCTTTGTCACAGATCTGGACACCCCAGCCCCTCTTCTGGCCCCTGTGGAGCTCGATCAGCGGGTCGCTTCCGGTCGGGGCCTGTTCAGGTCGGCTACTGCACGAGGGTGGGGAGGTACTGACCAAGGGTTATCCGTACTGCACGCGACCTGGACCCTTGTGGAGTACACCCACCCGCCCGCAGTCGTTTGCAGGAGAACGCAGTTCCCGATCAACAAGTACGTTCCCGATCATGGTTCGCGCAGTGCGACGGATCCGGACACACGCCCTACCACCACGCTCCGTCCGACCACCTACTGACACAGCCTCGAAGTGAAGTAGTGGACGCCTGCACGGTGATGTGGCGCATTGTCGCCGGCAGTGGAATAGGCGCTCTGACGAGCGCGGCGTGCGCCAACTCCAGCCCGCCTAACATCGTCCCATGGCACCGCACACGCGATTGCGTTTGATGTTCCAGATGCCACCGCAAGGCCTGCACCGTCCCGAGGTCATGAGCCTTCTCGCGGAGGTCTACAGGGCCTGCCCCGACTCCTATGAGCAAGGTGGTTTCCCCGATGTTGACTCCTTCGTCCGAGCCGTGGATTCCAGTCCAATCCTCGACCTGTGGTGGGACTGAGGCAGACCCGCCAGGTCGGTGAGTCATCCCCATTCCAGCAGTTCACGTGGTGTCCGGCTGCCGGCTGCCTCTAGCCGGCCTGTGCGGAGCGGTAGTACATGACTGCGACCTGGGTGCGATTGCGCAGGCCCAGCTTGGCCAGGATCGCACTGATGTGGTTGCGCACCGTGCCCTCGCTCATGAACAGCCGCGCCGCGGCCTCGGCGTTGTCCAGGCCCTCGGCCACGGCCTCGACCACTTCGTACTCGCGGTCGGTCAGGGCCGCGAAAGCCGTGCTCCGCGGGTCCTGATGCGCCCGGCCCCGGTCCGTCCCACTCGCCTGCGGCCGGGCGCTGAGCCCTATGGTGGCGCTGCGCTCGAGCACCTCCCCCTCCAGGACGCACACCCCGGCCATGACGGACCGCAGCGCCGGGGCGACCTGGGCTACGTCCTGCTTGATGAGGTAGCCGCGCGAGCCCATCTTGAGGGCCCGCACGATGTACTCGTCGTCGGAGAAGGTGGTCAGGAAGACGATGCGCGCTCCTGCGTCCTCGGCCAGGATGCGCTCGGCCGCGCTGAGTCCGTCCCCGCCGGGCATCTGGATGTCCATGAGGAGGATGTCTGGGGCCAGCTCCCGGTAGCGCTCGATGGCCTCGGGACCCGAGCTGCCCAGGCCGACGACGTCGACGTCGTCCTCGACCGACAGGATCGTGGACAAGGATTGGGCGACGAGCGCGTCGTCGTCGACGATGAGGACTCTCATAATGCTCCTTCTTTCCCCTGTCCGTTCTTGGGGATCGTGGCGAAGACCGTGAACCGGGGTCGCGGGGTGATCCGCACCCGGCCGCCCAGGGCCTCGACCCGCTCAGTCATGGAGCGCAGCCCCAGACCCGCGCTCCCATGGCCGTCCACGGCCGGCTCGTCCTCGACGGGCACGACGCCGTCATTGTCGACCGTGACCTGCCAGAACGCAGGGTAGTCGGTGACAGCCACGCGGGCCGAGTGGGCCCTACCGTGGCGGGCGGCGTTGGTCAGGGCCTCGCGCACAACGGCGACGATGCAGCGCGCCACCGCTGCCGGCGGCTCGACGTCGGTGGAGCAGTCGACGCTCACGGAGTCGATGCCGCAGCGCGAACCCAGGAGGTTGAGGGAGGTGGCCAGTTCCTCGCCCTCATCGGACAGGGCGTGGACGGAGCGGCGCATGGAGTCCAGAGCCTCGTCGAGGCCCATATCCAGGGTGGCGAAGTCGGAGACGACGCCCGGCTCGTCCCGGTGGACGACCTGGAGGGCCTTGACCTGCAGCAGGAGGCGGGTGAGAAGGTGGCCGACGCCGTCGTGGATCTCGCGGGCGATCCTGGTGCGCTCGGCCAGGGCGGCGGCGCGCAGCTCGTAGTCCTGGGCCCGGAGCAGCCGGGCGTTGGTGTCCTGTAGGGTGAGGACCTTCTCGCGCAGGTCGTCTCGCACCACATGCAGGCTCATCCGCACCGTCTCCTCCTGGGTGGTGCGCAGCGCAAGGAGGGCCGCGAGCGCGCAGATCGTCAGGGCGAGAGCCAGTACCGGTGTCCTCGGCACTTGTCTGGCCACGACGAGCGCGAACGGAAAGCCACTGATCGCAGCCGCCACCCGCTCCTGACGATTCCCGGACGCGGCGAAGCGGCCCAGATCGTAGGCGGCCAGCGGAGCCCCGACCACGGATGCCGTCGCGAGGGTTCCGAGCAGGAGGTAGGCGACGGGCATCACGATCGCCCAGCGGCTCCGGTCGGCAAACGTGCCCATCCCGCTGACAGCAACGGCACCGAGCAGCCAGACCATGACGACCGCGTCCGTCTCCATGGTGAGCAGGGCCAGCAGGACACAGCCGCACAGCAGCACGCCCTTGTCGACCAGTACCTTCACGCCTCGATTATCGACGATCGCCGGCGCTTTCAAGCCCGTCAGACCGATCTGGCGACCCTGTTGACGAATCTCATGACAGAAGTCATGGCTGCACGCCCAGGTCATGACGGCAGGCACTTCTGACCGCCACCGCCCCCGCAGGAACATGGGAGTCATGAGCCGGGGGACACCGGCGGGAAGAAAGGAACCGAGATGGAAGTCAAAGACGGGGCCAGGGATGCCGGCCCGGCTGTGGAGGTCGGCTCCCTGATCAAGCGCTACGGGGAGCTGGTCGCGGTCGACGGCCTGTCCTTGAAGATCCCGCGCGGTCAGGTGCTGGGCCTGCTGGGCCCCAACGGCTCGGGCAAGACGACGACGATCAGCTGCATCCTTCAACTACTCACCTATGACAAGGGCTCTATCCGCGTGTTCGGCGAGCCGATGACGCCCACTGCCTACGGGCTCAAGCGCCGTATCGGCGTGGTGCCTCAGGAAGTGGCCGTCTTCGACGAGCTCACGGTGGCGGAGAACGTCGACGCTTTCTGCGCCCTCTACGTGCGCGACCGCGCCGAGCGGCGGCGCCTGGTGGCCGAGGCGATCGCCTTCGTCGGCCTGGAGAAGTTCGTGAAGTTCAAACCCAAGAAGCTCTCCGGTGGCCTGCTGCGCCGTCTCAACATCGCCTGCGGCATCGCCCACGGCCCCGACCTCATCATCCTGGACGAGCCCACGGTCGCCGTCGACCCGCAGAGCCGCAACGCGATCCTGGACGGCATCAAGCGTCTCAACGAGCGCGGCGCCACCATCCTCTACACGAGCCACTACATGGAGGAGGTGGAGCAGCTGTGCGACCGGATCGTCATCATGGACCGCGGCCAGCAGGTGGCTTCCGGAACCTCCGACGAGCTCAAGGCCATGATCGGCACCGGTGAGCGCATCCGGGTGGAGATCGTCGACCCCGCTCCCCTGGGCGAGGAGACTCTGGAGGGGCTGCGCCGCCTGGAGCACGTGCGCACGGCGACCTGCGCGGACGGCGAGGTGTTCATCGAGTGCTCCCCCGGGGCGCACAACCTCTCCGACATCATGAGGGCGCTGAATGCGGCGGGAGCGACCTGCGGCCGAGTGACCTCCGAGCCCCCGACCCTCAACGACGTCTTCCTGGAGATCACCGGGCGGGCCCTGCGCGACGAGGCGGCCTGACATGCTGACCGTTTTCTCCTACCAGGTGCTCAGGCTCCTGCGCGATCGTGTCCTGCTCGTGTGGACGCTCGGCTTCCCGATCGTCATGTCCCTCATGTTCATGGCGATGTTCGCCAACCTGGACAAGGACTTCGAGGCCACCCCCATCAGCTTCGGCGTCGTCCAGGACGAGGCCTACCGGGCGGCTCCCGGCCTGGACGCCGTCGTGGAACGGATCTCCGCCGACGACGCCGATCCCCGCCTCATCACCAAGGTCACCCATTCCACCGCTTCCGAGGCCCAGGCCGCCGCAAAACGCGGGGACACGAACGGCTACCTCACCGTCGAGGACGGCGATCCCGTGCTGCACGTGAACCAGAAGGGCAATGAGGCCGAGACGACTCAGGTGCTCCGGGTGGTCATGGACTCCTACACCCAAAAGCGGGCCGAGCTCGAAGCCGTCATCGAAGCCGGGGTTCCGCCGGAGCAGACGGCCTCCCTTCAGGTCGACCACTCCTTCACCCACTCGATCTCGGTGACGCCGTCTCCCGTCAAGCCCGCGACCCGCTACTACTTCGCGCTGCTGGCCTTCGCCAGCGGCATGGGCATGACCGTCACCATGACCGCGGTGCAGAGCATCATGGCCACCTCTCCTCTGGGAGCCCGCCGAACCCTGGCGGGCCTGCCGCGGTGGAAAGTCCTCATCTCCACGCTCGCGGCCTCCTGGGTATGCGTCCTGGCCTGTCTGCTCATTGCCTTCGCCTTCATCGCCACAGTGGTGGGGGTGGACTTCGGGCCTCATGTGCTCCTGTGCCTGGTAGCGATCGGGATAGCCAGCCTCGTGTCGAGCGCTGCGGGCGCCGCACTGGGCACCTTCGGCAAGATGGGAATCGGGATGGTCGCCGCGATCAGCTGCCTCCTGTCGCTGTTCACCGGCTTCTACGGACCCTCATCCCAGTCCCTGGCTAACGCCGTCGAACTCCATGCCCCACTGTTGGTGCAGACCAATCCCCTGTGGCAAGCCGCCCGCTGCCTCTACGGGTTGCTCTACTACGACTCCCTGTCCCCCTTCGTCCGCAGCTGCGCTGTCCTGCTGGCCATGACCTGCCTGTTCCTCACCATTGCCCTGATCCGTGCCAGGAGGATGAACCATGAGCACCTTTAAGACATCGTTGAAGATCATGGCGGCCCATCGGAGCTACGTCCTGGTCTACCTGGTGGCACTGTCCCTGCTCGGCCTGAATGTGGGAGCCGCTCGAACCGAGGACGCGTCCAGCCAGGTCAAGGAAGCCACAGCAAGTGTGGCCGTCATCGACCGCGACGGCTCCACGATCTCCCGAGGGGTCAAGGACTACGTCGAGTCCGTCGGCAAGGTTCAGCCGCTCGAGGACTCCCGGCAGGCCATCCAGGACGCCACCGCGCAGAACCGCATCAGCTACATCCTCATCATTCCGGCCGGATACGGCAAACAGCTCCAGCAGACGGCTCATGAGGGTGCTGAGCCACCTCGAATGGACACGGTCATCGGATACGAATCGGCCGCGGGATCGCTGATGAACGCGCGCACCGACTCCTACCTGGGGCAGGTCACAGGCTATCTTTCAACGCTCACCGATGACCCGGCCCGTGCAGTCGCCCTGGCCAAGGAAACGATGAACCACTCCGCCCCTGCCGAGCGGATCGCCCAGGACGCGACGCCCCTGCCGCATGGCTTCGTCGTCTACGCCATGTTCTCCATCTACCCGATCACGGCCTTCGCGATCGTGACGATCTCAACGCTCATGACGGCACTGGGACGCCGGTCAGTCCGTTCCCGCCTCACCGCGGCACCGGTGAGCGGCAGATCCCGCAGCCTCGGGGCCGTAGGGGCCTGCCTCGTCATCGGTCTGGTCGGGTGGCTGTGGATCTTCGGGCTGGGGGTCACGGCCCTCGGGGCCAGTGCCGTGACGACGTCGGCCCCGCTGCTGGCGATCGTCGGTGCGGCCCTGGGCGCCTTCATGCTCTTTGCAGTCTCGCTCGGCTTCCTCCTGGGTCAGATCAGCCCGGGTCAGAACGTAGCCAGCGCGGTCGCCAACATCGGCGGCATGGTGCTGTCCTTCCTGGCCGGGGCCTGGGTCTCCATCGAGTGGTTGCCCGACGCCGTCATCCAGGCCTCCAAGTTCACCCCCGGCTACTGGGCGGCCCAGGCGATCTCAGGGGCGTACACCGCCACCTCGATATCCGCCGACGTCATTCGCCCCCTGCTCGTCGACTGCGGGATCTGCACCCTGTTCGCCGTCGCGATCCTCTCGGTGGCCATGGCCGTGGGTCGCGCCCGGGCGCGGTCGTCACTATAGGATGCGGGTGACATCACCGTGGGCCAGCTGATCTTCCAGCTGGCCCACAGCGATGTTCAGCCCAGCTCGCGGGTTAGGAGGTCCAGGCCCACGCTCCCCAGAGCGATGCCGCGGTTGTGGAAGGCCCGCAGGTCGAGCTTCTTCCGCACCTCCTCGGCCCGGTGCTGCGCCCGCTCGCGGCCCGCCAACCAGACCCGCTCGCCGAGTACGTATGCCAACCCCTGGGCGGGCCAGCCCAGCTGCTTGTCCACCTCGAACTGGAGGAAACCCTCGCCCAGGACCGTGTGTGCGCGCAGCGCCGCCTCCACCGTGGGCCGGTCCCACTGCGTGCCGCCGCCGGCACCGGGCAGAGCGGCGATCTCGGCGGGCACCGGCAACCAGGAGTGCACACCGAGGTCCACCAGGACCCTCACGATCCGCCAGCGCCGCGCCGCCAGCCACCCGAAGCGGTCGGCGGGTTTACTCAGCAACCCGGTCTCGATCGCGAGCCTCTCGGCGTACAGGGCCCAGCCCTCGTTACAGCCAGGGACCTTCCCCAGGTACCGCTGCCAGAGAGTCAGTGAGGGATCAAGGCTCTGCGCGCCGGAGTGAGTGTGGTGGCCGGGGACGGACTCGTGCAGCACCGTGGTGCGCTCCGCCCAGGGCCAGACCGTCTCATCGCCGACGGCGAAGGAGCGCAATACCCTCCCGGACAGACTCCGGCTGGGCTCGGGCTCCTCATAGTGGACGCCGCCGCCCGGGGTGTCGAGCAGCACCGTTGGTCGGCCCAGGCCGTCAGGGATGTCGAGCAGGCGGCCGACGACGGCGTCCCAGGCCTCATCGGCCACGCCCTGCGCCCAGCGGGGGAAGTCCTCGGGGCTCATTCCGGTGGAGGGGTCGGCGCGCAGGTGCGCATCAAGGTCGCCGGCCCGCGATCCCGTCCCGAGGACCTCGGCGGCCAAAGCGTCCTGGGCGGCGACGACGTCGACCAGCTCCTGGCGCGCCCACTGGTAGACCTCGGCGGTATCGATGGAGGTCCCGAGCATACGGCGCACCCAGCGGGCGTGGCGGCTCGGCCCTACGCCCTCGCGGACCGGGGTCAGCGGGGCCAGCTCGCCGCGCAGGTAGCGACCGAGGTCGGATACCGCCTGGGCGGCGTCGTTCGCGG
>NZ_JH470351.1:169670-194264 GCF_000239715.1 Actinomyces sp. oral taxon 849 str. F0330 | reverse complement strand
TGTCTCAGAGGGCGCCGCCCGGCGCAGCATGGCCGCCGCCGCTCAGGTCGCCGCGGGCTTGGGAGGCCAGGATGCGCGCCAGGTCGTCGGTCTGCCGGGCGACGGCCTCGACCTGTCCGCGAGGAGGCAGAACGCCTTGGGCCGCACTGACCGCCAGGGAGTCGCGGATTCCCGTCAGGGCCCAGGGTGCGGCACGGTACCGGTCGACCAGGTCCGCCCAGTCCTGTACGGAGGAGGTGGAACCAGGCAGGTCAGTGGGCAGGGTGATGAGGCGTCGGCGCACGCCCTGGAAGGGTGAGGTGAGGATGTTGAGCTCAGCGCCCTGGTCCGCCGATTCGATGAGGTCGATGGAGGTCCCCAGACGCTCGAGCAGATGGGCGCGCAGGACGCGTACTGCCAAGGGTGCCCTACCCCAAGGATCGCCGTCGCCGGGCGTACTGTCTCGAGCGTCGTCGTCCTTCGCCCCGTGGTTACCGGTCAGGGACCGGGGCGTTTCGACGGCGCGGACGAGCTGATGCAGCCTGCGCTCGACCCTGTTTCTCTCCGCCAGGGCCTCAGGGCCGACGTCGGGCAGGAGCGTTCGGCTCGGCAAACCGGTGGCCTCGGCCGCCGCCGGGTCCTGTGAGGCCAGGAGTCGGGCGTAGTCCTCGGCCAGGTCGGTCAGCCGGGCGCGAGCCGGCCCCCAGGAGTCTTTCCAACTGTCTCTCCGTCTGTCCCCCGGTGCTTGATCCTGCACGCTCAGACCTCCGGGTGGCGGGCTGCCCGGGCGCTGCGCTCTCGCCACTCGGCCAGGGTCGCCGACGGACCGACTGCCTCGGTGGGAGCCTGGGAGGCGGCCAGGCCCTCGACCCGATCGGGGCGGAACTCGCGGCCGCGAGCCACCACGAGGCGCAGGTCGTGCAGGGCGGCCAGGTCCTGGCTCGGGTCCCCGGCGACCGCGATGAGGTCCGCCTCGAAGCCGGGGGCGAGCACCCCGGTGACGCCGGCGCGTCCGATCGCGGCGGCGGCCCTGGAGGTGGCGGCCAGCAGGACCTCGGTACGGGGTAGGCCCACGGACTCCAGGGCCTGGAGGCCACCGACGTAGGCGCGCTGCGGGGAGGCGGGGATGCCAGCGTCGTGGCCGGCGACGATTCTCACCCCGTGCTCCCACAGCTGGCGGGCGGGTGGGGCGAAGGTCGGGTCGGCCGCGATGATGCCGGGCAGGTCGGCCACGATCGTGCAGTCGACGTACACGCCGGCGCGCGCCATCTCGTCGGCCAGGTGGGGGTCGAACTCGCTGCGCCCGGCCGCCGAGACGAAGGAGGCGTGGGCGATGTAGTCGACCCCGGCGCGCACGGCCCGCTCGATGCCCTGGGTGCCGTGGGCATGGGCAGCCGTCCACTTCCCCAGGCGGTGGGCCTCGTCGAAGAGGACCCGCAGCTCCTCAGAGGTGAACTGGGCGAACCAGGGAGCAGAACCATCGGTCATGAAGCCACCGGTGGCCATCGCCTTGATCGTGTCAGCGCCCATGAGGTGGTGATGGCGGACCTGGTGGCGGATCTCGTCCAGGGAGTCCGCGGCGCCTCCGGCGTGGTGGGCGTGCCCGCCGGTCGTGGTGATCTGCGGCCCGGAGGCGATGATCCGGGGCCCGCGCAAGTCTCCGGCGTCGACGGCGTCGCGCAGGGCGACGTCAACGTAGTGGCGCGCCCCGAGGGACTGGACGCTGGTGACGCCCTCGCTGAGCAGCTCGCGAGCGGCGCGGGCGGCGTTGAGGGTGAGGCGGGCAACTTCATGAGGCCCGTAGTCGGGGTACTCGACGTCGGTGCCGGAGGTGGGCAGGTGGTCGTGGGTCTCGATGAGCCCAGGCATGAGGGTGGTGCCGGGCAGGTCCACGCGTACGACGTCGTTGGGGTCGACGTCGGGAAGAAGCTCGGTCAGGCGCCCTTCGAGCTCGGCGGTCGTTCCGACGGCCAAGATGTCCCGTCCCCGCAGGAGGACGGCACCGCCCTGGCCGGCCGTACGCGCCTGGGCGACCTCGGCCTCGCTCGGACTACTGGTCCGGATTCCGATCGTCTCAAGGCTGCCCTCCACCTGGCCGCGCCGACCGGTGAGGAGGCGGTCGGCACTCACCAGTGCGGCCGAGCGTCCGTCGAGACGCTCACCGCCGTCGGTAGGCGGAGTGGTCCAGTGGACGGCCTCCGCCTCGGAGCCGGTGGTGATGGGCTCAGTGGGGTGATCGGTCATGGTTGATCCTCGGTCTGCAGTCGGCGTCAGGCTGGAGAGCGCAGTCGGGCCGGTCGCTCCGGCGGTTCCGGCAGGGGCTGGTCCAGCGTCTATCTGCAGATACTGTCGCAGATCCTTCCCCACCTTCTTCCGGGACGACCGGTCCCGATATCCTCACAGCACGGTCAGGTTGCCAGCGCGGCGGGCCTCGGTCCAGCCGCGCAACTGCTCCCAACTGCCGGCGCCGCCGGGACATGAGAAGAAGGGGCGATCCTCCCAGGTGCTCACGATTGGCTGGGGCGTTCCAGCGCTCGGTGGGGTTGCCGTCGACCGGTTTGCCATCACCGGGCTCGCCGAAGGCGCTGCGCCAGGTGCAGGCCGATGAAGGTGATGGTGACGGCGACCCAGACGACGAAGATGCCCTGGATGAGGCGGGTGAGGGCGAATCGTGCGGTGGCGCGGTGCCTGGCGGCGCGCCACCGCACGGGCCTCGTCGGAGTCGCGGGTGGTGGTGGGCGCGGTGGGTGACGCGCTGGTGGAGACGGTGGAGGAGGCGGCAGACACAGGGGTTCCTTCGGTCCCGGTTCGGCGGCCGCGCGCTATGACGTCGCTGCGCTCACGGCCCTGGGAAGGGGTGAGGACGTCCGCACAGGTGGACTGCTAGCCAGTCCGGAGCGCGTCCGACGTGCAAGCGTCGGGCCGCGTTCATTGCGGGGGCTGCCAGAAGTACGAACGCCTACGGCATACAGCGACAACAACACGCCATGACCTGCCGGTTCATGGCGTGTGAGAGGGCGAAGGACGGGGAGGGCGCAGCAACGCGCTCGCTTCGCGCGGTGCGGACGACGAGCGGCAGCACGGTGGCGCTTCGACCGGTACTCGTCATGGGACGTCCTTCAGGGGATGCGGCCGAGGCCCAGTGCCAGCGGCGCGTTCGCCGAAATCATATGCGGACCATCACCGGAGCCTGTCAATGGCGGCGCCGTCGCAGTCCATTTCTTGGACAGGGACAAGACCCGTCGCGCACGAGGACGGGGCCGGCCGCCACCCCGGCGACCGACCCCGGTATCGAGGGCTGAGGCGCAAACGCTACTTCACGGCGACGAAGACCTTGTCAGCGAGCAGTCCGGGGCGAACCGCCAGAACTCCGTCCTGCGCACTGTCAACGGGAACAGCCCGGACAACGTTCCCGGTGACACTCGCACCGTTGTACAGAGTCGTCAGAGAGTCGATGGCGTCCGGGGCGACGGCCATCGAATCGGTTCCATCGACGGTGACTCCGTCGGCCGTGACGTAGTCAACCGAGACGAAGGCCGCAGATTCTCCACTCGAGTCATCACCGATGTAGGTGGCCGTGTAGTTGATGAGGACATACTGTTTTCCATCAGCAGGCGGATCGTTGAACTCGTTAGCCGCGGCAACCGCGTCATTGGCGTTGAACGTGACCGAGTTGATGACGACCTTCCAGTCCTTGCTGGAGATCTCGGTACCAAGCGGGTAGGGGTTCTCACGGGTCTTTCCCTGCCCAGAGGATCCTGCACCGCCAGGAGCTACCGACGCAGAGACCGCACCGGAGGATGAGACGGCCTCACCAACAGCATTCGACAGGACCGTCAGGAACACCATGACTCCGACGATCGTGCCGACCACCGAGATGACCACGGCGGTAACCGCGGGCCACAATACTTCTCCCTTTCGGAAGAGTCCCACCAGGCCGACTATGAAGGAGATCGGCAGCAGGATCCAGCCGATGATGAGCGCGCCGGGAACACAGGCAAAAATGAACCCGATGACCGCCATCACCAGGGCGACGATACCCACGGTGTTGCGCCCTTTCTTCAACGGCGCTGGCACTTGCTGCATTGGCGCGGGCACCTGATCTTGCGGCGGATACTGCTGAGGCGGGTTGGACTGGGCAGGATACGACATTGTGGCTCCTGATATTCGACGGTATGCCGAAATGAGACAATCTAATGCAGTGATATCCACTGCTTCACCCATCGTAGTCAGAACCACACCAACATTGAATGCCCGGAAGTACGAAAAGCAGGAATCTAGCGTTTCAATACGGTCACATACTTACCGCACATATCTCAATTTTTCCGTGATCTCCGAAAACATGACGTGGAGACTAATCTACAGCCTCCCCAACAACTGGCGCTTGGCGATAAGGAAGTCGGCGTCGTCCAGGATGCCTTCCTTGCGCAGTTCATCCAGATCACGTAGACGTTTCGCGACGTCTTCAGAAGATACGCCAGGAGAACTCAGCTCTTGAGGCACCTCGACCTGACCGGACAGCAGAGCGGGAACGCTTGGTGACACAGGCCCACACCCAAGGGCGCTCAGAACCGAGTTGCCCGTTTGCTCCAGAACCTCACCAACACTTTCATGATCCTTCCTGGGCATCATAATCCCCGTCGTTGGGTGCTTCACCTGGTTGGTCAGTGCATGAATCTTCTGATCAGTGGTAATAGTCAAAACAGCTTTCGCCGACACGATCTTAGCGACCGCGCCAGCACCGGCAGCCGCGATACCAGCACCGGCAGATATCGCCATGACCGCAGGATTACGTTTGGTGATCATTGAGACCACCTTCACCGCAGCACCGGCCGTCGCAACCGACGGCGTCGCTACCGCTCCGATCGAGCCAGCATCGCCATTATCGGGACGCTCGAAAGAGATGGAAATAAGACTTTCGTAAGGAGTCGAGTCGCTTATCTGACAAGAGCGCCCCACAGCGTCTGGACCAGCCACACGAACATACCCGTTTTCATAGATTTCGATCGTCGAGGTCCCGAATATCCCGCTCGTGACTCTCCTTCCTGCCATCCGAGCATGCTCGGCCTGTCGAAGTCGCTCCTCCCGTTCATGCTCCTCACGCTGCCTGCGTGCTCTCGCCCCAGCAGTCAGTGCCCCAATCGCCACATCCTTCCGTTCGGCCGCCGCATTCTTAACGGCTTGACCCAACGCATTGAACAATCCGGGCGCCTTAGAGGGCTGCGCAACCGGAGCGGACACCTGACCATAGCCCATTGGACGAGCCTCCACCTGAACAGAGGAGACATCCTGCGCGTATACACCCCATGCATTGCCATCCCACCATCTCTGACGGCCCGTTCCATCGTCATACCAACCCGCAGGAACAGACATCCCGACACCTCCATTGAATGCACTCGATCAGCGCGATCGTAGCACCACCAGAACTCTTCGGAAACACAGACCTTTAACAATCATTCACCCCGTCAAATACCCCACACTTTTGTTTTATTCGAGACACAAAAGTCGCAAAGCAATATCGACCTATCAGTGATTTCTCAAAGTCCTCGTTGAGTTCGGAGACAAACACCCCATCACTCTCGTAGTTCACGCGACCACTGCTCCTGAATCCAGGTCCAACCCGATCGGGAACGTACTTTTTCGACGAGGACTGATCCCTCCCGCAGACCACTGGTGGCAGGTCTCAGTCAACTGCAGGAAAAGTACGTTCCCGGCGAGAATCGCAGTCCTCGATACGCAGGTCCAGCCGCATCGGCCGGACCGCCGGCCACGCCGCCCTGCCGAACCGCCAGTCGCCTCCCCGACCAGGACCGATAGACGCTCCAGACCGCTCAGCGACGGACAAAACAAGGCCCCGCCAGCGCTTCAGCGCCAGCAGGGCCCAGTAACGGCAGGCAGTCGCTCCAACTTGCCCGTTACTCCCACTCGATGGTGCCCGGGGGCTTGCTCGTGCAGTCGAGCACCACCCGGTTGACCTCCGGTACGGAGTTGGTGATCCGGTTGGAGATGCGCGCCAGGACGTCGTAGGGCAGGCGAGTCCAGTCGGCCGTCATGGCGTCCTCACTACTGACCGGCCGCAGAACGATGGGATGACCGTAGGTGCGTCCGTCGCCCTGGACGCCCACGGAGCGCACGTCGGCCAGCAGCACCACCGGGCACTGCCAGATTTCGTCGTCGAGCCCGGCGGCAGTGAGCTCCTCACGGGCGATGGCGTCGGCGGCCCGTAAAACGCGCAGGTTCTCGGCCGTCACCTCGCCGATGACGCGGATGCCCAGCCCCGGCCCAGGGAAGGGCTGGCGGGCGACGATCTTCTCCGGCACTCCCAGCTCGCGGCCGATGGCACGCACCTCATCCTTGAACAGCTCGCGCAGCGGCTCGATGAGCTCGAAGTCGAGGTCCTCGGGCAGGCCTCCCACGTTGTGGTGGCTCTTGATGTTGGCGGCACCCTCTCCCCCACCGGACTCGACGACGTCGGGATAGAGAGTCCCCTGGACCAGGAAGCGGATCTCGCCACCCTCGGCGCCCACGGCCTCGATCACCCGACGCTGGGCGGCCTCGAAGGAGCGGATGAACTCCCGGCCGATGATCTTGCGCTTGGCCTCCGGCTCGGTGACGCCAGCCAGGGCGCTCAGGAAGCGCTCGGTCTCGTCAACCGTGATGACGCGGATGCCCATGCCCTCGGCGTAGTCGTGCTCCACCTGCTCGCGCTCACCGGCGCGCAGCAGGCCATGGTCGACGAAGATGCAGGTGAGCTGGTCGCCGATGGCGCGGTGGACGAGGGCTGCGGCCACGGATGAGTCCACTCCCCCGCTCAGTCCGCAGATGACGTGGGCGTCGCCCACCTGCTCGCGGATACGGGCGACCTGATCGTCGATGATGCTGTCCGGCGTCCAGGTGGCCGGCAGCCCCGCCTCCTTGTGCAGGAAGTTGACCAAGGCGGCCTGCCCGTGCTCGGAGTGGAGCACCTCGGGGTGCCACTGCAGCCCGTAGAGGCGACGGTCCGGGTTCTCGAAGGCGGCCACCGGCGTCTGGGAGGTGGAGGCGGTGACGGCGAAGCCCTCGGGAGCGGCCTGGACCGCGTCGCCGTGGCTCATCCACACCACCTGGTCGTCCGGGGTGCCGGCGAACAGGCACGATCCCTCCTCCACTCGGGCGGGGGTGTGCCCGTACTCGCGAGTGCCGGTGCGCCCGACCGTTCCGCCCAGCGCCTGGGCCATGGCCTGGAAGCCGTAGCAGATACCCAGGACCGGGATCCCGGCGTCGAAGACGGCCGGGTCGACGGAGGGGGCGCCGTCGGCATAGACCGACGAGGGCCCGCCGGAGAGGATGATGGCCGAGGGCTGTTTGTCCAGCATGGCGGCAGCGTCCATGGAATGAGGCACGATCTCGGAGTAGACGCCGGCCTCGCGCACACGGCGGGCGATGAGCTGGGCGTACTGCGCCCCGAAGTCCACCACGAGGACGGGGCCGACGGCACTGGGGGAAGTCTGGCTGGTCGTCACCCGATCAGGATAGCCGGGGCGGCAACCGGCCGCCTTCCGCCCTGCCGGCCGCTGGCGCCCCGGCTCCGACGTTGACACAAGAGGACTAGACCAGTGGTTCACATCGCACGTCCGCCTCACAGGTCACGTTTCCAGATCAAAACTACCCATGACACAAACCTTCCCGACCCCCACCAGGACCAGTAACACCCTCCATGACGCCACATCCGCCCATATGCCTGCAACCGAACCACAGCCCTCCCAGCGATCCCCTGTGATCCACAAGTCGCCAACGCAACACACGTCACGATCCTTTGTCTAGACAATCAGATGGAGCGTTCCTAGAGTTCTGATCGACGGAGAAACCTCCGTCCGGCCTACGGGCTGCACACCGTCGTGCAGGGACGCACGACTGGTAGTTAGGCGGACCTGCTCGACACACATCGAGAGGAACACTCACATGACCGCCACCATCACCGAGCACCCCACCCAGACCGTCGAGACCGCCACCACCGCTCAGGCCGCCGACACCAACACCCAGGCCGAGGCCAACCGCCTCACCTTCGCCGTCGCCATGATCGCCATCATGGTCGCGGTCATGGTCATGGCCGTGGTCGGCGCCGTCACCGGTATCCCGACCATCATGTTCGCCGCCTCCGTCCTGGCCGCGATCACCATGGGCGTGGGCATCTACGCCGGCGTCAACCTTCTCGAGGCCCGCTGAGCGTCGAGGACTCCGACGAGCTCATCCGAGCCCGCCACCAGGTCCGGACCACGCATCACAAGCAACGCAGGACCCGGACCCAGCCCAGCAAGGGCATAGAACAACGAGGCTGCGCGGCCAAGGAAGCCCGCGCAGCCATGGCAACCCGAGGGGCACCGCACAAAGCGGCGCCCCTTTTCTCATGCCCAGAAACCCCCGGCCACGCACAACACATCACCACCTGCTGGTGCGACGACGATCAAGCACCCCACGACAGACGCCACAGAGCCCGCCCTGGCCTCATTACTCTCTACTTGATGCTTAGTGTATAAAAGTAACTATTCGTCTCTTCCGCACCAGCTGAGAGGACCGGGCATGACATCGACGCCACTGACTCAGTCGCAACGCGGCGCCCTCGTTGATACGTCATTGGCGCTTCTCGTTCAGGAACAGCCCAAAGCGCAGCAGCTCGTAGACGCCGTTTCGGCCAGCGATCCTGGTCGGCGCCGGCTGGCACTGCGGGCCCTGCTCGCCCTGCGACCCGCGATCCCGCTGCCCGCGGAGCTAAACGTCTCACTGGAGCGGCTCCTGGCCGCCGAGGCAGCCGAGCGAGAAACCGTCGACGCCCTCAGCCTGCCGAGAACGGAGGTGGACCCGCGCCTGTCTCTGTGGCGCGGCGACATCACGACGGTCCGGGCAGACGCGATCGTCAACGCGGCGAACTCCACTCTCCTCGGATGTTTCCAGCCGCTGCACGCCTGCATCGACAATGCCATCCACTCGGCCGCAGGCCCCTGGCTGCGCCAGGAGTGCGCGGACATCATGGCCGCTCGGGACCGCCCCGAATCTACCGGCACAGCAACGGTGACCAGTGGCTACCACCTGCCGGCCACTCACGTCATCCACACCGTCGGGCCGATCGTGCAAGGCAAGCCAACCGCCGAGCACGAGGCGCTCCTAGCCTCCTCCTACCAATCCTGCCTGCTCGCTGCCGAGGATCTGCGGGCCACCAGCATCGCGCTGTGCTGCATCTCCACCGGCGTCTTCGGCTACCCCAAGGCCGAGGCTGCCACCGTCGCGGTCCACACCGTCCGCGAAGTCCTTCCCCACTGCCAGTCACTCACAAAGGTGGTCTTCAATGTCTTCGACCCAATCGACGAATCGATCTATCGCGGTCTCCTCGGCCCTGACCGCTGAGGAGCCGGCGGCGATCCGACGCCTAGCCGACGCAGCTTCCCAGGCTGACGCCGTCGTTCTCGGTGCCGGATCGGGTCTGTCGGCCGCAGCAGGCCTGTCCTACTCGGGCCCCCGATTCACACGCCTCTTCCCTGACTTCATCGAGGAGTTCGGCCTGACCGACATGTACTCCTCCGGGTTCTACCCCTTCCCGACACCGGAGCACCGGTGGGCCTACTGGTCCCGGCACATCATGGCCAACCGCTATAACGAGCCCATCCTCCCCCTCTATCAGGATCTGAGGACCATTCTGGACAGCCTGGGGGACACGGGCTACTTCGTCATCACCACGAACGTCGACCATGCCTTCGTCCGCAACGGCTTCGACGAGTCACGTCTGTTCGCCACGCAGGGCGACTATGGACTGTGGCAGTGTTCCGTCCCCTGCCACGCCGGGACGTGGTCCAACGAGTCAGCCGTGCGAGAGATGGTGGAGCGGCAGCGGGACCTGCGCATTCCATCATCATTGTTGCCCGTATGCCCCAAGTGCGGGGAACCTGCGGCGATGAATCTGCGGGTGGACGGCACCTTCGTGGAGGATGGGCACTGGCACGACGTTGCTGATCGATACCGCCGGTTCCTGTCCGAGCACGAGTCGGATCGGGTCCTCTACCTGGAGATCGGGGTGGGATGGAACACGCCCTCGCTCATCAAGTTCCCATTCTGGCAGCGGACCTATGCCAATACCTCGGCCGTCTTCGCCACCCTCAACCAGGAACCGGAGGTTCCTCGGCAGATCACGCAGCGCTCTATCGCTGTCCCCGGGGACATCGCCGCCAGCATCGAGGCCTGGAAGGCTCTGGTGCAGAGCTGACACGCGGCGCCGGCGCAGGAGTCAGAACATGCCGTTGTCGTTGGCGGAGGTCTCCGGGATCACCTGAAGCACATCCCAGTGCTCAACGATCCGGCCGTGCTCGTCGAGACGGAAGATGTCGATACCCGCGTAGTCATCCGACCCCGGCCACCGCTGGTGGCAGTGCAGGATGACGTAGTCCCCCTCGGCGAAGGCACGCACGAACTCCACGCTCTTACCGGGGTAGTCGCGGGCCATCCGCTCGAAGTACTCGACGAAGGCCTCCTTGCCGTCGGCCACGTGGGTGTTGTGCTGCCGGTACTCGTCGCCGGCGTATCGCTCCAGCGCCTGGCGCGGCCGGCACTGGTTGAACATGAGGTCGTAGAAGGCCTTGACGTTCTCCTTGTTGCGTTCCAGATCAGTGGACATACGGGACTCCTCCTCTTAGCAATGGTCACGATAGTCAGTCAGAGGCCCTCCGCGGCCGACGGCACACCGCCGCGACACCCGAGATGTCCAAATCGGATACAAAGGCGGAATCCAGGCTCACACCGCCGATAAGAAACCGCGTGATTCCGCGGTTCCATCAGCGGCCTGATCGAGCCACAGGTTCCTTTGTCACCGATTTGGACACGACGCGTCCTCCGCCTCGATTTCGGATCACGCATCGCGCCTCCCACTCAGAGCAGCAGGGCGCGAGCAGGAGGCGCGAGGACGGGAGGTCACGGTGAAGCCCCGGGACTTCACCGCCTGGGCTCACAGCGACATGTCGACGACGGCACGCCCCTGGATCTCGCGGTTGCGCAGCGCGGTGTAGCCGGCACCGGCCTCTTCAAGCGGCAGGCGGCGCGAGACGACGTCGCGGTAGTTGATGACGCCCTTGTCGGCCAGGTCGACAACGGCCGGCAGGTCCTGGCGGGTGCGCGCACCGTAGGAGCCGAGGATCGACTGCGAGCGGCGCACGGTGCGGTTGATCTCCACTCCGGCGGTCTGCACACCGGCCCCCAGGCCGATCGGAACCATGCGGCCGCCATCGGCCAGGACGTCCAGGGCAGTGGTCCAGGTGGCCGGGATGCCCAGCGCCTCGAAGGAGACGTCCACGCCCTTGCCGTCGGTGAGACGGAAGACCTCCTCGCGGGCGTTCTGGGTGACGGAGTTGACCACGGCAGTCGCCCCGTAGTCGAGCATGGGGGCGAGCTTGTCATCGTCTACGTCGATGGCGATGACCTGGCTGGCGCCGAAGGCCCGGGCGATCTGGACGATGTTGGTGCCCACGCCGCCGGTGGCGACCACGGCGACGGTCTCCCCGTAGCGCAGGTCGGCGCCGCGGCGCACGGCCCCGTAGCCGGTCATGGCGGCGCAGCCCAGGATGGCCGCCGGCACCATGTCGATGGTCTCGGGCACGGGGGCCACGGCGGTGGAGGGGACGACGGCGTACTCGGCCAGGCCGCCCATGGAGTACATGGCCACCGGCTCACCGTCGGGGGTGGCCAGGCGGGTGGTGCCATCGTAAAGGACGCCCTTGAGCCGGTTGAGGTCGAAGAAGGGCCCGCACAGCTCGTCGCGGCCTGAGGCGCAGGCGTCGCACTGACCGCAAGGCATGAGGAAGCCCCCCGCCACCTTCTGCCCAATCTCCAGACCGGTGTGCTCGTTGCCGGGGCCGAGCTCCACGATGGTGCCGGAGACCTCGTGGCCGAGCACCGCCGGCAGCGGGAAGGCGATGGCACCGCCGATGACGTGGAGGTCGGAGTGGCACAGCCCGCAGGCGGCCACCTTGATGAGGACCTCGCCGCTCTTGGGCCGGGGGGTGCGCAGGGTCTCGATCTCCAGTCCGACCTCGTGGTCCCGCAGGACCGCGGCCTTCATGGTTTCAGGAATGGCCTCGGGGATGGACTCGGTTGTCTCTGAGGTCTGGACTGCCTCGTTGCTCGTCATGCTCAGCTGCCTCTCTGTCGGATGTCGACGACGTCGGGCCGTCGGGCGGCCTCCTCCGGCCGCTCTCCCACCCTACGACATTTGTCCTGACAAATCATAGATCTGAAGTCGGATTCTCGGAATCCGGTCGCGGGTACCCTTGATACCCGCCCCGCCCTCAGACCTTCAGTTCCCGCGGCAGCCGCAGGAGCACGACGACAACGCTGACCAGCGACAGCGCGAAAGTCGCCCAGTAGAGGACGGACATCCCGAGATGAACCACGACGAGCAGCGCAGCGATGAGGACGCCCGCGCGCGCCAGGGCCCCTCCGGTCGCCAAGGCTCTTCGCTGGGCCTCAACCAGCCACGGCGGGATCCGCGGGTCGATCGCCCCCTGGCAGGCCGGCAGGACCAGCACCGACTGACTGGCCACGAGGATCGTCAATGAGATGACGATCATCCAGGCGCCCGCCGCTCCCCCGAGAGACAGACCGACGACCAGGAAGGTCGCCCCCAGGACGGCCACAACAGCGCCCAGAACCACGCGCAGGAAGCGCAACCGCTCGACCCGGGTCACCAGCGCCAGGGCGAGGAACGTCCACCCTACCCAGGTCATGGCACTGACGGCGATCGCACCCGAACCGAGGCCGAGATCGGCCACGACCAGCGGAGCGAGGACCAGAGCCGCCGCCCCCAGCGGCGCCTCCTGGGCCAGGATGAGCACAGCTCCGGTCAGCACGGCGCTACACACCTGGGGCACCCGCAGGTCGGCGGGGGTCAGTGCCTGCTGCTCGGCCAGCATCTCGGCATCCAGGCGGGTCCAGTCGATAGCCACGGAGGCCTCCAGGGTTCCGTGCAGACGGCGCAGCGCCTCAAAGGCCTCGACATCCCGGCACTGCCCCACAAGCCAGACCGGACTCTCGGGAAGACGCAGGACGCAGACCAGGTAGATCAGCGCGGCGCCCCCGAGTACCCCCCAAGCAGCGGGTACTCGCACTGGACTCCACCAGGCCGCTAGTGCCACCACGCCCGCTCCGGCGGGCCCGAGGGCCATGACCTGCGGCATGAGGCGCTTGTGTCCGCGCAGGGAGAGCTCGTGGCAGACCAGTGGTGCCACGACGAGTATCCCGCCCGAGGCCAGACCCGCGAGCCCGGCTCCGATGAGGACAGGGACGCCGTCGAGCCCTGCTGCAATTCCCGCTCCCGCCGCGGCCAGCACGGCCATGACCAGGCCGGTTCGTCTGCGGCCCAGGTGCCGGGAGAGGGGCCTGCCGGCGACGGTCCCCAGAACCATTGCCGCACCGACGACGCCGACGAGCGGCAGGGCGCCTCCGCGGGCACCCGCGACCCCGATGGCGAGAACCCCTTCAAGGGCCCCCAGGAACAGGCCTACCGCCCATGCGTACAGCCTGAGGCGAACCGGGGCGGGTGGCGCGCTGCGCGGCGGATGCGGGGTCATGGACCGGTCACCGTGTACGTCATGGGCGGCATTGTGTGTAGATGTCTGTTCAGATATGGCATCAGCTGACGCTGACGACGTCGGACGGGAGCTGAGACAGTGTGTCAGAACCGGGCGGTCGGCTTCAATCCGCTCCTGGCGGGCCCACCAACCCGACGTCCTGTCACCGAGTCAACACTGTCTCAGCCCCCTGACCGAGTGAGTCAGCTGTACTCCTTCTCGAAGCGCTCCTCGAGCTCCTCCAGGGAGTGGTACTTCGTCTCGGGCACGTACTTCATGTAGAAGATGAGAGACAACACGTTGATGAGACAGAAGATGAGGTAGGTGCCCGCTCCACCGAGCTTCTCCATCATGATGGGGAAGACCAGGGCGACGATCGCGTTGGCGATCCACAGAGCGCCTACCGCCAGCCCCATGGCCGTGCCGCGGACCTTGGCGGGGAAGATCTCCGCCACAAGGACCCAGGTGACCGTTCCGGACTGCTTGGCGAAGACGAACAGGGAGACGATGAGCAGCACCAGGTAGGGGGCGAAGGTGGGAGCGCCCTTGATGTTGCCGTCGGCATCCTGATAGGGCTGGATGAGGAAGAAGAAGACCGCGGCCAGGAGCCCCAGGGAGACCACGATGCTGGCCTCCTGGTAGATGCCCACGTGCCGGCGGGCGAACTTGGTGACCAGCCACAGGCCGACCGCCGATCCCACGAAGGAGATGAATCCGGAGACGACGTTGAGGGAGATCGCGTCGCTCATGGGCAGACCTGCCGCGGAGAGCACCTTGGGCGTGTAGTACATGGCCGTGTTGATACCGGTGAGTTGATCCGCCAGGCCCAGGATAATGCCGATGATGAGCAGGTGCCGGGTCCACTTGACGCCGAGGATCTGGGCCAGGCCCCACTTTTCCTGGCTGGCCTCCCTGCGCTGGACCTCGAGCATCTCGTCGATCTCGTCGGCGATGGGGCCGTCCTTGGACTCATCGCGCACGCGCTTGAGAGCTCCGATGGCCTCGGCGATACGCAATTTGGCGACGTACCAGCGCGAGGACTCCGGCATGAGACGGATCCCGATCCACAGCGCGATGGCCGGCAGCGAGGCCAGCACAAGCATGTAGCGCCAGGTCGTACCGTTACCGGACTCGACGGCGACGTTGGCCAGGTGTTGGACCGACTCCCAGGAAACGGTCTCGCCCGCTTTAGCGACAACCTCGCCGGAATTGTTGACGACGTCTTTGGCGACGGTGACCTCCGGACCACCGTGGATCTGGGTCAGGACCGCGTTCATCGAGAAGGCGAGGAACTGACCGAAGACGATCATCATCTGGTCCACGGCCACGAGCGTTCCGCGGATGCGCTTGGGGGCCGTCTCACCGAGGAAGACCGGGACCGTCGCCGAGGCGCCGCCGACCGCGAAGCCCAGGACGATGCGGAAGAAGTAGAGGATCCAGATGTTCGGCGAGAAGGTGCACCCCAGTGCGCCGAAGAAGAAGACGGCGGCCAGGAGCGTGATGTTGTGGCGACGCCCGTACTTGTCGGAAAGCTTGCCGCCGACCGAGGCACCCAACGCGGCGCCCAGGCACAGGAAGGTCCCTACGAGACCTTCCTCCACCGAGTTGATCTGAAGGCCGCTGGCGTCGTGAGGCAGGTACATATACGGCAGCGCGGCCGAGATCACTCCGGTGTCGTAGCCGAAGAGCAGCGAGCCGAGGGTGGCGACCAGGGCGATGAGTCCGAGCGAGCGCTTCGGACCCGAGGCGGGAGTCTGGTCGACCAGCTCCTGAATCTTCTCCGGCGTGTACTGCGCCGCAGAATTCAATGGTGTGGACATGGATGGAACTCCTTGGGTCGTCCGCCGTCGTTGGCGGAGGCGAAAAAGGCGCTGCTGGATGGACCGAGAGTCCCGGTCCGCCGGTCACCGCCCCGCAGCGCAGGAGCGGGAGCCGGCAGCATGGGCGGTCCTCATAGTGAACGGAGAGAACCGATGAGGGTCAGCCGAGCTCCTCATGGAGCCGGGCCAGCACTCGGCGGTTGATGTCATCGGCGTGCTCGTGCCAGCCGAAGACGCACACGGAGAGCACACCGTCGAAGCCGATGTCTCGCAGCGTGGAGAAGACGGCGTCCCAGTCGACTTCACCGTTGCCGACCTCGTTGTGCTGGTGGACGGTGACATCAGCGCCAGGCGGGTTGATGATGTAGCGGTTGCCGTCGTTGGCACGGTGGTTGAAGCCGTCGGCGATGTGGACCTCGCGCAGCTTGCCGGCCTCGTGAGCGGTGCGGATCATGCGCTCGACGTCACCAGCGCCGTCGGAGAGGTGGAAGGCGTGCGGGCAGCAGAACTCGTATCCGATCCAGTCCTTGTTGACCGCGCGCACGAGGTTCAGGGCCGGGTCGTGCAGCTCGACGAAGTCGTAGGGGTGGGCCTCCATGTTGAGGCGGATGCCGTAGCGCTCGAAGTCGGGGATGAGTTCTTCGATGGAACGGAACCATTGCTCCTCACTGCGGCGAGCCTGGTTGCGGTCCCCGGAGAACTCCGAGGTGATCTCCCGGACGTCGATCTGGTCGGCGAGCTCGAGCAGGCGCCGCCAGTTGGACACCTGGGCGCACCGCTCCTCCTCGTCGGGCGAGGACCAGTTGAAGACGGGGTTGAGGGTGCGCACCTTCACGCCCGTCTCCTTCTGCGCCTTGTTGAGTTCGGCGACGAAGGCGTCGTCGGCGGCGGGACGGTGGTGCCAGAAGTGGAAGTCCGCGTTGGGCGAGAGCTCGACGTACTCGAAGCCCAGCTCGGCGGCCTTGTAGAGCGTGCGCACCGTGGACATGGTGCGGTAGTACATGTTCGGGTCAAGGGCGATGTCTACCAAGGAGGTCTCCTCTCAGGTGCCGACGGCCATGTCGACAACACCCATAATGTCATGACAATTGCGTCGGGGGAAGTGGTTGAGGGCGGCAGTTTTCAATCGTTGCGACGACGTCCGGGAGTTCCCCTTCCTGCCGCCGAATAGTCGTCGTCCCGGGCGGCGGGACCGAGCGCCTCCCGGGACGAACGAGGTGGACGGACCCCGTCGCCGTCTGTCCGGTGAGCTTGCCGGAGCGCTGGCGAACACGCAGCAATCGCGAGCGCCCCGGCAGCAGCCGTGCGCCAGGAGAGACGACGACGGGGAGGCTTGTCAGGCGTAGAAGGCGGGCTTGGCGATGAGCTTGACGTCGACCATCGGCGAGGACTCGTCCTCCAGCGAGGCAACCGCCGCGTCGACCACGGAGGTGGCCGCGTAGCCGTCCCAGGAGGTCGAGCCGGTGTGCTCATCGCGGGCCACGGCGTTGATCCACTCCTGCACCTCGCGGTTGAAGGCGGCCTCGAAGCGGTCGATGTGCGACTGGCACATGGCGTTGCGGTCGCCGTGGATGTCGCGGATGTGGATCCGCTCCTGGTCGCCCAGCCTCAACGCGGCGGTCTCCAGCACGAGCTTGCACTCGATGGAGTAGGCGTACTGCAGGTTGACGTTAACTTCGTCATCGATGCGCACGCCGGACTCGGTGTACATGACGACGACGACCGGGTCGATGAGGTGGTCAAAGCGGTGAGTAGTCGACTTGGGGCGCTCGACGCGCACCTTGACGATTTCCTCGCCCAGGAGCCAGCGCATCGTGTCGATCTCGTGGATCGCCGTGTCGTCGATGGCCATGCGCGAGGTGTAGGACTCCGGCACGGTGGGGTTGCGGTGACGGTTGTGGACCAGGAGGGCCTGGCCGTTCTCGCCGTCGTCAAGAACCTTCTTCATCTCGTTGTAGGCGACGTCGAAGCGGCGCATGAAGCCCACGGTGACGAGCTTCTTGCCGGCCTTCTGCTCGGCCTCCATGATGGCGATGCAGTCCTCGGCGGTGGTGGCCAAGGGCTTCTCGCACAGGACGTACTTGCCGGCCTCGATGGCCTTGATGACGTCGGGGGCGTGGACCTTGCCGAAGGTGGCGATGAGGACGGCGTCGACGTTCGGATCGTTGATGAGCTCATCGGCGCTGTCATAGGCCTTGGCACCATAGGGCTCCGCGGCCGAGACCGCGGCGTCGTGGTTGATGTCGGCCACGGCGACGATCTCGCCGCCGGACAGGACACCCGCAATGCGGGCCAGGTGGGCACGGCCCATGCCGCCGGCGCCGATGAGTCCGATGCGTACAGTCATGATGTGTCTCCTCGTTGAGGTGGGGTCAGTAATAGGTCGGCCAAGTCGAGTGGCAGGAGGCCTCAGGCCAGTCCCAGGCCGCACTCGGCCAGGTACTTGCGCATGTTGATGGCGTTCTGCTTGGGGAAGGAGGGGTCGCAGGGGTAGCAGTCCTGCTCGCAGATCGCGTAGATCGGCTTGTCCAGGGCCGCCAGGGCGTCGACGAACTCGTGCATCTCGGGCAGGCCGGCGGGCGGGCAGACCGAGGCGCCCTTGGTGACGGCCTCACCGAAGGGCCAGTCCTTCTCGTGGGCCTCGCGGGTGATGTCCTCGTCGAAGGCCTTGATGTGGACGTAGGTGATGCGCTCAGGGTACTTCCGGCACAGCTCGACCGGGTCGCCGCCGTAGACGACGTGCCCGGAGTCCAGACACAGGTTGACATAGGTCGGGTCGGTGGCGTCGAAGATGCGGGCGATCTCCTCGGGGGTCTCGATGTGGGAGTCGCCGTGGGGGTGGAGGACCATCTTGAGGCCGTACTCGTCCAGGAGCATCCGACCCAGGGCATTGGCGTGCTCGACGTAGAGCTTCCAGGCGTCGTCGGACAGGACGCGGTCGTCGGTCCACTCCCAGGTCTTGTCGTCGCGGTAGAGCGGGGGCAGGTGGACGATGTATTCGGCGCCGACGGCGGCATGGGTTTCGGCGATGGCGCGGAAGGTCTTGAGTGTGGTCTCCCAGGCCTCCTGCTTGTGCAGGATGCCCCAGCCGGTACCGGCCACCACCCTCATGCCGAACTCGTCGCACCACTTCTGGAGCTCCTTGGGGTCGGTCGGGAAGTAGCCGAAGGGGCCGGTCTCGATGACCTCGAAGCCAGCCTCGGCCATCTCCTCCCAGGCCTGACGGGGGTCCATCTGCTTGGGGTCCTCGGGGAACCAGACGCCCCACTGGTCAGGGCAGACGCCGATGGTGAGCTTGGAGTACTTGGGGTCGTTGGTGTTGACGGCTTTGGACATCGTTGTCTCCTTCGTGAGGCGATCTCCGAATCGTTTCGGATGTGACACCCACTGTACTCCCCCGCAGGCCGAACGCCTAGGACTTTGTACTAACAAAGATGTCTGACCTTTGGCGGATGAGACAAGTACCCCCAGCCAGCCGCCCCCTTTCCGCTACAGCACGCGGACGCACCACAGGCCTCAAAGACTGACCCTGCAGGGTCAGTCTTTGAGGCCTGTGGTGCGTCCGCAGCGATGGGTGGCGGAGCGGTTGCGCCTACTCCTCGCGCTGGAAGGACATAGTCGCGGCGTAGGTCTTCTCCGAGGGCCAGCGGCTGGTGATCGCCTTGGCGCGGGTGTAGAACCGCACGCCCTCGGGACCGTGGATGTGGGTGTCGCCCAGGAGCGACTCCTTCCATCCGCCGAAGGAGTAGTAGGCCACCGGCGTCGGGATCGGCACGTTGATGCCGACCATGCCGGCCTCGACGTCGAGCTCGAAGCGGCGTGCCACGCCGCCGTCGTTGGTGAAGATGGCCGCGCCGTTGCCGAAGGGCGAGGAGTTGACCTGCTTGATGGCCTCCTCGTAGGTGTCGGCGTGGACGATCGCGAGCACCGGTCCGAAGACCTCCTCGGTGTAGAGCGAGGACTCCAGGGGGACGTTGTCCACGATGGTCGGGCCGAGGAAGTGGCCCTTCTCGTGACCGGGGATCACCAGCGGACGACCGTCGAGGACGATCTCGGCGCCCCGGGACTCGGCGTCGTCGATGAGACCGGTGATGAACTCCTTGGACTTGGCGTCGATGACCGGACCCATCTCGACGCCCTCGTCCATGCCGTAGCCGACCTTGATCTTCTCGGCGTGGGCCTTGACACGGCGAGCCAGGTCCGGCCCGCAACCGCCCACGGCCACGACCACGGGCAGGGCCATGCAGCGCTCGCCGGCGGCCCCGAAGGCGGCAGCGGAGATGTGCTGGGCGGCGAAATCCAGGTCAGAGTCGGGCATGACGATGGCGTGGTTGTTGGCTCCACCCAGGGCCTGGACGCGCTTGCCGTGGGTGACGCCGGTGTTCTGGACGATGTGGGCCACCGGGGTGGAGCCCACGAAGGAAATCGCGTCGATGCCGGGGTGCTCGAGGACCTTGGAGACCATGGTGCGGTTGCCGGAGACGACATTGAAGACGCCGTCGGGCAGGCCGGCCTCCTTGTAGAGCTCGGCCGTCAGCAGCGCCGCCGAGGGGGTGGCCGAGGCCGGCTTGAGCACGAAGGCGTTACCAGTGGCGATGGCGATGGGGTGCATCCACATGGGCACCATGGCCGGGAAATTGAAGGGGCAGATGCCGGCGACGACGCCGACCGGCTGGCGCAGGGTGTGGATGTCCACGCCGGTGGAGATGCCGGAGGAGAACTCGCCCTTGAGGGCCACGTTGATGGCGGTGGCGAAGTCGAGGGTCTCGCGGCCGCGTTGGATCTCGCCGACGGCGTCGGAGTAGTTCTTGCCGTGCTCGGCCACGATCAACCTAGCCATCTCGTCCTGGTGGTCCAGGACCAGCTGGCGCATGCGGAATATGATCTCCGTGCGCTTGGCCAGGGAGACCTTGGCCCACTCCTTCTGTGCGCGGCGAGCCACCTCAACGGCGTGGTCAAGGTCGGCGTCGGAGGCCTGGAGCAGCTCGGCCTCAACCTCACCGGTTCCCGGGTTCTCGACGGCGAAACGGCCGATCGGAGTGCCCTCATAGGGCTTTCCGTCGATCCAGTGCGCAATCGTTCTCATCGTTATCGACTCCTGATTGTCGGTTTCGCGGGCCCGTCCCCGCCTATGGGGTCGACCGGACACAACCCCGACCAAGGTCTTAGAGGCGGACTGGTCGGGCGCCCAGCACCTTGCATGTGCCCCCAGCCTAACGTCCTAGGCGGCAGATATCGCCATTTTGTCAGAACATAATGGGGGTGTTGGCCACATCGTGATCTTCTCGGGTCTCCCCTGCGCCCCCGACGACACCGAGGCCCCAGCCAGAAGCTTACGTACGCGTACCGAGGCGGACGGCGGGGTCCACGGCTTTGATTGCCGTGGACCCCGCCGTTGCGGTTGGCGCTGGAGCTGCACGCCTTTCCGCGTCCTACCTGCGATCCCTCCAGGTAGCCAGGTAGTGAGTGCCCTTACAGGTAGTGACGCTGGGGCTTGCGGTCGCGCTGGTAGTCCTCGTAGGCGCGCTGGGTGGACTCCAGGGCGGAGACGCCCGAGACCGGGACGTCCCACCAGCTCGACCCGGGCGGGTTGGGACCGTAGAGGTCGGTCTCGATGTGGATCATCGTGGGACGATCGGAGGCCTCGGCCTGGCGGTAGGCCTCCTTGAACTCCTCGATGGTGTGGACCTCGAGGACATCCAATCCCCAGGAGCGGGCGTTAACGGCGATGTTGACGCCGTCGATGACCTGCTCGTCGGCCAGGTGGCTGCTCTCGCCGCGCTGGCGGTACTTGGTGCCGAAGCGCTGGGAGCCGCGGGACTCCGACAGGGCGCCGATGGAGCAGAAGCCGTAGTTCTGCAGCAGGACGTAGATGACCTTGATGTTCTCCTGGACCACGGTAGCCAGCTCCATGGGGAGCATCTGGTAGGTGCCGTCGCCCACGATGGAGACCACCTCGGCCTCGGGTCGGGCGAGCTTGACGCCCATCGCGGCGGGAACCTCGTAGCCCATGCAAGAGAAGGCGTACTCCACGTGGTACTGCAGCGGGCTGCGGGCCTGCCACAGGGCCTGGAGGTCGCCGGGCATGGAGCCAGCAGCGTTGATGACGACGTCCTCCTCCCCCATGAGCTCGTTGAGGGCGCCGAAGACCTCGGTCTGGGCGGGCAGGGGTCCGTGGTTCAGGTGGTAGCAGCGCTCGGTGGCCTTGAGCCAGGCCTCCTTCTCTGCGGTGATCTCGGCGGAGTAGACCTCATCGACGTGGTAGTCCGCGAGCGCCTCGGTGAGGGCCGACAGGGCCTCGCGGGCGTCGGCCACCACCATCTCGGCACTCTCCTTGGCGGCGTCGAAGGGGGCGACGTTGATGTTCACGAACTTCACGTCGGGGTTCTTGAACTGGGTCTTGGAGGCCGTGGTGAAGTCGGAGTAGCGGGTGCCCACGCCGATGATGAGGTCGGCCTTGTCGGCGATGTGGTTGCCGGAGTCGCAGCCGGTGGATCCCACGCCGCCCACGGCGCCGGGGTGGTCGAAGTTGATGGCGCCCTTGCCGGCCTGGGTGTCGCCCACCGGAATGCCGGTGGCGGTGGCCAGGGCACGCAGCTCGTCACTGGCGCCGGCGTAGATGGTGCCTCCGCCGGCGATGATGAGGGGCCGCTTGGCGGACTTGATGAGGGCGACGGCGCGCTGAAGGGCAGCGGGTTCGGGCACCGGGCGGCGCACGTGCCACACGCGCTTGCGGAAGAACTCCACGGGCCAGTCGAAGGCCTCGGCCTGGACGTCCTGGGGCATGGCGATGGTCACTGCGCCGGTCTCGGCGGGGTCGGTGAGGACGCGCATGGCGCTCAGCAGCGAGGGGATGAGCTGCTCGGGGCGGTTGATGCGGTCGAAGAAGCGCGAGACCGGCCGGAAGGCGTCGTTGACGCTCACATCCAGACTGGTGGGGTCCTCCAGCTGCTGGAGCACGGGGTCGGGGACGCGGGTGGCGAACTGGTCGGAGGGGAACAGCAGCACCGGCAGGCGGTTGGTGGTGGCCAGGGCGGCACCGGTGACCATGTTGAGGGAGCCCGGGCCGATGGAGGCCGTGCACATGTAGGTCTGGAGGCGGTTGGTGGTCTTGGCGAAGGCGGCGGCCGCGTGCACCTGCCCCTGCTCATTGCGGGGCATGATGTAGGGCATCTCCTGTTCGCCGTCGGCGCGGGCGATCTCATTCTGCAGGAGGGCCTGGCCGATGCCGGCCACGTTGCCGTGGCCGAAGATGCCGAAGGCGCCGGCGATGAGGCGCTGCTCGACGCCGTCGCGCTCGGAGTATTGATTGGACAGGAAACGGATGGTGGCCTGGGCGACCGTCAGGCGGATCGTGCCGGCGTAGGCTTCGTTGCTCATCGTGGTTCTTCTCTGCTCTTCTCGGGTGCTCGGGTGGTGGGATCGAAAGGCGGGCGACTAGTCGTTCTTCTCGTCGTTCATGGGGGTCATGGGCAGGCGCGGGTCGACTTCCTGACCCTCCCAGGTCTGGCGCACCCAGGTGTGGTGGGGATCGTCGGTCATGAGCCACACGGAGTCCTCGGCGGGACCGGCCATGACATTGAGGTAGTAGAGGTCGTAGCCGGGGGCGGCCACGGAGGGCCCGTGGTAGCCGTAGGGCATGACGACGACGTCGCCGCCGCGCACCTCGGTGCACACGTCGATGTCGTGGCCGGGCGAGGGGTAGATGCGCTGGAGAGCGAAACCCTCGGCGTCGCCCTGGCCGGAGCGGACCTCGTAGTAGTAGATCTCCTCCAGGACCCGCTCGACCTCGGTGTGCTCGTCGTGCTTGTGGGGCGGGTAGGAGGACCAGTTGCCCCCCGGGGTGAGGACCTCGCAGGCCAGCAGGTGGGAGGTCTCCACCTCGTTGCCCAGGGCGTAGTTGTTGACCTGGCGCGAGGAGGGGCCGGCACCGCGCAGGCCGGTGCCGACCTCGGAGCGCGGGCAGTAGCGCAGCGGCTTGTCGGCGGTGGCCTTGGCCCCGGGCAGGGCGATGCGGGCGCCCCCGGCGCTGGTGAGGGTCGCCTCGGTGCGGCGGGGGACGTAGACGTAGTCGGTGATGTCGGTGAAGACCGAGTCGCGCCCGGCGATCTCGAAGCGCTCGCCACCGGCCTGGACGCTGCAGCCCCCGGACAGGGGCAGGACGAGGTACTCGTGCTCTCCGGCGGGCACGGTCAGACTGCCCCCGGGGGCGAGCGCCACCACCCGCAGGGAGGACCATTCCCAGCCGGCCCGCTCGGGGGTCAGGTCCAGCTCGTAGGTGTCGTGGGCGAGCTCGCCGGCACGGATGACGTAGCGGGACTGGCCCGACGTCTCGGGCTGGGCGGGGTGGTCGGTGTGACCCATGGTGGTGCTCCTTTGGCTCCTGGTACTGGTGCGGATTGTCTCGTATGTGCGGCTCGGTCGGGGCCGATCGGCGAAGCGCGGGGCGTCCGGCCCTCCGAGTGCGTCAGGCGCTCACAGCAGGGCGACGGCGGCGTCGACGGCCGCTTCGACGTCGTCGTTGCGGGGGTAGAGCAGGGAGCGGCCCACGACCAGGCCTCTGACGCCCGGCAGCTCGAGGGCAGCCGCCCAGGAGGCCCGGGTGGCCTCGGGGTCGGCGGAGACCTCGCCGCCCAGGATAAGGCTGGGCAGAGAGGTGGAGGCCATGACCCGTCGCATCGATGCGGGCTCGCTCACGCAGGGCAGCTTGAGCCAGGTGCGGGCTGAGCTGCGGCCCAGTGCCTGGGCGATGCAGATGGAGCGGATGACCGCATCCTCGCTGAGGTCGTTGACGATGCGCCCGTCCTCCCACCGGGAGATGAAAGGCTCGATCATGGCGTTCAGCCCGCGCTCGGACAGGGAGTCGATGGCCTCGGCACTGGCCTTCAGGGTCGCGGCGCTGGCGGGGTCGGCGTAGTTGATGCGGGTGAGCATCTTGCCGCCGTCGAGGTGGGAGGCTTCGATACCCTCGGCGTCGTAGGCGCCGAAGCGGTCGTCCATCTCGAAGGAGGCCCCCTGGAGGCCGATCCGGTTCATCGAGCCCCACACGAGCTTTCCGTCCAGGGCGCCCAGGAGCGCCAGGTCCTCGATGATCTCGGCGGTTCCGAGGAAGCCGTTGACGCCGGGGCGGGACAGCGCCGTCACGCAGCGCTGGAGGAGGTCCTCACGGTCGGCCATCGCCAGAGGCCGCTCGCCGGCGCCCAGAGCCC